>NZ_JANIBK010000026.1 GCF_024505165.1 Methylomonas rivi
ATCGGCCGCGGCGGCGGCCCCACTCACGAAGCGATTCTGGCCCAACCGCCGGCCACCGTGCGCGGGCAGATCAAATTCACCGAACAAGGCGAAGTGCTGTTTTACCGCTACAACAACATGGAAACCGCCATATACGAGTTGACCATGGGGATTACCGGCCTGATGAAAGCCAGTGTCAGCCTGATCCAGCCGGTCGAGCCGGACCGGGCCGACAATCTGGCCCTGATGAGCGAGCTGGCGCAATTGGGCGAACGCAGTTACCGGCAATTGACCGAACATACGCCGGGCTTTCTGGATTATTTTTACGAAGCCACCCCGGTACAGGAAATCGGCCAGTTGAACATCGGCTCCCGGCCGTCGCACCGCAAGAAGCAGGACCGTTCCAAATATTCGGTGCGGGCGATTGCCTGGGTGTTTGCCTGGGCCCAATCCCGGCAAACCTTTCCGGCCTGGTACGGTATCGGTTCCAGCCTGGAAAGCTACTGCGCCGGCAACCCGGAACGCTTGAACGCATTACGCGAGCTGTACAAAAACTGGCCGTTTTTCCGCAACCTGCTCAGCAACGCCCAAATGGCTCTCAGTAAATCCGACATGACCATTGCCGAGGAGTACAGCCGCCTGTGCAGCGATCCGGAGGTGGGCAAACGCGTGCACGGGCTGATTGCCGGCGAACATCGCCGCTGCGTGGATTGGGTGCTGGAAATCGCCGAGTGCGACCAGTTACTGGCGGAAAATCCGGAACTGGCGGCCTCTCTGCGCCGTCGTAACGATTATCTGGGGCCGTTGAATTACATGCAGGCCGGCTTGTTGCGCGCGCTCAACGAAGACGAGGACGCCAACGGCCAAAGCCGCTGGATGAACCCCTTGTTGCGCACCATCAATGCCATTGCGGCCGGCATGCGCAACACCGGTTAAACGCCGCCTTTAACGCCGGGCGAGGCTTAACCGGTCTCGCCCGGCGAACACCGGATCGCAAGAAAATACAGGTATAGACCTTTAAATTTCAGGGAGACGCGTTGTGACCGAACACCCGAAACCTTTACAGCGTTTGCTACAACTGGTACGGATAGAACGCAACGACATTACCACACTGGTCATTTACGGCGTGGGCATCGGTTTGATGTCGCTGGCCACGCCCATCGCGGTGCAGGCGTTGGTTAACACCATCGCCTTCGGCGCCCTGTTTCAACCGCTGCTGATATTGACCTTGGTACTACTGGTACTGATGGCCTTCGGCAATACCCTGGCGGCCCTGCAGTTTTATGTGGTGGAAATGTTACAGCGCCGCCTTTTCGTGCGCCTGTTCGACACGGCCGCCCAACGTTTGCAACAAGCCGATTTTAGCGTGCGCGACCACCACTATTTGCCCGAGCTCGGCAACCGCTTTTTCGATGTGGTGACGCTGCAAAAAACCGCCGCGGTCATGCTGCTGGAAACCCTGGGTTATCTGCTGCAAACGCTGATCGGCATGTTGCTGCTGGCGTTTTATCACCCGCTGCTACTGGCTTTCGACTTATTTTTAATCGCCATGCTGGCCGTCATTCTGTTCGTGCTGGGCAAGCGCGGCGTCGACACCGCCATCGAACAATCCAAGGCCAAATATAGCGCGGCCGCCTGGCTGGAAACGCTGGCTGGCCATAATTTTTTAGGCGGCTCTGCCCAAACGCAAGCTTATTTTCAGCAACAAACTCGGCGGATCGCCGTCGATTACCTGGAAGCCTGCAGCCAACATTTTCGCATCCTGGCCCGGCAAAACATCGGCGCCTTGGCGCTGCATGCCATCGCCAACACCCTGTTACTGGGTCTGGGCGGCTGGATGGTGCTGGACCGACAGTTAAGCCTCGGCCAATTGATTGCCGCGGAACTGGTGGTCAACGCCATGATATACGGCTTAACCCGGCTCGGTAAAACGCTGGATAATTTCTACGAGCTGCTCGCCGGCCTGGACAAAATCGGCCATTTGCTGGATCTGCCGCAGGAAGCCAACCAGGGCACGGCAGCGTTACCGACGAACCGCCCCTATCGATTAACGCTGCGGAATGTCAGCCTCCCGCAAAGCCCCCAGTTGGATCTGCTGGCAAACGCCGACTTAAACATCGCTCCGGGCGAAAAGGCGGTGATCAGCGGCGGCGCCGAACACGGCAGCTTGCTGGAACTGCTATACGGGCTGCGCGCTCCGTCCGCCGGCCACATCAGCCTGGACAACCAGGATTTACGCGACCTGAATTTAAGGCATCTGCGCGACAGCATCGCCTTGGTCCGCGCGCCGGAAATCATCGCCGCCAGCATCGCCGACAATTTGCGGCTGGGCCGCGAACTGGAATCCAACCTACTGCGGGAAACGCTCGCCCAAGTCGGCCTTTTGGAACAGGTCAATGCCTTGCCGGACGGCCTGCATACCCGGCTGGGTATGCAAGGCGCGCCGCTCAGCCCGGAACAATGCCTGCGGCTGAGTCTGGCGCGCGCCATGATCCAACAACCGCGCCTGCTGATGCTGGACCGCGTACTGGATAGTATCGATCTCGATCATTTACCCACGGTCATGGCTAGCTTGCTGGCCGCCGAAGCGCCCTGGACGCTAATCGTCATTAGCCGGCAACCGGCTGTCATCAAGGCTTGCTCGCGGCATTTCCGGATTGAGCAAGGCCGTCTGATCGAGATTGACTCCCGGCAGGAGACCTATTGATGCGCAACCAACCCCTCGACGCTTTGCTCGCCGAATTGGCGGAAACCCTAAGCCAAGCCCAAACTTTACCCATGGCCGGGCGTATCGCGCGTAATTTGCTGACACTGTTACTGATTTTGCTGGTATTGCTGGCGCTCACGCCTTGGCAGCAAAACGTGCGCGGCATGGGCCGGGTGGTCGCCTACGCGCCGGCGGAACGCCAGCAAACCCTCAGCGCGCCGGTGGACGGCCGAGTCAGCCGCTGGCTGGTCAAGGAAGGCGGCAAAGTCAAGCAGGGCGACGTCGTGCTGGAATTGCTGGACAACGATCCCTTGCTGCTGCAACGACTGGAAGCGGAACGCCAAGCCCTGCTTGGACGGCAAGCGGCTATCGATGAGCGGGTGGAGACTTTTCGTACTCAGCTGCGCATGGCCGAACAAGCGCGTCCGCAAGCACTGGCGGCCGCCGAATCGCGCATTGCCATGGCCGGACAGCGGCGCAACGCGGCCGCGCAAAGCCTGGATGCCGCCCAAGCCGCGAAAAAAACCGCCGGTTTGAATTTGAACCGACAACAGCAATTGCGCGAAAAGGGACTTTCATCGCAACGCACGCTGGAACTGGCGCAACTGGAAAACGCCCAACGCGACGCCGAAACCAATCGAGCCAAGGCCGCGCTGCAAGCAGCCGACAGCGAGATTCAAGCCTTGAATGCCGATTGGCGGAAATTGGCGGCCGACACCACCTCGTCCATCGAAAAAGTCCGCGCCGATTTGAATAAAGCCATCGAAGACCAAAATTATCTGCGCGCGGATTTATTGAAACTGGAAACCCGTCTGGCGCGCCAGCAAACCCAAACCGTTATCGCGCCGCAGGACGGCACCATCATGCGTTTGTTGGTAAACCCCGGCGCCGAATTGCTCAAAGCCGGCCAAGCCATCGCCATTTTGATACCCGATACCGAAGAGCGCGCGGTCGAATTATGGGTGGACGGCAACGATTTGCCCTTGATTGTCACCGGCAGTCGCAGCCGTTTGCAATTCGAAGGCTATCCCGCCATTCAATTCGGCGGCTGGCCGGAATTTTCCGTGGGTTCGTTTGCGGGCATCGTTTCCTTGATCGATGCCAGCGACGATGGCCAGGGTCATTTCCGTATCCTGGTAAAACCCGACCCGGGCGACCTGCCTTGGCCCGATGCGCGCTTTTTGCGGCAAGGCGTGCGCGTCAACGGCTGGGTGCTGTTGGGACAAGTCACGCTGGGTTATGAACTCTGGCGTATCTTTAACGGCTTTCCGCCGCTGGTTTTACCGGAACCGGAATTGACCAAGCAAAGCAAAGGCAAAACTTCCGCAAGCGATGACAAAAAAAGCCATGATTAAGCTATTGCCGCCTCTGCTGTTGTTGATGTATGTGGGCGGCGCGGCGGCGAGGGACGCTTCGCCGCTGACTCTGGAAGAAGTGCAAACAGCGGCGCTACGGGCATTTCCCGGCTTGCTGTCCACCGAGCAACGCAAACAGATTGCCGAGGGCGAATATCAATCCGCGGAAGGCGGTTTCGACACCGTGTTGAAAGCGCAAAACCGCTGGTCGGTGGCCGGCATTTACGAAAACAGAATGAACGATGTCGTCATCGAACAACCGACCTCCCTGTGGGGCACGACATTTTTCGGCGGTTGGCGCCGGGGCGCGGGCGATTATCCGGTCTACGAAGGTAAAAGCCAAACCGCCGAGGATGGCGAAGTTCGGCTGGGCGTGAACATTCCGTTATGGCGCAATCGGGAAATCGACAGCCGCCGCGCCAAACTGCAACAGGCGGAACTGGGCAAACTGATCGCCAGCCACGAGTACGATCAAGCCTTGCTGGACATTCGCCGCATGGCCGGCTTGCGTTATTGGGATTGGGTTTTGGCCGGGCAACGCGTAAAGGTGGCGGAACACTTGCTCCGGATTGCCGAACAACGCGACGCCGGCATCCGCCAGCGCGCCGCCGCCGGCGATATTGCCGACTTCGAAGCCCTGGACAACCAACGGGCTATTCTGGAACGCCGCGAGCGCCGGGTTGCCGCGCAACGGTTGCTGGAACAAAGCGCCATCCAGTTATCCTTATATTGGCGAGACGACGACGGCAACCCACAAATTCCCGTCCGCGAATTATTGCCCGCCGGCTTCCCTACTCAGGAGCCCGGCCTGAACATCGATCCGGAACAAGCCATGCTGTCGGCGCAACAGCAACGCCCGGAGTTGAAACGCCTGCAACTGCAAAAACAACAAACCGAAACCGAACTGGCCTTGCAGGACAATCAACGCGCGCCCGGCGTGGACTTTTCGGTGATGGGCGCCAAGGATCTGGGTTATAGCAGCCAAAAGATCAACCGGGACGAGTTATATCTGGGCTTGAATGTGGATATTCCCTTGCAACAGCGGGTTGCCGGCGGACGCCTCCAGGTCGCTTCCGCCAATTTGCAACGCCTGAAGTGGGACCGGCAACTGCTGGAAGACCGCATCAACAATGAAATAAAAGACAGCCTATCCGCAATAAACGCCGCTCGGCAACGGGTGCAACTGAGCCGGCAACAATGGCGGGCGGCGGAAAAACTGGAACAAGGCGAACAACGCCGTTTCGAGTTGGGCGAAAGCACCTTACTGTTTGTGAATTTACGCGAAATCGCTAATGGCGATGCGGCCATGATGGCGGCGGAAGCCCAAGCGAATTTGTTTAAGGCCCACACGGATTTTCAGGCCGCCGTGGGAACGCCTATTGAAATAACGGCCTTTCCGACCGAATAAGCGAGGTTTTCGCCATGAAATCGTTGTTGCCGAAAGCGCCGGCCAATCCGCTAAAACTGGCCAAAAATGTCGTCGTGGCCGGCTTTATAGCCAGCTGGGCAATCATGCCGGAATTGCTGTGGCACAAGCTCGGTTTTATTCTGCATGTTTTCTATGAAGTGGCCTCATTTCTGCTTGAAGAAGCCCTGATCCATGGCGCGGGCATGCAAAAATATTATGCTCAAATGACGGTGTTTTATTTTTTCTGGCTGTCGGGCATCGTGCTGTTTGCGTTTTTTTTGAGACGGTTACCGCATTTGATCCAAAAACTGAAAGCCGAATTGCATTTGTTTGCTTTAAGGCTGAAAGACCGCCTAATCGAAACCTGGCTGGCTTCCAGCCTCTGGCAAAAAATCAAATTCCTATCGTTTCAATTTGCGCTTATGGCCGGCGGAATCGTTTGGCTGCTGATTTAACACCCCTCATTATGTAAGCCTTGCCCTACAGCCGTTTATGTCATGGTAAGCTTTTGATGATAAACTGATCTTCTCGGAAATTTCCGGTTATTCAGCCGTATACTCCCCGTCAATCCAGGATTTTAAATGACCACCCAGCGCTCCGACTCCGGACTGCCCAGCATATTAAAAAAACTGGGCGAAATGACCGCCATCCGCGACACCTCCATGGTGGAACAAAGCTTATTACGCACGCTAGGCCCTTTGCTGGGGATACTGGAAACGGGGTTTTACCGGGTCAACGATAACAACCATATCATACGGGCACTGTATCACGCGCGGAAAGTGGTTGAAGACCACGGCAGCAAGCGCGTTGTCGACAATGTCGAAGAAGTCACCAACGAACGGCAGGTCTCCCCCGAGCTGCGCAACTTGTTCGACAGCGTGCGGTTACTGCGCAAATCCTGTTGCAGAAAGCTGGGAATGGACTTGCTGATCTGCTATCCGATTTTCGGCGAAAATCAAGTGCTGGGATATTTCGTATTTCAACGCGACCGGGAAGTCACGCCGGTGGAAGACGCCATCGTTCAAGGGGTATTGGAAGTTTTCACCAATTATTTTGCCTTGCTCGACAGCAGTCAGCGCGACCAGTTGACCGGTTTGCTAAACCGCTATTCATTGGAAGCCAATCTCGACCGGCTGTGGAACCTGCTCTCGGCGAAACTGCATACCGGCGACAAAAACGGCAATGCCCGCGTAAATTGCCCCGAATCTTATTGGTTGTGCGTACTGGACGTCGACCACTTCAAAAAAATCAACGACAGCTTCGGCCACATGATAGGCGATGAAGTTCTGATCATGGTAACCCGCCTGCTGCAGAGCGCATTACGCCAATCCGACCTCTTATACCGTTATGGCGGCGAGGAGTTTGTGGCCATTATCGCCGCCAACGACTTCGACTCGGCCAAGGAAGCCTTCGAACGGACCCGGGCCAGTATCGAAGCCTTCCACTTCCCGCAGGTGGGCCGCGTCACCATCAGCGGCGGATTCAGCAACGCAGACCCGAACGTATTGCCGCAAGAAGTCATCCACCGCGCCGACAGCGCCCTTTATGCCGCCAAGGATGCGGGCCGCAACCGTATTTTCGACTACGACAGCCTGATTAAACAAGGCATCTTAAAAGCCGCCGCCACCGGCACTATCGACTTATTTTAAGCCTCGGAGCCTCGCCGACTACCGGCAAAAAACGCTTCCGTATGTCCTATCCGGCCGCCGGCCGTGGAATACAACACGGCCCGGCTCGCCACGACACGGTGACAAAAAAATTCCAAATCTGCTAAATTCCCGCACCATTGAAGATATACCCCTTGTGCGTCAATCAATTTAAGTTTTGTAGGCAAAATATGACACCTGAAAAAATCAAAAAAAACCGAAAAAAAGTAGCCCTGGATCTGGATACCTATGAAAAACTCAAAACTTTTACCCGCTTTAACGGCCTGAAACTGCGTTGCACCGTCGATACGCTGGTTGACCTGATGCTGCAAGACGAAGCGCTCGGCAAACAAGTGGTCAAGCTGTCCCTGCAAAAACAGGCGGAGGAAGCGGACACTTAAGCAACCGGCGGCAAATCCGGCATAACCCCCAGGGCAATCGCGCTTAATTTCATTCGAGCCTTGCCCCGGAGGTTAGCGTCATAGGTCAAGGAAAAACCTTAGCCGCAGCTAACTCAATGGCAAGTTCCGCAAATCGTTATTTCGGTGGGGATTGCCGAAATCCGGACTGCATGGATAGCTTGAAGATAGCATCCATGGCATTGGATGCCCGCACCCCATCGAGCATGACGGCGTTTTCGGTTTTGCCGAAGCATCTTGCTACTCAGAAAACCTTATGCTCGAACCTTACCTTGAACGTAAAAATTTGTGCGGGGGCATTTCTGCCATGGGCCTGGGCTCACAGGCATCTTGAGCACATTACTTTGGACATCCAGGCGCGGCTTCCTTCCCGGCCCGATTTGCAGGCCATTAAGCCAAGATGTCATAATCCTTTCGAAATCGTTTTGTACGCTAGTTGTATAATTTTTAAATGCGCTTATCACCCATGAAAGAACCGCTTACTTCAACGCCTAGAGAATTATTGGAAATAGAACAACTTATCGACGACCTGATGGGCGACTTTCAACATCCCATCCATAACCGCAGGCATCCGCAACATGAAGACTGCGCCAAGGCCTTGGATAATTTGATAGAACATGCGGATAAATTGAGAAATCGCTGGCTGGTCGACTAGCGGCGCACGCTGTAGGACGTAAGCTTCACCCGCTCACCCAACCAAAACTCAACGCGGCATCCACCGGCTTGGTTTGAATACGCCGATACATTCCGGAACGGCGCAAAATCGGCCTGGCAGCCTGCCGCCGCGCCGATAGAATGTCCTCACCCGACTTAACCTTGCCAAGCCCCGATCGGAAATATGACGGCAAAATGAAACCGGCGGCAGGCATTGTCATGCAATCGACACATTGTTTTTTTACTATTTGCGTATTACATCGCGGTTTTGCCGTCGATCAAGATAGACAAATAGAGGACATTCGTTATGTATTCCAATGATTTCAAATTGACTTCCAGCGCCGTCATATTAGCCGCCCTGTTGCTGGCGGCAACCGATACAAAAGCCGGCAACACTTCGGAAAACTCCGGATTCCGGCTAAAAACGGACGCCAAAAGCTTCGGCAAGGCTGGGCTCGGCAATCCCAACGAGCACGCCCCTATCATTGCGCCCCTTGCTCGATCCAGGCTTTGATAATAGCCACATCGGCTTCCGCGAGCCTATGACCCTCGGCCATCGGCATGTCATTCCGGGTACCGGAAATAATGGCCAACAACGGGCTTTGGGCGCTTTGCCCGGGTACGATTAAAGGCGCGCCGGTTTTGAAATAATCCTGCCGCTGATCGGCCCGGAAATCCGCCCATTGTTGGTCCGGGCCATGGCAGGCAACGCAATGCCGCTGAAAAATCGGTGAGACATCGTCCCAGAACAACCGGCCGGACAGGGCTTCGGCGGCTTCAGCCATGGCCGGCTGTTGCTGTTCGATAGTTTGCCTGCCTTTAACTTGGAAACTACGCCAGGGCCGACCAATCTCGACAACATCCCGTTCCGCCAACCAAGCGAAACCGAAACATATCGCCGCAAAAACACCTATCACCCAAGCCGCACTGCGAACCAGCGAAGGCTGAGGGCTTTTCACCAAGCCGCAACGTTTGCCGATAACCGTTACCACCCAGTTCCAATGCAGCGCCAGATGCACGACCAGCACCGACATCAGCCCCAAACTGATCCAAAAATGAATATTGCCCCATTCATGACGGCTCAGTCCCCACAACACGTGGCTTTTGTTGGAGCCCGGCGGCAACGGAAAACGCAGCAAGTATCCGGTAGCCAACATGCCCAAAAACAGCACTGTGGCGATCAAATCGATCATGATGTTTACAACGGTCCGATTAGTACTCATGATGCCTCTCGCTTTGAAATACCCCCGAAAACTATCGCACGGAACCGCTGTAAACCGTTAACCAACGCCTAGCGGCGACTCAGGCCTTGCCGCAGCTAAATATCCAGAATGGCATCGAACACTGCTTGATCTATATATTGGGGGCTGTATTCAACACCCACTTGATCCAGCAAATCAACAAAAGCGCGTAAATGGCTTTTTGATCCTTCCAGCAAACTTTCATAGGTGGTTTTCAGCGGTAAATTAGTGGTTTCGGCAATAGCGTTACCGATATCCCGGATATCCATATCCTCGATGGTTGCCCCCACAGTCAGGGCGTCGACGTAAGACAATTTCCCGCGTGCGACCAGTTCATCATACAACGCCTGTAATTCGGGATTGGCGAAATCACCCACATCCGGCAAAGCGGGATCGATCAAACCGAACAACTCGATTTTCTTCAGTAGCGCATCCATATGCGCCTGTTCCGATTCAGCAATGTTAGAAAATATCGGCTTGTTCCAGACTTTATACAGGGTCAGGTAAACGTCTCGGGCAAGCTTTTCCTCTTCCCTCATCCATAGCAAGGTAGCTTCTTCCGTTTCTGTTAATACGGCGGCCGACGACCGGTTTGCCGTGGCGGGTTTTCCACCTGCCAGCACGGGAAATGCGCAGGACAAGGCCAATATCAGCCCGATTAGTTTCATAGCCATTTTCATACTTATTTACCTCGTTAAACGAAAAAGTGTTGGTTCATCCAAGTTGCGCGGCCGCCGTAATTCGGGCCGCCGCGTCCGGCTAACTCGGCTTATTGCCCCGGCAGCATTTGCTGAATCCGGTTCTGTTCTTGGTTCATTTCCCGGAACTGCTGTTGGCTACCGTCCTGATATTGGCCGGGATTCATTTGCCGCATCCGATTCTGCTCCTGATTCATTTCCCGAAACTGCTGTTGGCTGCCGTCCTGATATTGACCCGGCGTTTGCTGGTGTTGGCGAAGACGGGTGCGGTCGCGATCCATATCGCCACCGCCGCCTTGCCGCATGCCCATGCCCTGGCCTCCGCCCATGCCTTGACCCTGCATGCCCCCGCCACCGCCCATGCCTTTGGCCTGAATATTCAGCGCTACGGCCGATAACAGGATAAAAACGAAACTCACTAATGACTTTTTCATGACGATTTTCCTCATATAATTAACAAATGACTGCCGTCATTCATTGTTTTTGCTGTGCTTGAATAAGCTGAATCTGATAGGCCTCATGGCATACCGCGCAGGTGTTCAGTGTGGTACCGAGTTGCTGTAGGCTATGTTTCACATCCTTTCTAAATGCCGCATCGGCGGCGATGCGGTCGAAATCCTGATGAACCGCCATACCCAATTGCATAAACGCCGGCGGCAATACATCGTGAAGATGGTTTTCAGCCTTATGCCCCATATTCATACCCAAGGCGCTCGCTTGGCGCGCAACTTCCGCCATGTCTTCCGCGGCCAATGCGATAAGCATGGCCTGGGTACCGGACAACATCGCCCGCATTTCGCCCAGAACGTGCGCCCGCTGGGCCGCGGTCAATTCAATAACCTCCCGCCCGTCGGCCGCATCCGCCCAAGCGGTTCCATTGATAGCAGCCAAGACTAACGCAAAGCGTAAACCCGCCAGCGCGGATTTTTGCGGTCGGCCGAACAATCCCGGTAAGATGTTGCTTTTCATAATTTAGCCTCGTATATTAGATTTGAATAATATACTAGCAATAGAATGTTTCCATCTGTTTTCCAAGCTGTAACAATTTGTTTCAAATTGTTACAGCGGGTTCGGTTTGCCCCGCCGCCATCAACAATTCCAAAAGCAATCAGTCAATGAACAAACCTGAAGACAAACAACGCATACTCATTGTGGACGACGATAGCGCTCTGCGAGAATTGGTAACCGATTACCTGGGCATGAGCGGTTATTTGCTCCATACCGCCGGCGATGGCCAAGCCATGCGCGCCGTTTTAAACGAGCACAGCGTGGACTTGGTGGTGTTGGATCTGATGCTACCGGGAGAAGACGGCCTGACCTTATTGCGCTGGCTGCGCGAACAGCATGGGCCGCCGGTGATTATCGTATCCGCGCGCGGCGACGAAGTAGACCGGGTGGTGGGGCTGGAAATGGGCGCGGACGATTATCTGGCCAAACCCTTCGGTCCGCGCGAACTGCTGGCCCGAATTCGCGCGGTAATGCGCCGTAGCGGCGAACCAGAGCCGGCCGCGGACGAACATATATTGGTTTTCGGCCCGTTTCGCCTGCATCTCAACAGCCACGTCATGAGCCGCGACGGCGCCGAAGTGCCGCTGACCTTCGGGGAGTTTAACTTGTTGCGGGTATTTCTTGAACATGCCAACCAGGTGCTGTCGCGCGACCATTTGATCAGCCTGCTGAAAGGCTACGAAAGGTCGCCCTTTGACCGCAGTATCGATGTACGGGTGACCCGTCTGCGGCGCAAGATAGAACCCAAACCGGACAGCCCGATTTATCTGCGCACAGTCTGGGGCGAAGGCTATTTGTTCACACCGAAGGGCGAGGAAAATGCATGAGACGGCTGATCTCTCTGTTTCGCTGCACGGCAATGACGCTGGCTATCGGCCTGCTGATTTTCCAAATCGCCGCCGCGGCCGCCATGTTCGCGAATCTGGTGCTGCCGCTGGCTCATCGTTCCGCCGACGACTTGGCTGATTTACTGATTCTGTCGGCGCGTGTCTGGAACGACCTGCCGCCGGACAAACGCCCGGCATTTGAAACGGAAATACGCACTGAATACGGACTATCGCTGGTGCAACCGCAAGCCGGGCTAGCGGATGAAACCGGCTGGTATCCCTATATTCGCTTTTTGCGTTCGGCGCTGATTGCCCGCCTGCCCGGTCAATCGCCCAGCGTGTCGGAAGACGATCACGAACGGTTTCGCGTGGTATTTTCCTGGTCGGGCCGGCCGATGCAATTCGAATTTTCCAAAGACCGCATCACCCCCCGCCCAAGCCTAGCTTTAGCCTGGGTATTGCTATTCGGTATATTGGCGACACTGATCCTGGCCTGGCTGTTAGCGCGCCGGGTCACCGCGCCGGTGGCGCAACTGGCGGTAGCGGCGCGGCGGATTGCCAATGCCGGGCATGTATCGCCCTTACCTGAAACAGGCTGCGCCGAATTCGTCGAACTGGCGCGAGTCTTTAACGACACGACCCGCCAATTGCAGGCGCAACGCGAGAACCAAACCACCCTGCTGGCCGGCGTTTCCCACGACCTGCGCAGCCCGCTGGCACGCATGAAGATGGCCGTCGGCATGCTCGCGGAACAAAGCCCGTCTGCCCTTTTATCCCGCATGGAGCGGGACATTGCCGAAATGGACAATTTGATCGGCGCGCAGCTGGAACTGGCCCGCGCCCAGGAAGGCGAACCGACCTCGCCAGTCGACCTGGACGAATTGTTGCAGGAAGCAGTCGAGGCGGCGGAAGCGCAAGCCCCCGGCCGCGTGTATCTGCGTGCTACAGGCAGCATTTGTGCAGCCGAGATTGCCCCGGTAAGTTTTCGCCGCTGTGTTGGTAACTTACTGGAAAATGCCTTGCGTTACGGCGGCGAAGGCAACATACAAGTCGTGCGACGCTGCATCAACGGCGCGATATTTGTCGGCGTCCGCGATCGCGGCCCCGGCATTCCGGCCCATCTGGCGGAGCAAGTGTTTCGGCCTTTCTATCGGCTGGAATCGTCCCGCAACCGCATCACCGGCGGTAGCGGCCTGGGCTTGGCGATAACCCGGCAATTAACCCAAACGCAGGGCTGGAAAATAGCGATCAAGTCACGTTGGCGCGGCGGCACCAGCGTCTGGTTGCAAATAACATCGCCATAAGACTGGGCATCGAAGTGTTTAAGTCTATAAACCCAACACCCTAAACTCGGTACATGGGCGGGACCGCTGCCAAACGCGCTCGAATTCTTCCTGTAATCGACGGTTTTTCGCCGGCAAATTCGGGCTCCAATGGCCTTCGTAGCGATTGCCGAGCAGGCGAAATAAATAGCCGCCGCTATCGTTCAGCAGGAATGCGGACAGATATTGCAAGTCCTCGGCTTCCACCGGCGCGCATATCTGAAAATGCGAAGTCAATCTTTGCGCCAGTTCCAGGACGGGGTGAGTCTGACCTCTAAGGTTGGCGGGTTCTTGAATGATGATCCGCACACCGCCGCCGCGATTGCGTAGCGCAAACTGCTTCAGCGCTTCCACGATTTCGTTGTGCCCGTAAAGCGCATACTCCAAATCCCGGCTGTAAATAGTCAGTTGCCGCCGCGCATCGGCAATCAATTGCAGTGTGGCGGCGGATGCGGACTCCAGCGTTTCCAGACGCATGGCTTGCACTGACGCCGCCGCGGGTTTGGCTGTCCGCCGCACGGACTTATCCAGCGGCTGCAACAGCAAGCGCAGGGTTTGATGAGGAATGCCGGCCGCCACGAATACCGCGCCTTCCTCGACAAATCCGGCTTTGCGGTAAAAATCCAGCGCGGCAAGTTGCGCATCGGCCGAAACCGTTTCCAGGCCCAGCTGGCGAGCTTTTTCGAGCAGAAAACGCAACATGGATTGACCAACCCGCTGGTTGCGCCAATCACGCAACACCGCCATGCGGCCGATTTTTCCGTCGGGCGACAAGCGGCCCGTGGCTATGGGACGAGACTGCTCGTCACGGGCAATAACGTGGTGGCATTGCCGGTCGAGTTCGTCGAACTCGACTTCGGGCGGTATCCGGTGTTCGAGCACGAACACTTCATGCCGCACATAATGCAGCGCGTCAAAATCGACTTCATAATTGGCGGGTTCGAGATAAAAGTTTGTGATTTGCATAGGTCGAAAACGATGGCAAAAGAAGCGGACGTTACATCAGCCAATCCGGCCGCAGCAGCATGGCCGCCGCCAAACCCAGCATCACGGTGCCGCTGAGCAGCTTTAACCAGCGGCCGGATTGTTCGGTGAGTTTGCGGCTGCCGAGGGTGGCTACCGCAATCGCCACCATCAGCGAGTCATCGGCGATGTAGCCGACGATATACAACAACAGATAAGCGTAATACTGCGGCATGCTCAAACCTTGTTGGCTTAGCACGGCGGTATAAATCGCCGGCAAACCAGCCGTGCAGAGCAGTTCGATAAAGTTGACCAGCACGGCCAAAACCGTCACCGAGATCAGCGAAGCCGCCAAGGCTTCGGTCTGCAGCAATTGTCGCATGCGGGCATACAAACCGGGTTTGGCCGCCTCCGGTATGGAAAAGGAAACGCCTTGCTTGAAGGCGAAATAGTCTTTCACGTTCACGGCGCCGATCACAACAGCCAAGCCCGCCAGGGTCCAACGCACCGGGTTGGACATACCCATCAGCAAAAACACATTCAGCCAGGCGGCCATAAAGGCGTAATACACCGCGCCGCTGACCAACACGAAGGCGCCGGCCACCACGGCCATCCGTTGCCGATTTTGTAATCGGATTAACAAAGACAATAAAAACAGCAAAACCCACATCGCGCAAGGGTTAAAGCCGTCCAGCAACCCCAGGGCCAGCGTAAAGAGCGGCAAACCCAAACGCTCGACACTGATGTCGCCGAACCAGCCGGCCCGTACCGCTTGACTAGCGCTTACCGCGTCATCGATGAAGGCCAACAGCACCGGACCGCTGGTTTCGGCATCGTTAAAACCCACCAGCACTTTATCGTGCATCGCGAAAGTCGGCACACCCGGAGGCCAGATGCCATGCCGTTGAGACAACGAGATCAGTTCGCCACGGGCGCCGGAGTCTTGGTCCAAGGAGCGGTAGACGATTTTAAGATGAGGGCGTTGCGCGGCAATGCGCGGCAGGTATTTTTTGGCTTCGGCGCAATGCGGGCAACCGTCTCGGACATAGACTTGTAAAACGCCCGTTTCGGTTGCCTTGCTTGCCGGGATGAAGATAAACAACAGCAGCAAAAGCCGCGGCCAAAAACCCATCGACCGCTTGCCCTGAAAATCTAACCCGCCCGTTATCCTAATGCCGGCCAATAATACGGACATCGCGCGCAGCTATTCCGGTTTAGGTCTTTTGTGCGATCAGCGCCAGCATGTCTTCGCGCTGAATGACTTCTTTTTCCTGCAACAACTCCGCCAACCGATCCAGCAAGACCCGCTTGGCGCTCAGAATCTCCATCGCGCGCGTTTGGGCATTCTCCACCAGTTGCTTGATTTCGGCATCTACGACACGCGCGGTTTCCTCGCTGTAATTGCGTTGCTCGGACACATCGCCGCTCAAGAATTGCAACTGCTGGCGATGGCCGTAAATCAGCGGCCCGAGTTTTTCGCTCATACCCAGATAGCAGACCATGTTACGGGCGATTTCGCTGGCTTTTTCCAGATCGTTTTGCGCACCGGTCGACACGCTGTCCAGAGCCAATTGCTCCGCCACCCGGCCGCCCAACAGTATCGCCAACTGATCCTTCAGCTCTGCTTCGGTGGACAGGTATTTTTCCTCGACCGGCAATTGTAAGGTAAAACCCAGGGCGGAGACGCCGCGCGGGATGATGGAAATTTTATGTACCGGCTGGCCGGTCGGTACGGTTTCGGCGACCAGCGCGTGGCCGGCTTCGTGGTAGGCCACCCGGCGTTTTTCCTCAGGGCCCAGCACGCGGTTTTTCTTTTCGGGCCCCGCCATGACCCGGTCGATAGCCGCTTCGAAATCGGCCATGCCGACGCTATCGCGTCCGCCGCGCGCCGCCAGAATGGCCGCCTCATTGGCGATATTCGACAAATCGGCGCCGACAAAACCCGGCGTGCGTTTGGCCACGGTTTCCAAATCGACATCCTTATCCAGTTGCATGGCCTTGCTATGCAATTTGAGGATGGCAATACGGTCGACCAAATCGGGTTTGTCAACCACGATTTGCCGGTCGAAACGGCCGGCCCGCAGCAAAGCTTTGTCCAGAATTTCCGGCCGATTGGTGGCGGCCATCACCACCACGCCGGCGGTCGGGTCGAAACCGTCCATTTCGGTCAGCAATTGATTGAGGGTTTGCTCGCGTTCGTCGTTGCCGCCCATGATGGCCGGGCCGCCGCGCGAACGGCCGATGGCGTCCAATTCGTCGATGAAGATGATGCAGGGGGCTTTTTGCCGAGCCTGCTCGAACAGATCCCGCACCCGCGCCGCGCCGATGCCGACGAACAATTCGATGAACTCGGAGGCGCTGATATTGAAAAACGGCACGCCGGCTTCGCCGGAAACCGCCCGCGCCAGCAGGGTTTTACCGGTACCCGGCGAACCCACCAGCAGTACGCCTTTCGGCATCCGCCCGCCCAGCTTTTGCAGTTTTTCAGGGGATTTTAAAAACTCGATGGTTTCCTTGAGTTCCTGCTTGGCGCTTTCCGCGCCAGCCACGTCGTCGAAGGTAATTTTGACGGCTTCCTGTTGAATCTTGATTTTATTGCCCAGATTCAAAAATCCGCGCCCCGCGCCGCCGGTCATGCGCGGCAGCAGCCACATCCAGATGCCGGCAAAAATGGCGATGGGGATAATCCAGTTGAACAGGATATTGCTAAGCCAGTTGTCGCCGCTTCTGACCAGGTATTCGACTTTGTGATCCTGCAGGTTTTTGGTCAACGACTCATCCCACAAGGGGATGGTGAAAAACTGGCTACCGATTTTTTTATCTTCGGCTTTCAGGGTGCCGTTGATAAAGCGCTGCGTCACCACGGCCTTTTCGACTTTGTTATCGCTAACCAGGGTCAGGAACTGGCTGTAGGGAATCTCCCGACCCAGCGGTTTTTCGCCGCCGGCCAGCAAGGATAGCAGCAGAATGCCCAGCACCGCATACAGGATAAGCCGGGAAGGTTTGTTCGGCGGTTCATCCGCTGCCTTGGATTTGCCGTCGGGCTGTTGCCGAGGCTTGATCAGCGATGCCAGCGCCTTTTCCAGCCAGCGCCAAGCCAGGCACAACCAATCCCATAAGGTTTTGTAGATTTCGATCAGTTTTTGCTTGTCTAGCATGACACGTTACTCCCGATGCAATCATTAAACGCTTAATTTATGCGGTTCCGGCGGCCCGGCCTTATTGGCTAATCCCGCGACAGTTGCCGATACGCCCCACTGTAATATAACAAGGGATCGCCGCCGCGACAGATTACTTTTTGTACCTCGCCGATTACGATCCAATGCGTGCCGGCCAAGACTTGCTCGACCACTTTGCATTCCAGACTGGCCAGCGACTCGGTCAATAACGGCGCGCCGTTATCGCCCGCCTCCCATGCCACGCTGGCAAAGCGTTCTTCCTGGGTACCGCCGCCGGCGAATTGATTGGAGACAGTTTGCTGTTCCGTGCCCAGTATGTTGACGGCAAACTGTTTTTGCTCCAGCACCACCGCGCCGGTATCGGTATTTTGATTCAGGCAGACCAAAATTTGCGGCGGCTCGACGGACACGCTGCTGAACGAGGTCGCGGTCATGCCTTTCAGGCCTTGCTGTTCGGATTGCGCCGTCACCACGGTGACACCGCTTGCCCATAGTTTCAGGGCATTTTTAAATTGACTTGCATCAACGCTCATAAATTTCTCTTGGATTATAACCATTACCGATTAAGGGTTTAACAGCTTTTTCAAATCGTAGTGATAAATAAAGCCCGGCAAGGCAAATACCACAAACAGACACAGGGTAGCGACATAAAATTCCCATTGCTGGCCATGCACTTCGCCGGTCAATTTGTTTTCCAGCGCCATGACCAGCAGACCTACCAAACCGTAACATAACAGCCATTCCAGCCAGGGCCAACAATACCCCGTAAACGCTGTTGTGGGCCATTAATTTTTCGGCCGCATATGCGGGAACAGCAACACATCGCGGATGCTCGGCGCGTTGGTAAACAGCATCACCAAACGGTCGATCCCTATGCCCTCGCCGGCCGTCGGCGGCATGCCGTGTTCCAGCGCGGTGATGTAATCGGCGTCGAAATGCATGGCTTCGTTATCGCCGGCTTCTTTTTCCTCGACTTGTTTTCTGAAACGCTCGGCCTGATCCTCGGCATCGTTCAGCTCGGTAAAGCCGTTGGCAATCTCGCGGCCGCCGACGAAAAACTCGAAGCGGTCGGTGACGTGCGGATCGTCGTCGTTACGCCGAGCCAAAGGCGACACCTCCACCGGATAGGCGGTGATGAAGGTCGGGTTCATCAGCCGGTGCTCGACGGTTTTTTCGAAAATTTCGATCTGGATTTTGCCCAAGCCGTAACTGTCCTTCAGCGGAATTTTTAGATTTTCCGCCACTTTAACGGCCGCTTCACGGCTGTTCAGATCGGCCAGAGTCAGATCGGGATTGAAATGCAGAATCGACTCCAGCACTGTCATGCGCGCGAACGGCTTGCCGAAATCGTATTGCTCGCCTTGGTATTCGATGATGGCTTTACCGACGATATCTTCGGCAATGCCGCGCAGCATGGCTTCGGTTAAATCCATCAGGTCGCCGTATTCGGCATAAGCCTGATAGAACTCCAGCATGGTAAATTCCGGGTTATGCCGGGTCGACAAACCTTCGTTGCGGAAGTTGCGGTTAATCTCGAACACCCGCTCGAAACCGCCCACCACCAGCCGTTTCAGATACAATTCCGGCGCGATGCGCAGATACAAGTCCATGTCGAGCGCGTTGTGAAACGTGGTAAACGGCCGCGCGGTGGCGCCGCCGGGAATCACCTGCATCATCGGGGTTTCCACTTCCAGGAAATCGCGCTGGGTTAAAAAATCCCGAATGTAATTGACGATTTTGGAGCGCATCAAAAAGGTTTTGCGCGCCTCGTCGCTCATGATCAAATCCAAATAACGCTGGCGGTATTTGATCTCCTGATCGGCAATGCCGTGGAATTTTTCCGGCAGCGGCCGTAGCGCTTTGGTCAGCAAGCGGATGCTGTCGACTTTGACGCTCAGTTCGCCCGTTTTGGTTTTGAACAACACGCCTTCCGCGCCGACGATGTCGCCAATATCCCACTTTTTGAACTGGTCGTTGTAGACGCCTTCCGGCAAATTATCCCGCGCGACGTAAACCTGGATCTGCCCGGACATGTCCTGCAAATGGCAAAAACTGGCCTTGCCCATGATACGGCGGGTCATCATGCGGCCGGCGATTTTGACCCGGATCGGCTCGGCCGTTAATTCTTCTTCGGACTTTTCGCCGTATTCGGCTAATAGCTCCCCCGCCACCACGTTGCGGCGGAAATCGGTCGGGAAAGCGATGCCTTCCTCGCGCAGGCCGTTCAATTTTTCCCGGCGTTGTCTGATCTGTTCTTGTTCGTCTTGTTCGAGTTCTGACATGTACTTATATTGCGTTTATTAAATTAAGAAGCCATGCATAAGTTGGCACGATCATGGTGATTGAAATTGAACATAGATATTCTGATGCCCAGTTTCCATTTTTCCCTGCTCAACTCGCACGTAATCCAGAGAAGTTATCAGTTTCCCCAATTTGCTGAATCCGTAGTTTCTTGGATCAAAAGAACTATCAACTCTGGGAATATAACTGCCCACACCACCTAAATTCGCCCATCCATCATCTTCTGATGCGGACTCAATAGCATCCTTGATGAGCTTTTTTAGACTTTCATCCTTAGATGGGTCAGTTACTTTCGGACTTTGGAATTGTTCGGACAGCTTACGTTCATCAGCCGTGCTATCGCTGACTTTCGGAATGGATGACTTACCTAAAACAGAGTTGATTTCCAAGACCGCAACATCATCCTCCATAATGGTTTCAGTAAAAATGAACTTATTGCAAGCAGCGCGAAATGGCTCCGGGGTATTCCTTTTCCCAATCCCTATGACTTCAAGCCCAGATTCTCTAATGCGAGTAGCCAATCTTGTAAAATCACTGTCGCTCGAAACCAGAAAAAAACCATGAAATTTGCCTGTATAAAGCAAATCCATTGCATCGATAATTAACGCTGAATCGGTGGCATTTTTACCGGTGGTATAACTAAATTGCTGTATTGGTTGAATAGCATGCTTGTTTAGAACTCCTTTCCATGAAGCAAGCTGAGTGCTTGTCCAGTCTCCATAGCATCTACGCGATGTGGTATCACCATAACGAGCGGTTTCCGTTAAAACGGCATCAATAGACCTAGCTTGAGCGTTGTCCGCGTCAATTAGTAAGGCAAAGCGTTTATTGTCGGATAATTGCATTCCTTCTCCCTTAAGTTCGGTTGATCGGCACGCTACGCATGGCTGTTAAATTCAACCGACGGCTTACCCGCAATCAACCCAAATACTGAAATATCCTCATCAATCTGCGGCCAATGTATACCCTCGCCATCACCTAAAATTTCATAGTCCGCTCGCTGTTGCGCATCCGCTTTTGCCAAGCGCGGAAACCAGACGATGGGAACCGAAATATGTCGCCCATCCGCTAAAAACACCGTCAGCTCCTGTTCGGTACAAGTAACCGACGATGCTCTAGGCATCTCAACGGCTAAAGAATTCATTCCAGGCCTCCAATAAAATGGGTTGATTTTCTTCAACCAGTTTATTCAACTTAGTTAATTCGTGCGCGGAAAAACCACTGCTGCTAGCGTAAGCAACCGGTTTGAGCCAAAATTTTGCCAAGGCTTTTTCATATTGGATATGAATATGCGCGGGCTCGCCATTTTCATTGCTGTAAAAGAAAAAGCGGTAACCGCCAATCCTCAATACAGTGGGCATAAATCAACAGCTAGCAAAATTACAAGCCGCTCTTCAAACTGGCTTCGATAAACTGATCCAGCGCACCATCCAACACCGCCTGAGTATTGCCGGTTTCGACATTGGTGCGCAGGTCCTTGATGCGGGATTGATCCAGTACATACGAGCGAATCTGGCTGCCCCAACCTATGTCTGACTTGGAATCTTCCACCGCCTGCTGGCTTTCGCTACGTTTCAGCATTTCCATTTCATACAGCTTGGCTTTCAACTGCTTCATCGCCGTATCTTTATTCTTATGCTGTGAGCGGTCGCTTTGGCATTGAGTTACGATGCCGCTGGGCGCGTGGGTTATCCGCACCGCCGACTCGGTCCTGTTGACGTGCTGACCACCGGCGCCGCTGGCACGGTAGACGTCGATGCGCAGATCGGCCGGGTTGATCTCGATTTCTATATCGTCGTCGATTTCCGGCGAGACGAAAACGGAAGCAAACGAGGTATGCCGGCGGTTGCCGGAATCGAACGGCGACTTGCGCACCAAACGATGCACGCCGGTTTCGGTACGCAACCAGCCGAAGGCGTACGGCCCTTCGAATTTGATGGTGGCGCTTTTGATGCCCGCCACGTCGCCGGGCGATTCTTCGATCAGTTCGGTTTTAAAGCCCTTGGCCTCGCCCCAACGCAAATACATGCGTTCTATCATCGAAGCCCAATCCTGGGCTTCGGTGCCGCCGGAACCGGATTGAATATCCAAAAACGCATTATTGGCATCCATTTCGCCGCTAAACATACGCTGAAATTCCAGATGGGCGACCTGCTTTTCGTACTGTTCCAGGTCGGCGGCCACGGTATCGACGGTGTCTTCGTCATTTTCTTCCACCGCCATCAGCAGCAATTCTTCGGCGTCGTTCAGTCCCTGTTCCAAATCCTTGATGGTCAGGACGATGTCTTCCAGCATGGCGCGCTCTTTACCCATCGCCTGTGCCTGTTCCGGTTTGTTCCAAATCGTCGGGTCTTCCAATTCGCGCAGCACTTCTACCAAGCGTTCGCTTTTGCTGTCGAAATCCAGGTAGATTTTCAGCCCGGCGCTACGTTCGCGTAAATCGGCTATTTTGTATTTAATGGGATTAATTTCTTGCATGCACTCTCAAAACCCAAGCAAACACCGGACTTACCCGGCGACTAGAAAAAGCTTGTAATTATAAACGATTACGCAACCGTCTTGCTCGGGTGGTTTTGCAACGACCAGACAATGCAACCGATACCGGCCAGAAAAAACGGAATGCTAAGCAATTGTCCTGCCGTCAATGCCAAGCCTGTGTCATACATGGCTTGCTCGGTTTTGAAATATTCCAACAGAAAGCGCGCACTGAACATCATGACAAGAAAACAGCCGAACACAAACCCCGGCTTGCCGGCTTGCTTTTTGTAAATTTGCAAGCAAACACCATACACCAGCAAATACCCCAAAGCCTCGTACAATTGCACGGGATGGCGCGGCAATGGATCGACCCGGGCGAAAATTACCCCCCAAGGTTCTTGAGTCGGCAAACCCAAAATTTCCGAATTGAAAAAATTCCCAATCCTGATTAAAGCGCCGGCCAGTGCTGTCGGAATAGTCACTCTATCCAGCAACCAGAAATAACTATCGCCAAATCGACGCCGATATAAATATAAAGCGGTCAGTATGCCTATTGCGGCGCCATGACTAGCCAAACCGCCTTCCCATATTGCCAGAATCTTGACGGGGTGCGACAGATAATAGGCCGGGTCGTAGAACAAAGTATGTCCCAATCGAGCGCCGACTATGGTGGCGATCACCATATACCAAAGCAAGGTATCCAGTTCTTCGACATTCCGACCCTCGCGCTGATATATCCACTGCATGGTCATAAAACTGCCGACGAAACCCATGGCGAACATCAAGCCATACCAGCGGATTTTTATGAGGCCAAAGTCGATAAAAATAGGATCGATATTCCAGATGAAATGTTGCATGAGTTTATTGGCAAGAAATTGAATGAAGACGTTATTTAACGATTGTAACCCTGCATGCTGTTTTATGCGCCATTACATATTGCGGTAAACTCCGAACGACCAAGCTTTGAACCATGCCTATATTTCACGCCATGCTGACCATTGACTGTTTACCGGTATTAAACGACAACTACATCTACCTGCTCCGCGAAACCATTAGCCAACAAACGGCAGCGGTCGACCCGGCCCTGGCCGAGCCGGTACTGAAGGCCTTGCGGCGGAAGGGTTGGCGGCTGGATTATATTTTCAATACCCATCATCATGGCGACCATGTCGGCGGCAATTTGCAACTCAAGCAAGCGACCGGATGTAAAATTGTCGGCGCCGCGGCGGACCGGGCCCGTATTCCCGGGATCGATATTGCTGTTAATGAAGGCGACCAAATTCAGTTGGGCTCATGCAATTTCAAGATTATAAACACCCCCGGCCATACCTTAGGGCACATCGTTTATTACTGCGCCGACAGCCAAATCTTGTTTTGCGGCGACACCTTGTTTTCCCTGGGATGCGGGCGCTTGTTCGAAGGTACCGCCGAGCAGATGTGGCAATCGCTGCAAAAATTAAAAGCCCTGCCGGACGATACCCGCATCTACTGCGCTCACGAATATACCCAAGCCAACGGCCGCTTCGCATTGACGCTGGAAGCCGATAACCCGGATTTACAGCGGCGGATGGAGGAAGTCGCGTCTCTACGCGAAAACAATCGGCCCACCCTACCCTCGACTATTGCGTTGGAAATGGCCACCAATCCGTTTCTGCGCGAACACAGCCCCAGTCTCCGCAAAGCGGTGGCGGCGAATGATGCCGATACACCGGCGCAGGTATTTGCAAAAGCAAGATCATTGAAAGACCGGTTCTGATCAGCGCTTGCCAGCCTTGATAATCGCAAACTTGGCGTTGCCGGCCACGGCATCCCAGTTGCCGAACAGCTTTTTCAAATGCACATGATAGTTCAAATGCCGGTTGCCTATCACCCGCAACTCGCCGCCCTGACGCAACACCCGCCGGGCCTGTTGAAACATCTGCCAGGCTATCTGATCGCCGATGACGTGTTGCTGATGAAACGGCGGATTACAGACGATGCAATCCGCGCTGTTTTCCGGAAAACCCGTTAGACAATCCCCGACGATAAATTCAGCCTGCCGCTGTCCGGCGAAGGCGTGCATAAAATTGTCTTTCGCCGAGGCAATCGCCATGTACGACTCGTCGACGAACCGAATCCGCGCGTCGGGCAATTGTTGGCCGATCACCAATCCCACAATCCCATTGCCGCAACCCAAATCGATAATATCCCGTTGGGCGGGATTATCCGGCAGGTGTTGCAATAAAAACCGAGTGCCTATATCCAGACTGTCGCGGGAAAATACATTGGCGTGATTACTGATCAAAAATTCGGAATGTATACCCTTTACGGTATTTTCCAGCCGATAGCGTACTGGATAAGGATTCGCCGGTATTGACAACCGGGAATCGAGACTGGCAAAAATCAGCCGGGCTTTTTTGACCGCCAGCGAAGTACGGGTCGGCCCGATCAGGCGTTCCAGGCATTTCCAGACATTGGCGGTTAAGGTTTTGACCATGCCAGCCACAATAATCCTGCTGGTTTCCTTCAGTAAGGGACGCAGGGTATGTAACTGATATTCCAACAATGCCAGGGTTTTAGGTGCTTTGATCAGCAAATAATCGATAGGCTTGTCCGGCAAACTCAGGCTATCCAACAAGTTGATATGCGCAATATCCAGATTGTTTAAGCGGGCATTATCGAGCGTAGCCTGCCGGGACAAAAAAGAATCAGAAATCGCCGTCGGCCGATAGCGGTGCAGCGCCAGGGCCAGCGCGCCAAAGCCGTCGTTTAAAATCGTAATCCGCGATCCGGCGGCGGGCACATCCTCGTTAGCCAAATAACTAAGCAAATAGTTATCCGCGGCATCCCAAGCCTGTAATACATCGTTTTTTCGGTACGGCAGCCGCCTTAGTTGCAGGCTGCCTGGGAGTTCGTATTCGGTTTGCATGGATGCTTCAAGACGATAGCGACAATTTGCCACGCGGCTTTATGTCACATTTTCAGATTGGTAAAGCCCGGCTAGACTACAAGCAACTCTTGTATGCGTCCTTCGGGATAAGAGTTACTTCCCTCTTAGACGGTCGGCTCTCTTCACGGTCCGACCGTTTTTTTTTGCGCCTAAAAACCCGCTTGGCGCATGCCAAACAAGCGATAAAAATTGTTGCGGGACAATTCGGCAATCTCCTCGACGCTGGTATGGCGCAATTCGGCTATCTGTTCCGCCACATGGCGCACATAGGTCGGATAATTGGGTTTACCGCGATAAGGTACCGGGGCCAAATAAGGCGAGTCGGTTTCTATCAAAAATCGGTCGGACGGCACCTTTTGCGCCACTTCTTGAATGGCCTGGGCGTTTTTAAAGGTCACAATCCCGGAAAAGGATATATAAAAATTCAGTTCCAGGGCTTTTTCCGCATACGCCCAGTCCTCGGTAAAGCAATGAATAATCCCGCCGACTTGATCCGCGCCTTCGGTTCTCAGCACATCCAGGGAGTCGTGTCCCGCTTCGCGGGTATGAATGATTAGCGGTTTGTTTAAGGTTTTGGCGACGCCGATATGGTTTCGAAAGCGCCTATGCTGCCATTCCAGATCGCCTTCGCTGCGAAAATAATCCAGGCCGGTTTCGCCGATGGCGATGACTTTGTCATGCCGGGCCAATTGCATCAATTCATCCACGGACGGCTCTCTGCCTTCGGTAACGTTGGGGTGCACGCCGACCGAGAGCGAAATATCCGGGTATGGCTCAACCAGTGCCAGCATGGCCGGATACGACTCCAGGTCTATGCCGATACACAGCATATGTTCAATCCGCTTGGCGCGGGCATCCAATACAAATGTGTGAAAATCGTTGCGGTAAGGCTTGAGATCAATCCGATCCAGATGACAGTGCGAGTCGATAAACATGAAATAGGGTATGAATAGCAGCCGGGCCCGGTATTAAGCCCGAAGAATGATCACATGGTATGGGTGGAGCGGTCGTTTTCCAAGGCACCGGCCAAATAGGTTTCGATTTTATTGCGCGCCATGCCGCCGTCCTGGTCGCTGAACTGTACGCCTATGCCGGGGGCTCGGTAACCCTCCGCGCCTAACGGCGTCTTCCAGATAATTTTGCCAGCAATCGGCAGTCTTTCGGTTTCTTCCATTAAATTCAACAACATAAACACTTCCTCCCCCATTTCGTACTCCCGCTTGGTGGGAATAAACAATCCGCCGTTTTTGATGAACGGCATATAGGCCGCATACAGCGCGTTTTTGTCTTTAATGGATAAGGACAAGATACCTTGCCGAGGTGCTGTTTCTGCCATAAGGTTATCGGATGTTGAGTTGCGACCAGCTGATTAATAGTTGCTCAAGCAGCAATTGTTTATTGATTGGCGTACTCAATTGCGACCTAGCAATCAGCAGGCTATCGTAAAACGGGTAAACCCGCTTTAATTCTAGCCGCTTGGCAAGGGCTTGCAAGGGTTTTTTCATATCCGGATTGCATAGCTGGCCCGGTTCGATTTGCCAAGCGCATTTAATCAGATCAGCCACCCACCCCAGCATCCAGGTCAACAACACATGCAAATCCAGGGCCGAAGGTTTTTGCCATTGCTCGGCCAATGCCACCAGGTTATTTTTGCCTTCGGCGACTTGCAGCCAGGCATTGAAATAATCTTGCCTGACGGCGATAAAATTTTGCCGGGCGTATTCTCTGGCGAGTAATGGCGCGCCTTGAGACAAACTTAACAGCACATCGCTATTTTCGCCGGTCCCTTGCTGCTTTAACCACTCCGCGGCTACATTTCTGTCCGGCGCTTCGCACGTTAACATTTGGCAACGGCTGCGAATGGTGGCGGGCAAACGGGACGGCTTTTCCGTCAGCAATATCAAGCAGGTGCGCGCCGAAGGCTCTTCCAGACACTTTAAAAAAGCGTTCGCCGATGCGTTGTTTAAACTATCCGCCGGGCTGATGATCACCACTCGCTGCGTATCGAATTGCGGCTTTAACGCCAGCTTGACGATCAGCTGGCGAATTTTATCGATACCGATCGCTTTACCCGGCTCGTCCGGCTCTACCAGCAAAAAATCCGGGTGGGTTTTCGCCTCGAATAATTTACAACTCTGGCATTGCCCGCAGGCGGCATAATCGCTTAGCGGTGCATGACACATTAAAGCCCGCGCATAAACTTCCGCCAACCGCCGTTTCCCGACCCCGGAAAGCCCGGTCACCAGTAACGCTTGCGGAATCCGCTGCGACTCGATATAGCCCAACAAATGCCGCCAGACGGCTTGTTGCCAGGGATATACGGCGGGCGGCATCATGATACTAATGCCTCAATCGCGCGGCCGATCTGGTTTTGCACCTCGGCCAACGGCATCGCGGCATCGATGATGCTGTATCGCCGGGGTTCTTGGCGGGCGCGGGTTAAATAGGCTTGCCGTACCCGCTCGAAAAAATCGCGTCGTTCGCTTTCGAACCTGTCCAGCTTACCTCGGTGTTGAGCACGCAATAAGCCTGTTTCCACCGGCGCATCCAGCAACAAAGTCAGGTCGGGCCGCAGTTCGCCTTGCACGGTACTTTCCAGCCAGGCGATGATCCGATTATCCATATTGCGCCCGCCGCCCTGATAGGCATAGGTGGCGTCGGTAAATCGGTCGCTCAGCACCCATTTCCCTTGCGCCAGGGCAGGCAAAATGACATGCTGTACATGTTGCGCGCGCGCCGCAAACACCAGCAATAATTCCGCCTGCGGCGTGATGGATTCGCTGTGCTTTTCAAGCAGCAGTTGGCGAATTTTTTCGGCTAACTCGGTGCCGCCGGGCTCTCGGGTAAGCAGCACATCGATCTGTTTTTGCGCTAATAAATGCCGGATAAATTGCAGATTCGTCGATTTACCGACCCCTTCGCCCCCTTCCAGGGTGATAAACCGGCCGCGCGTCATCGTTGATAAAGTTCCACATATTTTTCGTGCGCGCCATAGGTCGCGGAAAAGACATGCCGGCCATTGCCGCGCGCCACGAAAAATAAGGCATCGCCGTCTGCCGGATGCAGTGCGGCATGTATGGCATCCTTACCTGGCATGGCTATCGGCGTGGGCGGCAGGCCTTTATTGACATAGGTGTTATACGGCGTCGGCTCCCGCAAATCGCTACGGCGGATATTGCCTTGGTAGCCGTCGCCCATACCGTAAATAACGGTGGGATCGGTTTGCAGCAACATGCCCATTTTCAAACGGCGGGTAAATACGCCGGCGATTTTTTTACGCTCTTCCGCCGCTGCGGTTTCCTTTTCGATAATCGATGCCAAAATCAACGCTTCGTAAGGGCTTTCCAGCGGCACGTCCTGGTCGCGCTTCTGCCATTCGGCGGCAATCAGGCGCTGCATTTTGTCGTGGGCGCGTTTTAGCAACTCCACATCCGAGCTGTTTTTTTCAAAATAATAGGTATCGGGAAAGAACAATCCTTCCGGATGGGATTTATCCGATCCTACTTTAGTCATCAGCTCGGTTAATTCATCATCCGACAGGGTGTGCTGCAAATTCGGATTGTTCTTGATTGCTTGGAAAATCTGTTTAAAACTCCAGCCTTCCGGAAAAGTAATGGCATAACGCCGGGTTTTGCCTTCCGTGAGCAAAGCCAAAATATCGGCGGCGGTAGCCCCTTTATTCAGCACGTACTCGCCGACTTTCAACATTCTGTCCAGATGAGTCCGATAGGCGAACATCTTGAACCAGAACGAATGAATCGCAATATGCCGGGCTTTTAATTGTCTGATTACGCTATCCAGCGTGTCGCCTTTTTTAATTTCCAGGCTAGTAGTGTCTGTCACCACCGTTTTTTTCAACAGGATCTGATAATGCATCCCACCCCAAATTAATAGCAGTCCCAGCACCATCAAGCCGGTAAACGCGACTATGCTTCTGATCATAAGTTTGCTTCCTCTTCGCATGCTCCCGCATACCATTGCTGAATATCGCGGGTGATCCTTCCCACGTCAAAGCACTGATTTTCAAGCTGTTTTACCGGCCAAACACCGATGACCGAATTGGTCACAAACACTTCGTCGGCCTCTAAAACGTCTTGCTTATTAAAGTGATTTTCCGCTAGCCCCAGGCCATAGCGGATTGCGAACTCTATCACAATTTGACGCAAAATCCCTTCGATACCGCAATTTACGAGCAGAGGCGTATGCAATATGCCCGCTTTGGCAAAGAACAGATTGCTCATGGTTCCTTCGACGATGCAATCATTGCTATCGAACATCAAGCCTTCCTGCACAGACTCGTCCCACCATTCCGCTCTCGCCAGAACTTGCTCCAGCCGGTTCATGTGTTTGATACCGGCCAAGCCGGGATTGATCGCCAAACGCCACTCGCAGAACCGCGCAACGATACCGTCGGTTTGATAGCTATCGGGATAGTTGGGGCTGGGATGCAGACTGAACAGCCGCGTGGGTACGATTTGATCGGGCTGCCGGTAACCTCTGCCGCCAATACCGCGCGTGACCATCAGTTTTAAAACGGCCCGGTCGGCGCCGGCCGACAGTTGCCGGGCTTCCGACTCAAGCAAGGACAAATCGGGTGGCGGTATGAGCAATCGCCGGCAGCCTGCCAGCAAACGGTTTAAATGCCGTTGCAGAAATAGCGGTCTGCCGTTACATACTGCTATGGTCTCGAATAGACCATCGCCATATTGAAAGCCTCGATCGGAGACATCGACACAGTGTCTGCTTTCGCCATTTAATAAAAACACGGGCAGACACTGTTTGGAAGCGGGGTTTATTGATAGCGCTTTAACACCAAAGTACCATTGGTGCCGCCAAAACCGAAAGAATTGGACATGGCAATCTCTATCTTCATATCCCGGGCGATATTGGGCACATAATCCAGATCGCACTCGGGATCGGGATTTTCCAGATTAATGGTTGGCGGTGCGATTTGATTTTGAATCGCCAGCGAAGTCAGTACCGCTTCAATGCCGCCCGCAGCACCCAACAAGTGCCCGATCATCGATTTGGTGGAACTCACTGCCACTTTATAGGCATGTTCGCCCAGCGCGGTTTTCATGGCGTGCGTTTCCCCAACGTCGCCCGCCGGAGTAGATGTGCCGTGTGCGTTGATGTAGTCGACATCGGCGGGATTCAGCTTGGCGTCGCGCAAGGCATTGCGCATGCAGCGGGCCGCCCCTTCGCCGCCCATGGAAGGCGAGGTAATGTGGTAAGCGTCGCCGCTCATACCGTAACCGACCAATTCCGCATAAATTTTTGCCCCGCGAGCCTTGGCGTGCTCCAGTTCTTCAAGCACGATCACACCGGCGCCATCGCTCAATACGAAGCCATCGCGGTCTCTGTCCCAAGGCCGGCTGGCTTTTTGCGGATCGTCGTTTCTGCGCGACAAGGCTTTTGCCGAGGCAAAGCCGCCCATCGCCGTCGGCGATGTAGTGCAACGCTCGGCGCCGCCGGCGATCATCACATCGGCATCGCCGTATTTTATCAAGCGCGCCGCATCGCCGATATTGTGCGTACCGGTCGAACAGGCGGTCACGATGGAAAAATTCGGTCCTTTCAAGCCGTATTTAATCGAAAGATTGCCGGAAATCATATTGATGATGTTACCGGGCACGAAAAACGGCGAAATCTTGCGCGGCCCGCCCGCCACATAGGTGGCATAACATTCTTCGATACCGGTAATGCCGCCGATACCGGCGCCGACCGCCACCCCGATACGCTCGGAATTTTCGTCGGTCACTTCAATCCCGGAATCCTCAAACGCCTGACAACCGGCCGCGATACCGTAATGGACAAAACCGTCCATGCGCTTGGCATCCTTCTCCGAAATGTAGTCGCCGATATTGAAATTTCTGATCACACCGCCGAACGTGGTTGCAAAACTGGAAATATCAAAGGAATCAATAGGACTAATGCCGCTTTTGCCGTTGATTATGCCATTCCAGGTATCGGCAACATTATTCGCTAAAGGCGTAACAGCGCCTAAGCCCGTTATAACAACTCGACGTGTGCTCACAGTAAACTACCGTTTCAGTTAGAGGTAATCGGAGGGGAATGGCGAAAGGAAGCTAGTGCCTAAAGCACCAGCTTCCTTGAACAACTTATTGCAGATTGGCGTTGATGTAATCAATGGCCAATTGTACGGTGGTGATTTTTTCAGCTTCTTCGTCTGGAATTTCGCACTCGAATTCTTCTTCCAGAGCCATGACGAGTTCAACTGTGTCTAAAGAATCCGCACCAAGATCATCAACAAAAGACGCATCGTTTGCGATTTCTTCTTTCACGCCTAATTGCTCTGCGACAATCTTTTTTACTCGTTCTTCGATATTACTCATATTTTTTTCCTCGAACAATGCGAACGCCCGACTTGCGGCATCCACCTTATCTTTAGTGTTGTATTGTTAATTTGAAATCCCGTCACAGGCAATGCCAAACGACTTGATGGATTATACTTGATGTTCAAAAAAATTCACAACATTAGCAGCTACAATTCCAAGCATTTGATTGCTAATGCGTTTTAGAACTCAAATTTTTGATGATTTCTTCCAAAGGCACCAAATTCAGCTTAATTCTGAACAAAATAGCCCTATTTTCCAGCACCCCATAGCATTCGTAGGTGCGCAGCATGATGCTGGTTTGATTGAGCGTATTGTGTTTGGATTCGGGCAATTGCTTGACCAAAATATGTAATTTGTCGTTATTTTTAACCTGCTCCAAATGCACCCGGTCCACGGAAAAATCGTGCGAGGTGTAGACCATCGGGTTGCGCTTGAAATCATGGTTTTCCAATTGCGCCTTCTCCAGCAAAGCACCCGACGTCAAACTGCATGGAAATACTTCCGGATAATGCGCCATGTGCTCCAGTTCGTCGAAATAATCCGACTGTTCCGCCAAGGAACCGGACAAAAAGTTCTTCACATTGCCATTGGTCAGCCACTTGCGCTTTAGAAAAAAATCCGTGCCCGGCACGACGGATTTATCCGGCACCGCGTTCAAATCCGGCAAGCCGCTTAAATCGGTATCGCCCAAAAACAGCGGCGCCTTGGTTTCTTTTTTATAGCCCAGCAAGATGGTTTTACCCTGCGATTTAATGGCTATTCGATTAGTCAGCGTCAATTCGGGAATCGTGGCAATCAAGGTTTTTTTAATATCCAGCGATAATTCCTGCCGGGGCCGCAAGGCATTTACAAAGGTAATCTGGTAATTACTGAAACGCAGCTGATTTTCGGCGATGATTTTGTCTTCATGATGCGCTTCCCGGTACAGTTTCATCTGGTGCTCGATCAGGGTATTCATCTGAAACCCCAGCACGATCGGCCCCTTGAAGGGATTATGGGTTACCTGCAGCCATTTATGTTTGTCATGAAACAGATTGAAATCATCGGAGGCGGCGCGCGCCACCTCGATGTGGATTTGATCGAAAATAAACGGCGTTTCTTTGGTCATGGTTTTTTTACTGATCGGTTTCGACTATTTTAGGCATATTTCGATTGATCAGAAAATAGACCAGCGGTATCACCACCAGCGAAAACAAGGTCGAGGCGATAATGCCGAAGATGAAACTCCAGGCCAGACCGGAAAAGATCGGATCCAGCACGATCATCACCGAACCCAACACTGCGGACGCCGCCGTCAAAAAGATTGGGTTCAAGCGGGTGGCGCCGGCTTCGACGATGGCGTCGGCCAGACTGATATCCGGTTTGTTACGGTAAATATTCTCGATAAAGTCGATCAGAATGATCGAGTTGCGCACCACGATGCCGGCCAGCGCGATCATGCCTATCATCGCCGTTGCGGTGAAGTAGACCGGATCGGCATATTGACCTACATCCGAGGCAAACAAATTGATGAACCAGAAACCCGGCATGATGCCGATCACGGTCAGCGGAATCGCGATCATCATGATCAGCGGCACGCCCAGGGAACCGGTCTGGCCGACCAGCAGAATGTAGATCATCACCATGGCCGCCGCGAACGCCAAACCCAAATCGCGGAATACGTCGACGGTGATCTTCCACTCCCCTTCCCCCGCCATTTCGGCTTTGTAACCCGCCGGCAACGGCTGCTGTTCCAGCTTATCGCCCAAATCCCACACCGCTTCGACCGGACTGCGACCGGCCATTTCCGCCAGCACATAGGAAACTCGCTGCAGGTTTTTGTGATAAATGGTCTGATCGCCGTGCTCGTGTTGGAAATGGCCGAGTTCGCTCAAGCGCACCAAATCGCCGTGGGCGGACTTGACCGACAACGCCAATAAATCGGCTTCGGACGAGCGCACCGCGCGCGGCAATTGCAGTTGTATCATCAGCGGCTGCCGTTCGCTGGCGATATGCAAGGTGCCGGCCATGCCGCCATCGACCGCCAGTTTCAAGCTGTTGGCCACTTGCTGATTGCTGATACCCAGTAACGCGGCTTTGTCTTGGTCGAGAATAAAGTGCAAGCGGGCCTGCTCCGCTTCGACATAATCGTCAACATCGACCACGCCGTCGATTTTCTGCAGATGGCCGCGTACTTGATTGGACACTTTAATGATATCGCCGTAATCGGCTTCCGGCGGACCATAAATTTCCGCGACCACACTAGCCAATACCGGCGGTCCCGGCGGCATTTCAACGATCTTGATATTGGCGCCGTATTGCTGTCCGATACGGTCGATGTCCGGGCGCATTCTCAGCGCAATCGCGTGCGATTGCTGTTCGCGCCGGGTCTTGTCCACCAACACCACCCGCACGTCGCCGACATAGGCGCCGTGGCGCAAATAGTAATGCCGCACCATGCCGTTAAAATCCATCGGCGAAGCCAGCCCCACATAAGACTGGTAATTGCTCACTTCATTAACCGTCGACAGATAGCGCCCCAAGGCCGTCGCCACTTCATCGGTGGCTTCCAGCGAAGAGCCACGCGGCATATCTATCACCAATTGCAGCTCGTTTTTGTTATCGAACGGCAGCAGTTTCAACGGCACTACCCGCGTCACCGCCATCAGGGTCGACAACACGAAGGCGACAAACACCGCCGCTAAAAACCAAAAGGCCTTGGATTTATTGGCCAGCAACGGCGCCAGGATGCTTTGATAGACTTTGAAACCGCGGGTTTGTTTTAAATCGAACTCCGGCCCATGGTCCTTGCCGTAATCGCCCTTCAACAGCCGGTAACTGGCCCACGGCGTCACGGTAAAGGCAATCACCAACGACATCAGCATCGCGATCGGCACATTAAAGGCCATCGGCGCCATATAGGGCCCCATCATGCCGGTAATGAAAAACATCGGCACGAACGACATGATGACGGCAAAGGTAGCCAGAATGGTCGGCGGCCGGATTTCGTCCACCGCCGTCAGCAAGGCCTGTAGCGGCGGTTCCTTGCGCATCTTGTAGTGGCGATGGATGTTTTCCACATCCACGATTGGATCGTCGACCAGCAAACCCAGCGACAAAATCAACGCAAACAGCGTGACCCGGTTGATGGTGTAGCCGAAGACCAAATCGCACAGCAAGGTGATGGCAAAAGTCATCGGCACCGCCAGGGACACGATCAGCGATTCCTTGAAACCCAAAGTCATGGCCAGCAACACTATGATGGTCAATATCGCAATGGACAAATGCATCACCAGCTCGTTGACTTTATGGTCCGCCGTTTCGCCGTAATTGCGGGTCACGCTCACCAATACATCATCCGGAATCAAACTGCCGTGCAATTGCTCAGTCAACTCCAACACCTGCTCGGCGACGGCGACTGCATTACTGCCCCTGCGCTTGGCTATGGCCAGCGTCGCCATGGACCGTTCTTCGCCGACGGACGGCAAGCCGCCATGCGCCTGGCCCACCGTATGCATATGTTCGACACCCGGGCCGAAGCCGATGCGGGTGTAATAATCGGTGTCTTGCGGCCCATCGACGATCTCGGCCACGTCCCGCAGATACACCAAGCGGCCCGCGACATTTTTCAGCACCGTCGCGCCAACCTGTTCCAGGGTTTGATAATGGGGCCCGGCTTCCAGGATAATTTCCCGGTTATTTTGATTCAGACTGCCGGCTCGCAAATTGACATTGCTTTGCGCCAAGGCCTGCTGCACCTCCAGCATGCTGACTTGGCCGGCTTGCAGCTTGGCCGGATCGGGATACACGGAAATCCGCCGTGGCGCCGCGCCTATCACCCAGCTATTGCCGACATCTTCCACCGCCCGCAAGCGCTCTATCAGCTCCTCGGCGATACGGCGTATGGCCATGCTATCCGCGCCATTCTTGGGAGCCGACAGGCTCAACAACAAAATCGGCACATCGTCGATCTCAACCGGTTTGACCACCCAATTACTGACACCCGGCGGAATTACATCCAGATTGGCTTCCAGTTTGTCGCGGGTCTTGATCAAACTGTCTTCTATGCTTTCTCCCACCACATAGCGCACCGTCACCAACGCTTCGCCGGGGCGGGAGGCCGAATACACGTATTCCACGCCTTGAATCTGTTTCAACAGCACTTCCAACGGCGTGGTGACGCGTTTTTCAACTTCTTCGCTAGTCGCCCCCGGATATTGCACGAACACATCCATGACCGGCACAATGATCTGCGGATCTTCCTCGCGCGGCGTCAATACCAATGCCGCCGCGCCGGCCAACACGGAAATCAGCAAAAACAGCAGCGATAAATGCGAGGTGGTAAATAAGCGTACGATGCTGACCGTTAAGCTGTCTTTTTTTGTTTCGGGCGCCTGATTCATTCCGCCAACCCGCCGTCAGTTAAAATGGATTCGCCCTCATGCAAACCGGACAACACTTCGATCCGGTCGCCGAACTGCTTGCCGGTACGAATATGCCGGGTATGCACCTGCCCGCCGTCGACGACTTTGACCGCCTGCAATTGACCGTAATGCAATACCGCCGTCTCCGGAATCAGCAAGGCTTGGCGATCGGCCTGGCAACTCAATTCCAGCCAGCCGTACTGGCCGTGCTGCAATCCGTCCGACGCCGGCAATTTAACCTTAATCATCTGGGTATGCGTCCGCGGCTCGATTTCCGGAGCGATCTCATCCACCTTGGCCTCAACCGACTGATGAATCGCATCCAACCTTACCGTTACCGGCATGCCTAGTTTGACCTGATCCAAACAATGGCTGGCAATGGCCGCTTCCAGGCGCAAATCTTCCGGTTTATGCATCAAAACCACGGCATCGCTGGGCATGGCCATATCGCCCGGCTCTTTCAAACGCGCGCTAATCACGCCGTCGAAAGGCGCATACAGGACGTTCTCGCCCAACATGACCTTGGCCTGCTGGGCCGCGCTGGCCGCCTGACTGGCCATGGCGCGGGCCGCCTTGGCCTGTGCCAGCACCGCATCGTAATTTTGCCGGGTGGCCGCCTGTTTTTGATACAGATCGATGATGCGCTTTTCGTCCGCGCCGGCCTGCCCGGCCTGCGCGGATGCAGCAGTCTGTGCCGCCATAGCGGCGTTATAGGCCGCGCGCAAATCCCTATCGTCCAAGCGAGCTATCACGGCACCCTTTTTTACCGTATCGCCGGGGTTGACGACGACCTCCAGGATGCGCGCATTCAACTTAGGCGCTATTTTCGCCACCGTTCGAGAGCGAACCGTTCCCTGCCAAGACAACGCATTCGAGGTTAACTGCCGGCCCACTTGATAAACTTGCGCTCCGGCAGGCAGCGGTTGATTGACCCCGGCCGTGGTTCCCGGCTCCACTTTTTCCGGACCGCCCAAAATGCCCAAGGCATAAAAAATCACCAGCAATAGCGCGCCTATGGCAGCGGACGGTATCAGCCATTTCTTTTCGGTAAATAGGGCTTTGTTTTCTGACATAACGGTTATCCTGTGTCTGCTTAATTCCAAAAGCCGGTGGCTTGATTTAATTCGGCTTCCGCGCGCAACGCATCGTAACGGGCGGAAATATCGCGGGTCTTGGCTCTATCCCGCGCCACTTCCGCTTCGATATAGCGCGTCACCGTCACCACCCCGGCATTACGCTGCTCCTTGACCAATCGCAAAGCTTCTTCGGCGGCCGTTACCGAGACCGAGGTGACTTGCTCGCGATTTAATGCTTCCCGCAGCCGCAGTTGGGCGGTTTTCACCTGGTTTTCCACCCTCAAACGCATCTGCCGGGCGGCTTCCCGCGCCGCCGTCAGCTCGTGCTCGGCTTTTTTGACTTTTTCCTGCGTTGCGAAACCGGAAAACACATCCACTTCCACCGTCACGCCGGCGGTCACGTTGTCGCGGTTGCTGCTAAACGCCAGATCCTTGCTATCCGAGCCGTAGCTGACAAAAGCGTCCGCCCGCGGCAAATACCCGGCTTGAGCGGCATTCAGCTGCTGCTCGGCTATCGCTACTCGTTTTTCGGCGGCTTTCAGCCCGGGATGTTGGCTCAAGGCTTGGCTCAACAAAGCATCGAACTCGGCCGGCGCCGCCGGCAGTGGCTGGCTAAGGTTTTCACTAATCGTAAACGCCTGTTCCGAGGATAAGCCCAACAGCGTTTTCAGCATCGCCATGGCTATCTCTATCGCATTGGCCGCCTGGATTTGCGCATCCTTCGCTTCCGCCAGCTGCACTTCCAACGACAATACATCGGACTTTAATAAAGTGCCTGCATCGTATCTAACCCGGCTTTGATCCAATTCGCTTTGCACGGCTTCGATGGAACGCAGGCTTAATTCATGCGCATCCTGGGCGGCCAGATAGCCGTAAAAGGCGGCGGTCACGTTATTGATCAAATGATGGCGGGTAGCGGTTTTTTCCAATTCGGACGTTTCCACGCCTAACTCGGCGGCTTGACTCAAATAGTAATCCTGCCCGCCTCTAAACAATGAATACGTCGCCGTTACCTGAGGCCGGTAATTATCGACGCCGCCGGGATGATTAAAATCGCCGCCATTCAAATTCAAACGCCGTTGCGCGATGATCATGGAAAAAGCCTGGGCCGGGTTGTCGCTATGTTGATACGACAAACCGGCTTTCACTTGCGGATAAAAGCTGGCCAGCGCTTGACCCAATTGCGCGTCGGCTTGATCGATGCGAGCCTGCATGATGCTGATTTCAGGATTATTTTCCAATGCAAAATCAATCGCTTGCTGCAAAGTAAAGACACCTGCGTTAGTAACGGCACCTGCTTTACCGGATACAACGGCCACCGTCACCAGGACGACGGCAAGGTGTTTAAAAAGTAATCGCATAAGCGCACCCATGGCTAGTATTTAAGATTTCTCTAATATTGTAACTCAGGCTGTTGCCGGCGGCAATTTCCTCAGTATTATCCAACTGTAGACGCAAGTCGAAAAAGCGATTGAATTAAAAACCCGAAATGAATGCTTGAAATGTTCTATCAGCATGGTAACTTTATCGCTCTTAACATAATAATAACTACCGAGAGGACAAATCGTATGAGTATTGATGACAACAATAACGAATCAGAAACCCAAAACCAAACGGAACAACCCGAGCAACCTGCACCCCAAAGCAACGAGACTCTTGAAACAGCTCAAAAGACTGCCGGTAATTTGGTAGCCACTTTACTTGAACTGAAAGAATCGAATCCTAAAGTTTTCTTTGGCGGCATTGGCGCAATCGTTTTAATCTTCTTGATTATGATCATGTCCGGCGGTTCTGATCCAAAAATACCGGTGCATCAAGCCAAAGCCATTGTTCCCGGTCAAAGTTATGTATTGAAAAGCGCCAACGCCTACGACCCGACCGCAACCATTCGTTTAGTCGCCGTACCCGGTTCCATGGCCGCATATGACGATACCGAGGAAGCGGACCGCGAAGGCGCTTGCAAACATATGCCGCAAGGCACTCCGGTTAAAGCCATTCAATCCCAAGACGCTTACGGCAAAAAAGATGTATTTGTAGAAGTGGAAATGACCTCTGGCGAATGCGAAGGCAAGCGCGGCTGGGCATTGGCAATCGATTTACAATAATTTTTTAAAAAAATATTGACGCAAAAAATATTTTATTTATAATGCACGAATCGAAAGCAAAGCGGGAATAGCTCAGTGGTAGAGCACAACCTTGCCAAGGTTGGGGTCGCGAGTTCGAGTCTCGTTTCCCGCTCCAAATTCAAAAAAGCCGCGTAGTTCGCGGCTTTTTTATTTCGGACAAAGGCTGCGTAGCAAAGTGGTTATGCAGCGGCCTGCAAAGCCGTATACACCGGTTCGATTCCGGTCGCAGCCTCCATTAGTCGATTCAATACGGTTCAATAGAATACAAAAACCCGCAAGTCATAAGGCTTAGCGGGTTTTTTATTGTCCAGTGACATACAATAAAAATCAGTAACAGCTTGCAATTTATGCAGTAAGTTTTACAGTAACAGCAAAAAACCACTGTTACTGCATTCGGAGTTACTGCAAAGGGCTAAAGAATTACTGACAGATGTTACTGTTCGCAACGCCAAGCCGACCGAGAAAGACCAACGTTTAAACGACGGTAGCGGGCTTTATCTGCTCATCAAACCCAACGGTGCGAAATGGTGGCGCTTTGATTACAGCATCAACAGTAAGCGAAAAACGCTATCT
>NZ_JANIBK010000027.1 GCF_024505165.1 Methylomonas rivi
GATCCGGCGGCGCGACGATTAACACCACGCCGCCGGCCGGCATGGCTTGCAGTTGCCGGGCCAATAAGGCTGTCTGCGGCCCCGCCTGCCAGGCATGCGGAAACACATTCGCCATGGCGGGCGTATGGCCGGCTATGGCATCCCATTGAAAAGCGATGCCGGGAGACAGTATTAAACGGTCGTAAGGCAACGCTTGCCCGCCGGACAAGCGTAATTGTCGCCGGTCGCGGTCAATCGATGCCACGCTATCGGCCACCACGCCAATACGGTGGCGGCCTTTCAAAGCCTGGTAGTCGACAGTTAATTGCGGCAGGGTCTTCAGACCGGCAAACAGCCAGTTACTGCCGGGACAGGTGATATAGGCGGCTTTCGGTTCGACCAGGGTGATGTCGAGACCGGCATCCAGACTCCGCAGCGTTTTCGCCGCCGTGGCGCCGCCGAAACCGCCGCCCACCACCACCACATGAGCTGTTGAACCTTTACGGAACAGGTTTTCGCAACCGCTCAAAGCGCCCGTCCCGGCGGCCATGGCTTGCAAGAAGAGTCTTCTGGAAATGCCGCTCACGGTTTAATCTCGAGCGAGATAATCGGCGATAAGCCGCAAGTCGTCGTCGCTAAAACCCTTGGCGATACGCGGCATCAGCGTCGCCGACTTTCTGCCGTATTTAAAATCCAACAGATCCTGTTGGATTTTTTGCGCCGGCAAACCGGCCAGCAACGGTATATCCCGCTCCGAAGCGGAATGATCTTGATGGCAAGTTAGGCAATTATCAGCCAAGAGTTGCGGATTAAGCTCCGCAAAAACCGGCAAACTCCACATCAGGCACAAAGCCGGTAAACGCCGCTTCAACATCGGGTTTATCGGGCATGTTTTTGCCGGAATACTTCATACAGCAACACGCCGGCGGCTACCGACACGTTCAGGCTTTCCACTTGGCCCGCCATCGGAATTTTGACCAAAAAGTCGCAATGCTGCCGGGTCAAGTGCCGCATGCCGGTGCCTTCCGTCCCCATCACCACGGCCAGCGGCATATCCAGCTTCATGTCGTAGAGGGTCTGTTCGGCTTCGCCGGCGGCGCCCATGATCCAGACGTTTTGTTCCTTCAACCAGCGTAAAACCCGCGCCAAATTGGTCACTTGATAAACCGGCACGGTTTCCGCCGCGCCGCTGGCCACTTTACAGACCGTGGGTGTTATACCGGCCGCGTTATCCTTGGTGACGATGATGCCATGCGCACCCACCGCATCCGCCGTACGTAAACAGGCGCCCAAATTATGCGGGTCTTGCACTTGGTCCAAAACCAGATAAAAAGCCGTTTCGGTCAATGCCTCCACATCCCGCTTTAACTGATCTTCGCCTCGCATGGCCGGCAATTCCACCGCCACCACGATACCCTGATGGTTTTTGCCGTCGGCCATGCGATCCAGTTTTTTACGTTCGGTTTTCTCCGGCCGGATACCTAAAGCCGACAAATCGTCCAGCACTTGTTTGAGGCGGGCATCCTGTCTTTGTTGGTCGGTCCAAGCTTGTTTGATTTTTTGCGGCGAATAATCCAGCGCCGCCTGCACGGCGTGAATGCCGAATAATTGGGTTAAACTCATGGTTTCCGGCGTCTTTTGGATTTGGGTCTGGTTGAGCTTTTAGCCTCTTTTTGCGGTTCGCTTTTTTTGCCGCGACTTTTGTCAGAGGGAGATTTGCCGGTTTTTTTAGCGCTTTTACCGCTCTGCAGCAGTTCGAAATCGATTTTTTTGTCGTCCAGATTAACCCGCACCACTCTGACTTTGACCAAATCCCCCAATCGATAACGTACCCCGGTACGCTCGCCGTACAACTGATGCCGACCGGCATCGAAATCGAAATAATCGTTATGCAGCGAGGCAATGTGTACCAAGCCTTCGACATAAATGGATTGCAACTCGACGAAAAAACCGAAACCGGTCACGGCGCTGATAATGCCGTCGAATTCCTCGCCGATTTTATCCATCATGTATTCGCATTTCAGCCAGCTAACCACATCGCGGGTGGCGTCGTCGGCCCGGCGTTCGTTGGCGGAACAATGCTCGCCCAGTAACACCATATCGGGGTGGGTATAGTGAAATTCGCCGACTTTTTTGCCCGACAGGCAATGCCGTATGGCCCTATGCACCAACAAATCCGGGTAACGGCGTATCGGCGAGGTAAAGTGGGTATAGGCCTCCAAAGCCAGGCCGAAATGGCCTTTGGTGTCGGGGCTGTATACCGCCTGAGACATGGAACGCAACAAGATGGTCTGAATCAGATGGGCGTCTTTTCTGTCCTTAACGGATTCCAGCAAATGCATGTAATCCAGCGGCGTCGGCTGAGCGCCGCCGCCCAAATGCAAACCCAATTCTCCCAGAAAGGTTTTTAGGGCCAACAGTTTTTCAGCCCCCGGGCCGTCGTGAATGCGCAGCAGACGCGGCATTTTTTTGCGGTTTAAAAATTTCGCCGCCGCGGTATTGGCCGTGATCATGAACTCTTCGATCAATTTGTGCGCATCGTTGCGCACCACCGGCACGATTTGTTCGATTTTCCGCTGCGCTCCGAATACGATACGGGTTTCTTGGGTATCGAAATCCATCGCGCCGCGCATGTCGCGCTGCTGCCGCATGACCTGATACAAGCCGTACAAACTCTGTAAATGCGGCATCAGCGCCGCGTATTGTCGGGCCAGCTTTTGATCGCCGTCCACCAGCATTTTGGCAACTTGGGTATAGGTCAAGCGGGCATGCGACCGCATCACGGCTTCATAAAAACGGGAGCGCAATACAGTGCCTTCCGCATTGATGACCATTTCGCAAACCATGCACAAACGGTCGACTTGCGGATTGAGCGAACACAGGCCGTTGGATAAAATCTCCGGCAGCATCGGAATCACTTTTTCCGGAAAATAAACCGAGGTGCTGCGGTTTCTGGCTTCCGCGTCCAGCGCGGTGTTGACGCGTACATAATGCGACACGTCGGCGATGGCGACCAACAGCTTCCAGCCCTTGGCGGTTTTTTGCGCGTAAACCGCGTCGTCGAAGTCCCGCGCATCCTCGCCGTCTATCGTCACCAAGGGTAATTGGCGAATATCTTCCCTGCCCTGCTTAGCTTGTTCCGGCACTTCCGGGGTTAGGGATTTAATCTCTTCCAGCAAGGCGTCGGGCCACTGGTTGGGTAAATCGTAGGAGCGAATCGCCATTTCGATTTCCATGCCAGGCGCCATGTGCATGCCCAATACTTCCGCCACCCGCCCGATGGGTTGGCAATGGGCGGTAGGTTGCTGGACGATCTCCGCCACCACAATCTGGCCTTTTTTGGCGCCGCCGGTATCTTCTTGAGGAATCAAGACTTCATGGGCGATTTTTTTATTATCCGGTACCACATAGGCGACCCGGCCCTCGACGAAAAAACGCCCTACAATTTGGTGAGTATTGCGCTCGCTGATTTCCACGACGGCCGCTTCCCGGCGCCCCTTGCGGTCGATACCGGAAACGCGCGCAACCACTCTGTCGTTATGCAGCAAGGGTTTCATTTCCCGCGGGGATAAAAACAGGTCGTCGCTGCCGTCGTCCGGCTTTAAAAAACCGAAACCGTCGGGGTGTCCCAGTACCCGGCCGCCGATGGTGTTGTGGCCATCGCCCGGACTGTATTTTTGCCGGCTATTGAAAACCAGTTGTCCATCGCGTTCCATGGCGCGCAGCCGGCGTCTTAATGCCTCGAGTGCGTCCGGACTTTCCAGGCCGAATTGTTGGGCAATTTGTTGGCGGCGCAGCGGCTTTTGCGCTTGCGTAATCAGCTGCAGAATCAGCTCGCGGCTGGGGATGGGGTTTTCATATTTCTCGGCCTCACGCTGAGCGTGGGGATCTTCGAGTTTTTTGAAATCAGTTTCCTGATCTTGAATGTCTGTCATTTATTTTCAGTGAATAAAACGTGCGCCGAAATTGGCGTGTGACTGTCCGATGACAGCCGCGGATGTTAGATAAAATCATAACCTTTTTTGCTTCCCTGTTGCTGGCCGGGCTGCTCCATGATACGCCGGCATTCAAATTGCCAATATCCCAGCCCTACATTTTTACGGCCATTCAGAATGATGGGGAAATTCTCTTGCCCCATGAACATGCGCAATATATCGCCGTCTTTTACCATGAAGGATTCGATGATGATATAGCTTCTTTCTTCGTCGTTATGCTTTATGCCGTATAACAAAGCCTTGCGGGGTTCGGATTCCGCCGCCGCGTCCGGCTCCTGGTAAGTGACCGAATAAGATTGCGCGGCAAGCACGGTCACCTCAAAAATCAGCTTGCTATCCTGCTTGGGCAGCAGGATTTTACACACCACGCCCAAACAACGCTGCTGCGGTAAGGCGTCGGTTTTTCTAAAACTGACCAGACTGCCGATCGACAAAACGCCTTCTTTTTCGAAATGGCAATACAGGGCGCGATCCGAATCCGTTTCCGCCAATACTTCCACATCCGCGGCAACAGGATGACCCGGGGTTTGCAATTCGTGCGTCGCATCCAAGCCGATGGCCAGATAGCGGCTTAAGCGGTCGGTGAAATACGCCGTACCCTGCGGCTCCTTGCCTTCCCAACGCTGCATCAGGTATTCGAACAATTCGATCGATAATTTTTGGTTATCGATTTTGTGCGCGTCCAGGGAGCTAAAGCGCGCCTCATCCTTGCTGCAAAATTTTTCGGGTTGTTTGACGATTTTATGCAGCCGGCCGAGATTCAAATACATTTTTGCCGAATCGGCCCGCCGGTCTTGGCCTTCGCTGGCCAGCGAAAAACTGGGCGGCAAATCCTCATCCATTAAAATCAGGCATTGGGCCGCTTGGTCGGCCACCGGTTTTTTTTCGATCAACACCAAGTCGCTGATTTTTTCGATGAAATCGTAAACCAACTGAAACTCTTTCTGCATCAATCCGGAAGGATAGGCCAGGCTCAACAGCAATATTTGTTTGTAACTTTCTTCAATGCTGCCGGATTTACCGAACAGCCCGGCCTGGTCGCCGACCTTGGCGGTTTCCTTGCCGAGTTTCACCGCCAATTTATACAGCGAATGCAGATCGAACCATATCCAGTCCGGGACCGGATATTTCATAATGTAATGCGTGATAATGATGCTGCTGAGACCTTTGACGGTGCGTTGTATCGATAATGCGGTATTCTTGCCCTGCAGCCAGCCCACCTCGCGCCGCGTCAAATCGCGGGCCACGCTCCAGTAGCCGATGGTGAACTGTTTTTCCACCAAAACCACCAGGCCGAAAATTTTTTTTTCAATTTCTCCCTTGGGAAAACCCGATTTAATCAGCCTGGAACGTAAATACTCCTCTATCATCAAAAACTGCGGCCGCAATACCTCCAGCGCATTCAGGCGGTTTGCCGTGGTCATGTCCAATGAAATCAGATCATTGAGCAAATCCTGGAATAAGCGGGTGGCCAAACCGGGGTTGGCGGTAGGCAGCTCCGCTACCCATTGCCGCAAGGCGGGTTCGGCAAAGGTAGCCACTAACTGCGGATCGATTTTTCGCTCGGGAATGACCAGAAAAAAAGAGTTTTTCACACACTGTCCAGATTATGGATTAGCCGACCGGTTCCGCATCGGTTTGGACCAAGAAACGCATGCAGGTTATCGAAGGTTCTCAAACCGGCATTAAAATCAAAATACTTCGCGGGTAATTGAAAATGCACCGATTGATGCGATCAGGCTTCGACGGCCGAAAAAGACCGGTTTAATTGCAAACGTCTGATGGCGGCTTTACGAAGGCCCCGGCATGCCGGGAAAGCACGCGGGGCCCGATCGTTGCAACGTCCGGAATCGACCACGCTTTTCCCTCCCGGCTTACCGGGGTGAAATGGTCAGAGCGCCCAGCGTGACCCCGATATCGATACCGCGCCCTTTTCCGGATAATGCCAACGATATTTCACCGGAGGTCAACACCTGGCCATCCACGGATTTTGTAACGCCCGCGTGTCCTTCCAGCGCCGCATAATGCCCGTAAATTTCATTCAGGTTCCGCACGTCGGAAAACACCCCGGTGCCTTCGATTTCGGATTTGCCTATGGTAAAGCCTATGCTTTTGGAGGACAGGCCTACCTGGGCCCGCTGGCCGTTTCTGCAGCTGACATGCCCCACGCCATCGTATTGTTTATAAACAAAAGACCAACCGCTTAATTTATAAGTCATGGTGCAGGATGTCATTGGATCGGCAAATGCGGGCATGGCAATCATATTAAATAATACGGCCATCGATACGCACGCCAAGGTTTGGAAAAATCGGGTTTTCATTTTATCTCCACACACTCCCCTATCGAACAATACGGGATTTTAGTTTTATGAATGGGCAATTATAGTACAAACAGTCGCTTACCGGTCATGACGCCACATTCAACGACAATATGGCCGTGATACCGCCTTCGGCGGCCTTGTTATTCAACTCGGTAGCCAAAATGTAAATCCGACTCCTGTCCACGCCGGCCTTTTCGGTCAAATATTTGGCGATATGGTTTGCCCGGCTGACAGCCAGATCGTTCAACCGTTCCGGCTCCGGCGGCATGATGGCCTCCAATTCCCGCCGGGCCAGCGCATAAAAATCGGCATCCGGATTGCTTTTGACCCGCGGCGCGCCGAATAAGGTGCGGTCGAAATTTTGCGGAAACACTTCCGCATAAAATTTGGCTAACAAACGCTTATATTCGTCGTCCGACAATTCGATATATTCGGAACGAATTTTCTCGCCCTTATCGCGCAGCTCGCCGGACTTCATTTTTTTTAAAATATCTTTCAAGGCGTCGAAGCGCATCACCGGCCAATCCTGAATCTCGTACGCCACGCCCTTGATCTCCAGCACCAACTCCGGTTTGGTTGTTAAGGCTTTGGCAATCCGGTCCAGTTTCGCGCTTTCTTCCGTACTCAGATCGCTGCTACCGGCGGCAAAGCTCACGGTACTGTAATCGTTATCGTCATCAAACAACGAGGCCAGCGCCTTGAAGGGCGAAGTAACCGCCTTGGTGATCAAATTGACCAGCACATCAGCCACCAAAGACCCCACACTGAATTCAGGATCTTCCAGACTGCCGGTAATGGGAAAATCCAGATTGATTTTACCGTCGCCGTCCTTCAATAGGGCCACGCCCAATTCCAAAGGCAAGGAGACCGCTTTGGGGTTTTCCACCTTTTCCCCTAATACCAATTGATCGATAAATACCTTGTTTTGCGCGGACAACTGGCCTTTTTTGATGCTGTAGGCCAAATTTAGCGCCATTTGGCCTTTCTCGATTCTATAACCGGCAAATTCCGCCATATAGGGGGTCACCAATGCTAAAGGCATATGACTAAAATCCAGCGTGATGTCAGAATCGCCGCTTTGCAGGCGATAGTTGCCTTTGATTTTCACGGTCGCCAGATCATGCACCTTCCCCAGTAATTTCAACTTGACGTCGTCGTCGCTATTGGAGGCAAAACCGTCCACCTCGCCATTCAAGCTGTTCATCTTGACCACAAAGGGCAAAATCAAAGAATAATCGGCAAAATCAGACTGCCCGTTCTTCATTTCGATTTTGCCTATTTTAACCACAGGCTCTGGACTTTTAGGCTGTGGTGCAATGGCTTTAACGGCCGTTTTGCTGTCTGACTTGGCGGCTGGTTGCGCCACCAAAATGTCGGCGACGTTGTTGGTACTGTCTTTTTTGATCATGAAGCGGATATAGGGCCGGTCGAAAATAACCTTGCCCAATTTAAAATCCTGCTTAGGCACGTCCAACAGCATTTGTTGCACGTCCAATTTGGTCCATTTGACAAAGTCTTTGTTATTGGCTTTGTCCCGGGTAATCAGTTGATCGATATTGGCATCGCCCCGATAAGTCAATTGCAGCGGCTCCGTGGCCGACACGTTTAATTGACCCTGGGTATCGAAATCGCCATCCACCAACTCAAGTTTGACAAATGGCTCCAGATAACTCTGAAAGGTTTTTAACTTGATGTCTTGCAGTTCCAAGCGCAAATTCGTCGAAAACGGCGCCAGCACCATGTCGCCAGCAAATTTCACATTGCCGGTTTGGTTAAAACGGCTGCTGAATTGCAAAGGCAATCTGATACCGTCCTGATTGCGGTAATCCTTTAAGCTGGCATTCAGCTCGCTTAGCTGCAATTGGAGAGGCTTGGGCTGGGTAAAATCCGTAAAGTCGACTTGATAATTCGCCAAGGTCAACTCCCCGAGCCGGATATCCCAAGGTTTGACGGCTTCATTTTCCGAAGCCACGGCAGTTGCGGCAGTCTGGTCGCCGGCAAACAAGCTTTGGTAATTGATTTGACCATCCGCTTGCAGCCAGGATTTGATCAGCGCATTGCTGCTGCTCACGCTGGCAATATCCAGCTGTTGTTTTTGCAAGTCCAGTTTGATGCCATCGACAGCCAATGAGGCTAAATTAATCAAGCTTTCCGATTTGCCCGGCTCGGTCAGGCTGAGCTGTTTGACATCCACACCGGCGTTAGTCAATAAAACCTGTGTACCGGCGTCCGTGCTGGAGAAAGCATAATCGGTTTGCAAAGCCAACTGGCCGTCGACAATTTCCAGCGGCAGTTGGTCTTTTAAAAAAAGTTGCCAAACTTTGGTTAAGGCCAAGCCATCCAGTTTGAGCTGCCCTTTTGAACTCAAGGCCGTCAAATCCAAATCCCCCCGCCACGTTAAATTGCCTCCCGAACCCAGCTTAAAGCTCAGATCGACTTTTGCCAGCGCGCCGGGTTGAGTGCCGACGCCCGTCACGGTGAGATTAAGCGGACTCACGTTTTCCCCTGCGTTTGGCCCGGCTTGCAGATCCAGCCAGCCAATTTGGCCTTCTTCCATGGCAAGCTGATGAATCAATATCGGCAGATCGGTGGATTCCGCCGTTGGCGGAGGTTGCTCATCCTCGGCGGCCGGCGCGGAAAGCTTTTCCATTACCTCGGAAAAATTGAAGCGGCCATCGGCCCGCCGCTCCAGACTGGCGACAGGCTTGGTTAATTTCACGGCCGCCAAAATCAAACCGCTTTGCTTGATAGACTCAATGACATCAACATCGACAGTCAGTTGCTCGAAACCGAGCAAACTGCCGCCTTCCGGCAAGGCAACGCTGAAACCCCGCAGTTCCGCATTCAACTCAAAGGGATTGAGATGCACGGCTTGCAACTTTACGCTTAGTCCGGTTTTTTCGGCCAACAGCACAGGCAATTTATCCGCAGCCAATTTAGGCAAAAGATAAAAACCGGCTCCCGCATAGACTGCCAATAATAACGCTATGACCGCGCAGAAAATCAGTGTTTTTTTAAGCATTAAAACACCCGCTCTAATGCAATTGTTTTAAAAACTCGGCTTCAATGCGGCAGCCTCCCAAATCGGGATAATCGGTAATATTTTGTTCAAAATCCCGATAGGATGAATGCTGGAAAGCCAATCGGGTAATTTTGTCCCGCACCACTTCAAACTCCAGCGCGCCGCCTTTCTCGCGCGGACTGCCCGGCTTGCCGACAAATAAGGTAATACCAATGTTTGCCAGAGGCTGACCTTGGTTCATGGCCGGCCTGACGCAACTGAAACTATCGACATTTAAGCCGGCGATCACAGCCGCGAATTGCGCGGCGCTGATGACTACCCCTTCGTCGGGAATAGCGGGTAGCTGCAATAAAGCTTCCAGTCCAAAATTTCCCAGATGATTTTGCAGCAACACACTGCCGTTGCCGCCATTGTCCGCCGTCAGCAGCGGATACAATTGCCGGGCGACTTCTTCCTTGTCCGGATGGCTCAAAGCTGTCAGCAATTGCCGCCCCACGGATTGCACGGAACTGATCACGCCCTCTTTTTTTTGCCGGTTACTGCTCAGATTATCCCAGTCTTGCACCGTATTGACCGGCAGCCGCATGCTTTGCATGGCGACATAATCCTCAGTGGCCAGGCAGCCGGCAAAATCCTTGCTGCGATACTGTTCCAAGACGCGGGGCCGAATGGCATCGGCCATGGCTTTTTGCGGGGTGATATTAAAATTTTTCCAATCCGCTGATTTGGCAAGAAAGTAATACAACACTGCATTGCGGTCATATTTATTAAAGCCCAGCCCCTTCAAAACCAGTTTCAGGCGACGACATTGATTTTCCACTTCGTCATATTGTTGCCAATCCGGGTTTAAGTTGGGTTTTTCCGCCTGATCGACTTGATCGATCAGCTGCCGTAATGGCATTTCGCCCGCAGCGGTTTGAATCGGCAAACGTAATAATTCATCCAACGATAAATCGTGCGCATCCGGCACTCCTTCAACGATAGACTTTAGTAACAAAGACGGCAGCAATTCCGGATAAACCCGCATTTCACCCAATAATTTGGTTTCGCTGGCCCAGGCTTTCATACCGCCATCCACCACTTCGTAGACCGTCAAGCGACTTTGGTTTAGTTGACCGCCCTGACTGCCCAAGGTGACACTGGCTGGAAGATTGTGGGTTTCCGAACTGTATTTGGCGGCAGCGGAGGGCTTGTTGACAGCCGGTTGAGCCGCGCTGGCCTCAACCCAACTGCCGGCCAGTTTACCCATCACGGCAATCCCTGTGCCCACTCCGGTTAACGCCATCAAGCCACTGGCGGCATTGATGTCGCCCACCAATTGGGACAGATTGGCTTCGTGATTATTGCTGGTCAAAAAACTGTATTCGACCTGTGTATCCTTTGCGGAATCCAGTCTTAGCCAGGGGGTTAAATTCACTTTTTTGGTTTCCAGCTTGAAATTGCATTTCCCGGTGGTGGCTTGATACAAAAAACCGCTGGTTTCGCGTTTGAGCTTGAGTGCATCGTTATGAATGTTAAACAACAACGCGGCGGATAAATCCCCCGACTCATACGAGGCACCGATATCGCTACAGCCGCCTTTCAGCGCGTTGTCGCCCTTAAATTCAAATTCGGACACAATTTGCACATAATAATCGTCCGCCGTTACCGATGACTGCCCCTTGATAGGGCTCAGGGGCGAGGTCTCGGTTTTGGGATAATCGACGGCAATTTGCCGACTGGTGGCGCAGGCGGACAGTAAACCGCCGGAAAGCAGAGCAACATGAATCAATAATGCGGGGCGTATCGACATTGAGTATCCTGTTTAGTGACGCAAACCTCGCGCCAATCAAATGAAATACTTGCCGCGAAGCAATCCGGAAATGATAAATTGAAGTAGTTGTTGTGGCTATGTTTTTATGGCTACCGGCGCAATTATCCTGCGTCTTGCTTGAAACGATGAATTTGCCGGCGCTGTTTTTTATTGGGTTTGCGCTCCCGTTCCGAGGGATGCAAAAAAGCTTGCTGCTGCTTATGCAATTCCATTTGCTCTTGGCGCTTGGTAGCGCTGGCTTCATCTTCTCGATAAAGCAAAACGGCTTCCTTGGCGGGCCGCCGCTGCTTGTTCAGATCGGTAACCTGAATTTCCCAGGTATATTGGTCCTTGGTGACGGTAATGACATCGCCCAGCTTGATATCCTTACCCGGTTTGCAGCGTTGGCCGTTGACATGGACTTTGCCGCCGTTAACGGCATCGGCCGCCAAGCCGCGGGTTTTGAAAAACCGCGCGGCCCACAGCCACTTGTCGATGCGAAGCTCGGACACTTCAACCAAGCGGCAAACCACTCTCCGACCAAGCCTTAAAGCCGCCGGCCATGCTGACCGCTTGGGTATAGCCCAATTGATTTAAAGCGAGGGCGGCCAATGCGGAGCGGCCGCCGGTTTGACAGTAGACGACGATGGACTCTTGCTGCTTGCCTTGAAACTCGGGGGTGGCATCGATTTTAAACTCCAACACCCCGCGCGGAATGTTGATAGCGCCGGGCAAATGCCCGGCGGCATATTCGGCCGGCTCCCGAACATCGAGAATCAAGCTGCTTTGCAACTGACCCTTTGCTGTTGCCGTGTCTACTTCTTTGATCTGTTGCTTGGCGTTGGCAACCATCTCCATTGCGGTTAAAGCCATTGATCCTCCTTATGGACGGTTATAAAAAGACTGAAAAACTAAGCTTCCATATGCTTTTTCAATTCCTTGGGAATCGAAAATACCACTTTTTCTTCGATACCGGTGTTTTCCCGAACCGAAGTGGTTTCGCCGCCCCAGGCTTTCAATTGGTTAATCACTTCCTGCACCAACACTTCCGGCGCGGAAGCGCCCGCGGTGACACCCACCACGTCGATGCCGTCCAGCCATTCCTGTTGCAAATCCTTATAGGTATCGATCAAATAGGCCGGCTTGCCGAGCTGTTCGGCAATTTCGCGCAAGCGGTTGGAATTGGAGCTGTTGGGCGAACCCACCACCAGAATCAAATCGGAGATTTTCGACAAATCGTGCACGGCATCCTGGCGATTCTGCGTGGCGTAACAAATGTCGTCTTTTTTCTGTTCCTTGATGGAAGAAAAGCGTTCGCGCAATGCATCCACCATCACCTTGGTATCGGTCATCGACAGGGTGGTTTGGGTCACATAGGCCAGATTGTCTGGATTGTTAACCTTCAGGTTTTTCACATCTTCCGGGGTTTCCACCAAATAAATGTCGCCATGCTCGGTACATTTATCGTACTGACCCATGGTGCCTTCCACTTCCGGATGGCCGGCGTGACCGATCAAGATCACTTCCCGGTCTTGCTTGGCATGTTTGGCGACCTGCATGTGCACCTTGGTCACCAAGGGACAAGTGGCATCGAACACGGTCAATTGCCTTTCCTCGGCTTCTTTTTGCACTTCCTTGGATACGCCGTGGGCACTGAAAATCAGATACGAGCCCACCGGTACATCGCTTAAATCCTCGATAAAAATCGCCCCTTTTTCCTTCAGGCCATCCACCACGGTACGGTTATGCACCACCTCATGGCGCACGTAAATAGGCGCGCCGAAGGTATCGATGGCCTGATCGACAATTTCAATTGCCCGGTCGACGCCGGCACAGAATCCACGAGGGTTTGCGAGTACGATTTGCATAATTCTTGAGTATTTTACTTGGTTAAGACAACGGGATTTTAATCCAATTTTGTATCCGAGACGATAATTCCGTCGCCATCGGCATAAATATAATGATCTTTTTTAAAATTGACGCCGGCGAACGTAATCATCTTGTCCCTATCGCCGTGCCCGTGTTTATTGCTGCGCAACGGGTGCGTATTCAGGGCCATGACGCCGACGGGCATTTTGCCGAGCAAATCCGCACCGCGTACGCAACCGTACACCACGATACCTTCCCATGCATTTTTCACCGCCAAGGAGGCCAATGTATCGCCCAACAAAGCGCAACGCCGGGAGCCGCCGCCGTCGATGACCAGCACCCGTCCCTGGCCGTTTTCTTCCAGCGTGGTACGTACCAGGGAATTATCCTCAAACACCTTTAGGGTGGTGATAAGGCCGGAAAACCGGCATTTTCCGCCGAAGTGCCTCAGCATGGGCTCGGCTATCTGAAAATTTTCCTGTTCGGAAAAACGGTCGCAAAGATCAGCGGTGGCTATCGGCATGGCAATGCTCCCGGATACCTAGAAATAACGCGCCAACAGGCCGTATTGGCACTCCGCATCGGGCAAGGGGATACGGACTTCATAGCCGCCGCCCGAGGCCTCCTGCATGGGGTTGCCGTATTTATCGAACATACGGTCAACGGTGATATCGCTATTGCCTTTCGGCAAAATCAATTCCAATTTATCGCCCACGCTAAATTTATTTTTCACGTTGATCTCGGCCAGGCCGGTGGCTGCGTCGTAGGCGGCGATTTCGCCGCAAAACTGCTGCTGGTGGCTTTTGGAATAGCCGGAAATATAGTTTTGGTGCTCGTGAGTATGGTGCCTTTGGTAGAAGCCGTCGGTATAGCCCCGATTGGCCAGATTATCCAACACGCCGATCAGTTCCGGCTGAAACGGCCTGCCCGCCAAGGCATCATCGATCGCCTGCCGATACGTTTGCGCCGTGCGCGCAACATAATAGTGGGACTTGGTGCGGCCTTCTATTTTCAAGCTATCCACGCCGATTTCCACCAAGCGCTGCACATGTTCTATGGCGCGCAAATCCTTTGAATTCATGATGTAGGTGCCGTTTTCGTCCTCCATGACCGGCAGCAACTCGCCTTTACGGCCTTCCTCTTCCAGAAAATAGATGTTATCCGCCAGAGGATGCCGCTCCGCGCCGCCGCAACTGGCCGTACTCAAGGTTTCGTTGAGCGCGTCCATCGACAAAACCGCATGCTCGTCCAGCACATAATCGCCCTCGGCATTTTCCTGGGCCGGCTTGGTATCGTATTTCCAACGGCAGGAATTGGTGCAGGTGCCTTGATTAGGGTCGCGATGGTTGAAATAACCGGACAACAAACAACGGCCGGAATAGGCGATGCACAAGGCGCCATGCACGAATACTTCCAATTCCATATCCGGGCATTCCTGGCGAATTTCGGCGATTTCATCCAGCGACAATTCGCGGGACAAGATCACCCGCTCCACGCCCATGCTTTTCCAGAATTTTACGCTGGCATAGTTGACGGTATTGGCCTGCACCGATAAATGCACCGGCATGTCCGGCCATTGCTCGCGGGTCAGCATGATCAGGCCGGGATCGGCCATGATCAAGGCGTCCGGCCGCATGGCAATGATCGGCGCCATATCCTTGACAAAGGTTTTAACCTTGGCGTTGTGCGGAATCACGTTGGCCGCCAGAAAAAATTTTTTCCCCAGTTGATGCGCTTCCGCAATCCCCTTAGCCAAGTTGTCGGCCAGAAAATCGTTATTGCGGACTCTCAGGCTATAGCGCGGCTGGCCGGCATAAACGGCATCGGCACCGAACGCGAAAGCGTAACGCATGTTGCGGATGGTGCCGGCGGGGGAAAGCAGTTCGATGTGTTTCATAAAATGTTTGTAGTCAACCCAAGAACCGCATTTTAGCAAATTCAGTTTAATCCAGCCCGACTTCTAAATATTTTACGACTCTAAAAACAAGTATCCGACTGGGGTTTTTGTGCTTTTCCGCCGCGAAAAACCGTTCTCAGTCATACAGTTCCGCCATGGAAAACGGTTGGCCTTGCCGGTCCTTGGCGGAAAGTTGCGGTATTGCGATGGCTGCCGGCCACTGCACGCCGATATCGGCATCGTTCCACAAGATGCAGCGTTCGTGAGCGGGCGAGTAGTATTCCGTGGTTTTATACAGAAATTCGGCAGTGTCCGATAATGTCAGGAAACCATGCGCAAAACCAACCGGTATCCACAGCTGCTGCTTGTTATGCGCCGATAGATTGACGCCCACCCATTGCCCGAAAGTCGGCGAATGTTTACGAATATCCACCACCACATCGAACACCTCGCCCTGCACCGCCCGCACCAGCTTGCCTTGCCCCTTCGGCGGCAACTGGTAGTGCAAGCCGCGCAACACGCCTTGCTGCGATTTGGAGTGATTGTCCTGCACGAATTGCGGCTTCAGCCCGGTCAGCTCCTCGAACAGCGATTGATTGAAACTTTCGTAAAAAAAACCCCGCTCATCGCCAAACACTTTCGGCGTGAATAAAATCACATCCGGAATGGATAGTCGCTTTGCTTGCACTAAAACACCTGTTGATCAAGAAGACGCATAAGATACTGGCCATAGCCGTTTTTAATCAGCGGCCTTGCCAATTGTTCGATTTTTTCCTTGCCGATCCAGCCGCTACGCCAGGCGATTTCTTCCAGGCACGCCACTTTCAGGCCCTGGCGATTTTCGATGGTTTCTATGAAATTGCCCGCTTCGATCAAACTGCCGTGGGTGCCCGTGTCGAGCCAAGCATAGCCGCGCCCCATGATTTCCACGCTGAGTTGTTTTTGAGCCAAATAGGCTTTGTTAACGTCGGTGATTTCCAATTCGCCGCGCGGAGACGGTGTTAAATTGCCGGCAATATCGACGACCTGGTTATCGTAAAAATACAGCCCGGTAACCGCATAATTGCTTTTGGGTTTGGCGGGTTTTTCCTCCAACGAGGTTGCTTGGCCTTGGTTATCGAAATTGACCACGCCGTAGCGTTCCGGATCGTTGACATGATACGCAAATACCGTGGCCCCGCTGTCTCGGCTGCCGGCCTTTTTAAGTTGTACATGCAGATCGTGGCCATAAAAGATATTATCGCCCAGCACCAACGCGCTAGGGCAATTGCCGATAAAGCCGCGCCCTATGATAAAGGCTTGGGCCAGACCGTCCGGGCTGGGCTGCACGGCATAAGACAAATTGATCCCCCAATCGCTACCGTCGCCCAAAAGATGCTGAAACAACGGCGTGTCTTGCGGGGTGGATATGATCAAAATATCCCGGATACCCGCCAGCATTAAGGTACTGAGCGGATAATAAATCATCGGTTTATCGTAAATCGGCAACAGTTGTTTGGATACGGCTTTGGTCACCGGATACAGGCGGGTACCCGAACCGCCAGCCAGAATAATGCCTTTACGTTGCGTCGTCATGATTTTCCTTGTATTTCCGTTAGCATGCGCTCTACCCCGCTTCGCCAGTCCGGCAAACGCAAATCGAAGGTGGTTTGGAGTTTTTCCGTGTTCAATCGGGAGTTTAACGGCCTGCCGGCCGGCGTGGGATACTGGCTGGTCGGTATCGCGATTAAAGCGTCCTTGGCCAGCTTAAGCGGCATGCCCGCGTCCCTGGCAAAATTCAGCACATAATCCGCATACTCGAACCAAGTGGTTTCGCCGTCGGCCGCCAAATGATAAAGTCCCGCAACGTCTTGCCGGTAACAAGCGGTACGAATGGCGTGCGCGGTCACATCCGCCAGCAATTCGGCGCCGGTGGGCGAACCGAATTGATCGTTAATGACCGACAGGCTTTCGCGCTCCCGGGCCAAACGAAGCATGGTTTTGGCAAAATTATTCCCCCTTGCCGCGTACACCCAGCTGGTGCGAAAAATCAGATGCCAGCAGCCGGATTGTTGTATCGCCCGCTCGCCCGCCAGTTTGGTCCGTCCGTAGACGTTCAACGGCTTGACCGCATCGTCTTCGCGCCACGGCCGCTTGCCGCTGCCGTCGAACACATAGTCGGTCGAATAATGCACCAGCCAGGCGCCATGAGTTTTTGCCGCATCCGCCAGCACCTCCGGCGCCCGGGCGTTGATAAGATCGGCCAGTTCGGTCTCGGTTTCCGCTTTGTCCACCGCAGTGTAGGCGGCCGCATTGACAATGACGTCCGGCAGTACATCGCGTACGGTTTGCACGATGCCACTCAGATTGCCGAGATCGCCGCAATGAGTTTGGCTATGCCGATCCAACGCAATCAGTTCACCCAGCGGCGCCAAGCTGCGCTGCAACTCCCAACCTACTTGGCCGTTTTTCCCGAACAACAGTATCTTCATGCCCATCGGTAACAGCGACCAGTAGTCACGCGTCCCGTCCGGCATAATTTTTTTCCAACCAGGATTGGTAATCGCCGGACAGCACATTATTCACCCAAGCCTGATGGTCCAGATACCATTGCACGGTTTTGCGGATACCGGTTTCAAAGGTTTCAGCCGGTTTCCAGCCCAATTCGCGCTCCAATTTGGTAGCGTCGATGGCATAACGCCGGTCATGGCCCGGCCTGTCGGTCACGTAGGTTATTTGCTCGGCATAAGACTTGCCGTCGGCGCGCGGTTTTAAGTCGTCCAGCATGCCGCACAGGGTATGCACCACCTCCAGATTGGCTTTTTCGTTCCAGCCGCCGATGTTATAAACCTCGCCCACCCGTCCTTCCGCCAATACCCGCCGAATCGCGCTGCAATGATCCTTGACATACAGCCAATCGCGAATCTGCCGACCGTCGCCGTATATCGGCAACGCTTGGCCGGTCAATGCATTTTGAATGCACAGCGGAATCAGTTTTTCCGGAAAGTGATACGGCCCGTAATTGTTGGAACAATTGGTGGTCAACACCGGCAAACCGTAGGTATGGTGATAGGCGCGCACCAAGTGGTCGCTGGCCGCCTTGCTGGCCGAATAAGGGCTATTGGGCTGGTATTGGTTGGCTTCCGAAAACGGCGGGTCGGCTTTTTCCAGGGAACCGTACACCTCGTCGGTGGAGACATGCAGCAAGCGAAAAGCCTGTTTTGCCGCATCCTGCAGGCCATTCCAATAGCAACGCACCGCTTCCAATAACCTGAAACTACCCAAAATATTGGTTTGAATAAAATCTTCCGGGCCGTGGATGGAGCGGTCCACGTGCGACTCGGCGGCAAAATTGACCACCGCGCGAATATTGTGCCGTGTCAGCAAGTCCAGCACTACCTCGTAATCGCCGATGTCGGCTTTTACGAAAATATGCCTGGCATCGTCCCGCAGGGAAGCCAGATTTTCCGGATTGCCGGCATAGGTGAGTTTATCGAGATTAACCACCGCCTCATCGGAACCGGCCAGCCAATCCAAAACAAAATTACTGCCGATAAAACCGGCGCCGCCGGTTACTAAAATAGTCATGAAGTTCTAATTATGGTGTTGCCCTTAACCTGGATAAGGTAAGGGCGGATGAATACGCGCGGGAATTTTAATGTATAGTTAATCGATACGTGAGTTAAATTTCAAGCGCTCACGGCAGATACAGGCTGAATCTGGCCCCGCCCAAGCGGCTATGGTTGTCGATCTCGACATAGCCGGTTTTATCGCGGTTTTTATGAAAGCCAGCAATCGCCGCTACAAAATACAGGCCCAAGCCCGTGTTACCGCTGACCCAATCCACGTCGGCCGGGTTAGTCAAATCAGCCTCGAGCAGATGGGGCGGATAGCCTAGGCCGTCGTCTTCAATGCAAAACCGCAAATACCCGTCCGCTTCGCTTGCAGAGATGAGCACCGCATTTTTGGTATAGCGCTGGGCATTATTCAGCACGGTTCCCAGCGCATTGCTGATCTGTTGATAATCGCAATAACACAATAAATCGTCGCGGCATTCGCTACGCACTTCGATATTTTGCAATCGAGACAAGCGGTCTTGCTGAGCTTTCGCCTCGTTGATCAAATCCAGCGCCGCGTATTCGTCCTCCATCAAACTGAACTTGCGGCTGTCGATTTTATACATCACCAATAACTGCATCAGGCTGTGGTTGATGCGGTTGGCTTCGAACTCCAATTGCCGGACCTCGTCAACCTGGCCGGCCGACTGCTTTAAACTCATTTGCTGAATCAGGCCCAACAAGGTGCCCAAGGAATTTTTGATGTCGTGCACGGTGGCCCCCAATATCACCGGAAACAGCGCATCTTCTTTTAAACCGGCGTTCATACCCTGGCACCCTCGTGATATTGCCGCAGCAGATTGGAAAATTCCATTTGTAAAATACCCAATTTATGCCGGTCGATATGGATCTGCCGGGCTTTTTTAAACAGCGCTTGCGCTCTCAGCAACTTTTCTTCCTCTATCCCGCTGGCCTTGAGGTCATGCAAAATAATTTTCAACATATTGATTATGATGGTCTTGTTATCCGGCATGCTGGCGATGGCCGTTTCGAATAAGGCCATCGCCTCCTTAAACTTGCCCTGCTTATACAAAGCCACGCCCTTGTTGTTGGTTGCTACCAAGGCTCGTTTGGTATTTTGAATCAAATCCTCCGAATGGTTTTCCAGACCGACGCTCGACTGCATGCGGCGCACATCGTCCAGAAACTGTTCATCGTCGATATGCGTCTTGATCAAACCGTCCAAAATCGTTTCCGCTTGCCCGGCTTGGTTTTGCAAAAAACAGCCTCGGGCGATGTCCAGTTGTAAATCCTTGGGCGTATTGGCCCCCAGCTGCTGGTGCAGCAGCAAGGCTTTTTGCAAACACAGGCCGGCCTTTTCGGTATCGCCGCCATTTTGGTGTAATTCAGCTTCCAGCGTGGTGGCGCGCAATTCGGCTTCCGGATCGTTATGAAACTCCTTGCGCATGTGGGCCAGGGTTTTTAACGCCTCATCCCCGGAGTGGGTCTTGGTGTACAACTTAGCCAGATTGGTAAAATCGCTACAAGACCGGTAGATCGAGTGCTTTCCCAAAGTTACGGCGGCTTTATAGGCTTTTTCCGCCACTGCCACGTTGCCGATTTTGTCCGCCGTTTCGGCGAGCTTCTTTTGCCGCAATATCGATTGCGGCGACAAGTCCACCGCCTGATTGACCACCTCTTGTACTTCTTGCAGTTTGTCTTCGGCTTCATACACTTTGGACAGCCAATCGTAACCTTCCAAAAACAACGGATGCGCGCGCAACAAGTCCTCAAAATGCGAAGCTGCCCCGGCAAGATCGCCGACTTGAAAATCGATGATGCCCAAGCCCAGCCTTGCCCAAGGCAAATCGCGCTCTTGCAGAATTTCCGCGTAAATCCCGCGCCCCGTGTCGAAATCGCCCACCAAGGTAGCCAATTCGGCGCGCATTTTTAATAAATGCGTCCTGACTTTTTTATGATTACCGGCCAACAATTTATCGCATTGTTGAATGGCTTGCGATAAATTGCCGCGCTCGACCTCCTTCTCTATGCTATTCAACAAGGTTTTGCGGCTCAGATTGCGCTCCAAGCGCGCGAATAATTGCTGGGCATTGAAAGGCTTGGCCAAATACTCGTCGGGCTTGCTGTCCATGGCGCCCAATACCATGCTGGCGCTTTGCTCGGCGGCGATAATGATAAACACGCAGTGATAGCCGATCAGCTTTTGCAGGCGCGCCTCCTCCAGCACCTGCTGGCCGTTCTTGCCGGCGCCCAAATTGTAATCGCACAACACCACATCGAAGCTGGTTTTACTCATGGCAAGCAGCGCATTCTCGCCATTATCGGCCTCGGTAATCAGGTCGGCGTCCAGGGTATACAGCATATTGCGGATGGCCTTCCGCATCGCGGGATAATCTTCGACGATTAATATGGACTTACCGGCCAGAATCGGCTTCATGTTGCTACGCGAAATTTGAAAATAATCGGCAATTCTAGTCCCGGCCAGCGATTCTGTCTCGGCATGCGGTTAATTTTCCTAACGCTGCGGTTTTGCCATGCCGGTTTACCGATGCCGCCAACGCATGGCGAAACCGAACGGATCGGGCCCATTCAAGGATCGGGCTGTTGCAGATCGACCTGCATCACCGTCACCGCGCACCCCCGGTAGTCTTCCTCGGACACGATTTGCCAACCCAACTTTCGATAAAACGCCGCCCGATCCGGAGTAAACAGATAAAGACGCCGTATACCGGCCAACGCGGCTTGCCGCATCGCATGTTTGACCAACTCGCCGCCCAAGCCCCGGCGGCGAAATGCCGGCGCCACGAACACGCTGGCCAGCCAAGGCGTCAATTCCGGCCGGGTGTCCATATCGCTTTCCACAATCGCCGCTGAACCGGCCAGCTGGCCGTCGTACTTGCAGACAAAGGTGCTCGGCAGCAAGCCGTCATCCAGATAACGCCGCATCTTGTCCATGCGCTTTTCCAGGGTACCGCCGGGATTCAAATGCGCCCATTCCCGCTGATGCCACGCGGCCAGGGTTGGAATATGTTCGGGTTCGGCGGCTAGGTTGATGATGTTCATTTCAAACACAGAATACCAAAAAGCTTTATCGACTCATTTAATCCGCGTGGGCACAAAAACCGTGCCCACCCTACCGGATTTCCCGGTTATGCTTAGCTTTCCCGGTGAGGCCGTGGGGTTTGTCCCGTTATGCCGCGCCGAGCACCGGAGGGTTTGAACGGATTTGCCCTTTAGGGGCGATGCAGGGATGCATCGAGTTTTTCGCAGGGGCTGGGATGCCCCTTCGAAAAACCCCGTTCAAAGCCTTCGGCGCGCAGGATCAACGCGGCATCCGGGTGTCTTTTCTTTTGGATACTTTTCTTTGGACAAGCAAAGAAAAGTATCGCGGTTGCCGGTCCGCGAACCGGCGTTAAATCTGGCTTCGCGATAGCGAATCATTTATTCCGCGTGGGCACAAAAACCGTGCCCACCCTACCGTACTACTATCACGCTTCAAGGAAAGCTACTTCAAAGCGATCCTTTCCTTGAACGGCTTGATAAAATTGAACATCACAGCCTCTCGCTGACACCCAATCTCTAATTTTTTCCTTGTGATCAGTCAACATTCTTATTCCAAACGTCACACTTTTCATAAGTTCGGCTGGATAAGTACGGGTTCCCGAACCAATATCATGATCCAAAATTCGCCACTCTCTTTCATAATTCCAATCAGTGAACTTTGTTAGCAAGCTAAGCTTAACTTTGTCCTCAATTGGCGTGTTATAGAAGTTTATTTCTGGGTACTCTTTTTCATAAGAAACCTGTTGGGCACCACCAAACACTGGAGTGTAATCTGTAGCTTCGAATTCTATGCAGAAGCCTTTGTGATCATCCGCATAATGAGACCACATCAAAATACTATCACGCCGCTCTGTAAGGCAATAAATCCCAACACAATGGCGAAATTCGTGAATCAAATCGTTCTTTAGAGCCTCCCAAACTGCAGGATTACGATGCCTATCTTCAAGATAGATAGCCAAAGCTTCAGCGCTAGCTGAATGGTGAGTAAGACGTGGGTTATTTGCTAAAACTGCCCGAACAAGCTGATCCATGATCTTATCTGGCTCATGGGTGAATTCGAATGAAGGAGTACATTCAAATGGGTCATTAAACTCAGCTGCTGATGAGAAATATACCGATGCTGTCGAGAAAAGAGCCTCACTGAATTCGTTAAGTTTTCCAAATTTATATAACCGTTCAATGGTCATTTAAAAAGTCCTGGTGCCACGCTAAATAACGCAAAGTCAGAGGCCTAAACCTGCCCCAACCTCAACCCCACCCGCCATAAATCTTCCTCGGTATCCACGCCGGCTTCCGGGGTTTGTTCGACGATATTTACCAGCACTTTTTCGCCATACCACAAAATTCTTAGCTGCTCCAGGGATTCGACGCTTTCCAGCGGCGATGCCGGCCAGCTGCAGTAGCGTTGCAAAAAACCGACCGTATAGGCATACATGCCGATGTGGCGGTAATGCGGATCGCTGGCGTCGCCGATTACATGATGCTCCGGGAAACTGGCGCGGTTCCACGGTATCGGCGCCCGGCTGAAATACAGCGCGTAACCGTTTTTATCCAGCACCACTTTCACCGCGTTGGGGTTGAAGATTTCGTCGGCATCCTGGATTTTGGCGGCCAGAGTGGCGATGCCGGCCTGGGTTTGTCCGGCCAACGCGGCGGCCACGTCGCGAATGTAGGCCGGCGGAATCAAGGGCTCGTCGCCTTGCAGATTCACCACAATATCGTCGGCCCGCCAACCCAATTTTTCCGCCACTTCGGCAATGCGCTCGGTGCCGGACTGGTGATTCGGATCGGTCATCGCCACTTGTATACCCAGAGCGGAAACGGTATCGAAGATGCGTTGATCGTCAGTCGCCACCACCACCTGCCCGGCATCCGCTTCCAACGCCCGTTCGCAGACGTGCACTATCATCGGCTTGCCGGCAATATCCAGCAAGGGCTTGCCGGGCAAGCGGGTCGAGGCGTAGCGGGCCGGAATGACGACTTTGAACCCGCTCATTTGCGCAAGGCGTCCGCTTCGTCGAAACTCAGTTGGCGAGCTTCGTCTTCCAGCATCACCGGAATATCGTCGCGAATCGGGAAAGCCAGATTATCGGCCTTGCAGATCAGTTCCTGTTTGTCCTTATCGTAAATCAGCGGGCTTTTGCACAATGGGCAAGCCAGAATATCAAGCAGTTTTTTGTCCACGGGTTTTGTCCTTGAGTAGTGTGAGTAATTGTTCGGCAAAGGCTTCCGGCAACACGGCATCGATCGGCAAATACCAATATTGCGGCTGGGCAAAATCGGCGCATTTGACGGCGTCCTTTTCGGTCATGACGACCGGTTTGGCGTCATTGAATTGTAAATCGGCGGCGGCGAAGGCGTGGTGATCGGGAAAGGCATGGGTTTGGCAATTCAGACCGGCCGCCGCAAGCTGGTCGAAAAACCGTTGCGGATTGCCGATGCCGGCCACGGCGTGGCACGCTTTGCCGGCAAACGCGGCCAACGGTTGCCGCTCGCCGCTTTGCAGATTGCGCAGACTGTCGCCCTTGCATTGCATGGCGATTTCGCCTTCCAGGAGTTCTTTTGGCGTATTGACCACCACCAAGTCCACGCTGTTGACCCGCTCGGGCGGCTCGCGCAACGGCCCTACCGGCAGGCAATAACCGTTGCCGAAACGGCGCTGGCCGTCGATCACCACGATTTCGATGTCGCGTTGCAAGGCGTAGTGCTGTAAACCGTCGTCGGAAATAATCACGTCGCAGGCGTTTTCCGCCAGCAGGTGCCGGGCAGCTGCCGGCCTATCGGCGCATACGGCTACCGGGCAGTCGCAGCGTCTGGCCAGCAACAAGGCTTCGTCGCCCACCTGGCGCGGATCGCTGTCGGCCGTTACGGACAGCGGCTGTTGATTTTCGTCGCCGGCATAACCACGACTGATCACACCCGGTTTGTAGCCTTGTTGTTTTAACAGCTGCACCAGCCAAATCACCAACGGCGTTTTGCCGGTACCGCCCACGGTTAAATTGCCGACGATGATTACCGGCACCGGCAAGCGAACCGATTTTTTCAGGCCGGTGCGGTACAAAAAACGCCGCAAACGCACCGCATCCACATAAAACATCGACAGCGGCATAAACCAGGCGGAAATATACATTTCCTTATACCAGGCATCCTCGAACCAGCGGGTTATTTTGGCCTTCATTTGTGCTCCGGCGGATTGATGGCAAAGGTTATATGATGAAAACCCAGTTGGTTGGCAATATCCAAGGCACTCACCACGGCCTGGTGCGGGGTTTTGCCGTCGGCACTGATAATGAACGGCAGCTGGCGCGAATCGCCGGACAAACCGGCCAAGGCACTTTTTAGGCTATCCGGACTCTGTTCGGCCAAAGGTTGCGGTTTGCCGTCCTCGCCCGCCAAGGCATATTTGCCGTCGGCATCGATAAACAAATTAACCGATTTGGCCGCCTGATCGACTTCTTCGCCATCGGCTTCCGGCAAATTGATTTTTAGATCGGTATGGTGGCGAAAGGTGGTGGCCACCATGAAAAAAAACAACAGCACCAGCAGCACGTCTATCATCGGAATTAAGCCGATTTCCACCGGCGCGCGTTTTTTGCGGCGGAATTCCATCAAACGTCCTCTCTGTTACCCTGCATGATGTCGATCAAACGCAGCGACTCTTCTTCCATCCGCACCACATGGTCGTCGACCAGCCGTTCGAAATAGCGGTGAAAAAACAGACTGGGAATCGCCACCGTCAAGCCGGAGGCGGTGCAAATCAGCGCCTCGGAGATGCCGGCGCTTAAGATGCCGGGGTCGCCCATGCCGCCGACGGCGATGTCGGAAAACACCCGGATGATGCCGTCCACCGTACCCAGCAAGCCCAGCAATGGGGTAATCGAGGCCAAACTGCCCAGCGCATTCAAATAGCGCTCCAACTCGAAGGCCACTTGGCGGCCGACTTCCTCGATGCTGGTTTTCATCATGTCCCGGCCGTGTTTGCGGTTCAGCAAACCCGCCGCCAGCACCCGCCCCAGCGGCGAACTCATTCGTATCCGGCGTATGGTGGCATCGTCAAGTTTGTTGTCCCTGTGCAGTTGCCAAATGTAAGGCACCAGTTCGGCCGGTATGATGCGTTTGCGCTGCAGCGACCAGAAACGTTCGCCGATGATCGCCATCGCCGCAATGGAACATAAAATAATCGGCAGCATCATCCAGCCGCCGCTTTTAATGATTTCAAACACCTAGAGTTTCCTCATGAATAAGTTGCCGCAATTTTAACCCAATGTAACAGGCTTTTGCCGAGCCACGCCGATAAAGGCGATTAAAAACGCCACCCCGCTGGCCAGCGCCGCCATCACAAACACCGGCCCGCCGCCCAGCGCATCCCACAAATAGCCGCTATAGAAACTGCCCAACATACCGCCCAGGCCGAAACTGAGGCTACTGTACAGTGCTTGGCCCTTGCTTTGATGCCTGTCGCCGAAATAGCGATGCAACAATTGCATGGCCACCACATGCGCAATGCCGAAGCTGGCCGCATGCAGCAATTGGGCCGCCACAATCACCGGCAGCGAATCCACCCCATGGGCGATCATCAGCCAACGCAAGGTACTCAAGGCCAAACTGCCCAACAGCAAACCGCGCAGGCTGATACGCTTGAACAAGCCATACATCCAGATAAACACCAGGATTTCCGCGCAAACCCCCAAGGCCCACAGGAACCCGGTCAGCGTGGTTGAATAAGCATGTTGTTGCAGAAACACCGAATAGAACACGTAATACGGGCCATGGGCGACTTGCAGCAGCATATAGACGCTAAAAAACGCCAGCAACTCAGGTTTGAATAATATCCGCAGCACGCTGGCGGCTGCGTCGTGATCATGGCTGGCGACGGCTTCCGGCGTAACCAGCGCCATCAGCCAGTTACTCAGCAGCAAAGCGCTAATGATCCAGGGCAGATATTCGATACTGAAATCGTCCAAAAAACGGCCGATTCCCAATACCGAGGCGATAAACCCGACCGAACCCCACAACCTGATCCGGCTATAGCGTTGCGGTTCGGTTTTAAGATGGCGCAAGGTAGCCGCTTCGAATTGCGGCAAGGTGGCATTCCAAAAAAAGCTGAAGACCACGGTCACGCCGGCTACCCACGGGTAATCGTGCCGCACTAAAAAACCGCTGAAAATCAAGGCCGAAAATAGCGAGGTGATGCGTATCAGCCGCAGGCAACGGCCGGTTTTATCGGCCAGCCAGCTCCATAAATAGGGGGCGACGATTTTGGTCGCCACCAGCAGGGCGGTCAATTCGCCGATGTCGGTAGCGGCGAAGCCTATTCGCTTGAGATACAAACTCCAAAAGGGTAGGAATGCCCCCAGGGTGGCAAAGTAGCAAAAGTAAAAGCCGGATAATCGCCAATACGGCAGCTTCATTTAGCGCAGAATCGGCAGACCGCTATGGACATGCAGGTTCTGGGCGCGGTGGCGCAGCAGATGGTCCATCAAGACGATCGCCATCATGGCCTCGGCTATCGGCGTGGCGCGAATGCCGACGCAGGGATCGTGGCGGCCTTCGGTGACCACGTCGATGGCCTCGCCGTGGATGTTGATGCTGCGGCCGGGCAGGCGCAGACTGGAGGTGGGTTTCAGCGCCATGCGCGCGACGATGTCCTGGCCGCTGGATATGCCGCCCAGAATGCCGCCGGCGTGGTTGCTCAAGAAGCCGTCCGGCGTGATCTCGTCGCGAAATCGGGTACCCTTGGTGTCGACGCAGTCAAAACCGTCGCCGATCTCCACGCCTTTTACCGCATTAATGCTCATCAAGGCGTGCGCCAGATCGGCGTCCAGGCGGTCGAAAATCGGCTCGCCCAAGCCCGGCGGTACGTTGCCGGCAATCACTTCGATTTTGGCGCCGATGGATTCGCCTTCCTTGCGCAAGGCATCCATATAGCTTTCCATCTCGGCCACTTTATTCACATCCGGGCAAAAGAACGGATTGTTGCCGATTTCGTCCCAATCGAACGCGTCGATTTTAATCGGCCCCAATTGCGACAGATAGCCGCGTACTTGGATGCCGTGCTGTTCCAACAAATATTTTTTGGCTATTGCGCCCGCCGCTACCCGCATGGCGGTTTCCCGCGCCGAGGAACGGCCGCCGCCGCGATAATCGCGGAAGCCGTATTTTTGCTGGTAGGTGTAATCAGCATGGCCGGGTCGGAAGCTCTCGGCAATTTTGGAATAGTCCTTGGAGCGCTGGTCGGTATTTTCAATCAACAGACCGATGGGGCAACCGGTGGTTTTACCTTCGAACACCCCGGAGAGAATTTTCACTGCATCGGCCTCGCGGCGTTGGGTGGTATGACGGGAAGTGCCGGGTTTGCGCCTATCCAGGTCTACCTGCAAATCGGCTTCCGACAGTTCCATCCCCGGCGGGCAGCCGTCCACGATAGCGCCCAACGCCGGGCCGTGGCTTTCGCCGAAAGTAGTCACCGTAAATAATTTTCCTATGCTGTTTCCGGACATGCTTTATACCGCGCTTGCAAATAGAGAGTGATAATCGTTGACCTGTTGCGCCGTCAGCAGAAAGACGCCGTCGCCGCCGCGTTCGAACTCCAGCCACTGGAAAGGCACGTTGGGGAATAGCTCCTGTAACGTTTCCGCGCTGCTGCCCACTTCCACGATCAGTATGCCCTGCTCCGCCAAATAGCGCTTGGCATCCGCCAGAATACGGATCACCAAATCCAGGCCGCTGTCGCCGCCGGTAAAGCCCATTTCCGGTTCGGCATGAAATTCGGCCGGCAAGTTTTCCCATTCGCTAATCGCCACATAAGGCGGATTGCTGACGATGATGTCGTAGGGTTTGCGCGGCAGCTCGGCAAACAAATCGGATTGATATAAAGTCACCTGTTCGGCCAGATCGTGTTTGTCCACATTAATGGCCGCCACGACCAACGCATCGTCGGATAGCTCCACCGCATCGACTTGCGCATCGGGGAAAGCATAGGCGCAAGCAATGGCAATACAGGCGCTGCCGGTGCATAAATCCAGGATATTGAACACCCGGTCTTCATCCGCCCAAGGTTCGAAGCGTTCGGCTATCAGTTCGGCGATCGGCGAACGCGGCACCAGCACCCGCTCGTCGACATAAAAAGACAAGCCGGCGAACAGGGCTTCGTTGGTCAGATAAGCGGACGGCTTGCGCTCGCGGATGCGGCGCTCGATCAAGGTCAACACCGCTTGGCGTTCCGGCATGGTCAAAACGCTGTCAAGATAACTATCGGCCAAATCGTAGGGTTGGTTAAGGGTGTGCAAAACGATGGCCGCCGCTTCGTCCAAGGGTGTCAGCGTGCCGTGCCCTAGAAAGACATTATGTTCGGCAAAACGGCTGGCGCCCCAGCGAATATAGTCTCTGATGCTGTTCAGGGTTGTGATAACATCCGGCGAAGTGATAGTCATGTGCTGCCCGCAGATAAAAAGGCTGCAAATTTTAAACTAAACCCGACCCGCTTGTCCGAATAAAGCAAATGCCGATGACCGAGGCCATCCCCAATCCCAAATCCAGCAAACTTGCCAAAAACCGCTTATATCTGGATTGTTACAAATACATGCAATCCGAAAAACTGGATTTACCGACTATCCCGGATGTGTCCGTCAAAATTCGCCGCGCCATCAACGAACCCAGTGCCAACAGCAGCAAAATCGCCCGCGTGGTGCAGATCGACCCCAGCATTACCGCCCGTCTGATCAAAATTTCCAACAGCCCGCTGTATCGCGGCCGCCGCAAGATAGAAAGCTGCCCGGAAGCCATTACCCGGCTCGGTTTGAAAGCCGCCCAGGACATCATCACCGTATTTGCGCTAAAAGCCGTGTTCAACGCCAAAACCGGGATTATTCGCCGCAAAATGCAGGAGCTGTGGGCCCACAGCAGCCATGTCGCCGCCATCAGCGCGGTGTTGGCGCATAAAACCCCCGGCTTCGACCCGGACCGGGCCATGCTGGCCGGCTTGATCCATGACATCGGCATTGTGCCGATACTGGGCTATGCCGATCGGCAGCCGGATATTTTGGCCTCGCCCACCGATCTTGCCGAAACCGTCAAAGAGCTGCGCAGCGAAATCGGCGTGCAAATCATCCGCAGATGGGACTTTCCGACCGACTTTGAAGATGTCGTAAACCATGCGGAAAACTGGTATCGCGACAGCGGCCCGCAGGCCACTTATAGCGACATCGTGATGGTTTCGCAACTGCATAGCTTTATCGGCAAGGTCGACATCAAGAAAATGCCGAAGATGGATGAGTTGCCCGCCTATAAAAAACTGGCCGCCGGCAATCTGGACGCCGACCTCAGCATCAATATTCTCGATCAGGTCAAGGATGAGATCGAACACGTGCGCGCCATGTTGAATTGAGCTTACTCCGCAACGGCCAGGCAGGTTTCCACCAGCCTCACCCAATAAGTCGCCCCCAGCGGCAATATCGCGTCGTTAAAATCGTAACTGGCATTATGCAAAGTACATGGGCCGGCGCCGTGATCGGGCAAACGGTGCTCGCCTTCGCCATTGCCGATGAAACAATAGCAGCCCGGCAATTGTTGCAGCATGTAGGCAAAATCCTCCGCGCCCATCACCGGCTGCTGCGGCAGTACATTTTCCTTGCCGACAATGCCCGCCATCACCTGCCGGCATAATGCCGTCTGTTCCGGATGATTGACGGTAGCGGGATACCCTTTGGTAAATTCAATCTCCCCCGTCATAGCGTGCGCCAGACAAGTATGCTCGACGATATCCGCCATGCGTCGCTGTATCAAAGCCATCAATTCAGCCGAAAACGTCCGCAAGGTGCCGGTCATTTCGCAACTGTCGGCAATGACGTTTTTTGTCTCGCCCACATGTACCGTGGTTATCGACAACACGCCAGCATCCAGCGGGTTGGCGCTGCGGGTGAGTATGGTTTGAAAAGCCATGATGATTTGCGCCGCCACCGGCACCGGATCCAAACCTAAATGCGGTAGCGCGGCATGGCAGCCCTTGCCGCGAATAACGATCCGAAAGGTATCGAAGGCCGCCATTACAGGCCCCACGCCGACCGCGAATTGCCCGACCGGTATACCGGGCCAGTTATGCATGCCGTAGACCGCCTGCATGGGAAACAGGTCAAACAATCCGTCTTTGATCATGGCATCCGCCCCGCCGCCGCCCTCTTCGGCCGGTTGAAAAATCAGATGTACCGTACCGTCGAAATTTTTATGCCGGGCCAAATACTGCGCGGCAGCCAACAACATGGCGGTATGGCCATCATGCCCGCAGGCGTGCATCTTGCCGAGATACACCGATGCATGGGCAAAGCCGTTTTGTTCCAAAATCGGCAAGGCATCCATGTCGGCCCTTAGGCCGATGGCGTGCGCTGAACGGCCGGCTTGTATCGTCCCCACCACGCCGGTCTTGCCCAAACCGCGATGCACGGGAATACCCCAACCTTGCAAAGCCGCCGCCACCCGCTCGGCAGTACGCAGCTCCTCAAAACATAATTCGGGATGCGCGTGAATATCGCGGCGCAAGTCTTCGATTGCCGCTGTCTCGGCAACAATGCCCGGCAACAGTTGCGCCTGAGTCATGGGCTGCTTAGTCAACTCGTCCATACCATATCCTTTCTATCAATGAACCAAAACGATTTGAACAACGCTTGCAAGCATAGCTAAAAACAGTCCTTCAAGCCGGAATTCGATTATTTCCGGCTTTGATCAAGCGATTTTCGGCTAAATTATATAAACAGGATTGCATAAAACCTATATTTCATTCATAATGCGCGGCTGAAATATTGATCCGGAGAGATGGCCGAGCGGTCGAAGGCGCACGCCTGGAAAGTGTGTATACGGAAACGTATCGAGGGTTCGAATCCCTCTTTCTCCGCCACATTGTTAAGCAGTTGATTTTAAATAAATTTTAAAAAAATCAACACAAATTCAGCCTCAAAAAGCGGCTTTTGTTACACAAAAGTGCTACACAAGAGGCTTAAAAATGGCGAAAATCCCCTACCTCGTCAAACGAAATAACATTTATTATTTTCGTATCCGCATCCCCGCAAAACATCGCGACTCTTTAAATTTTCAAGAAATTGTCCGCAGCTTAAAGACGGAAAATCGAGAAGAAGCTACCCTGAAAGCTTTGAAGCTCGCCGCTAATTTCAAAGCCTTATTGCATGATTTAAAAACCGGCATGACCGACAAAATCAGCCGAGTTAAGTTACTGGATAGTTCGCTCGACACGCCTTCTAAGCAGTTCGAAGAAAATTCACCGCCGGTCGTTGCTTGCTCAACCACTTTAACCGGTGATTTTTCGTATGGAAAAAGGTCATCGAGACCTAAGTCATCGATGTAGTCTTCGTCGAGATCGTCTAAATCTAGGTCTGGGTCTGGGTCTGGGTCTGGGTCTAGGTCTAGGTCTAGGTCTAGGTCTAGGTCTAGGTCTAGGTCTAGGTCTAGGTCTGGGTCTAGGTCTAGGTCTAGGTCTGGGTCTGGGTCTGGGTTTTCTAGATATGTCAGTTTTTCTGAAAGACAATACCTTTCACGAGCCAAACTATCTCGTTTTCCATACGCACCTATCTCGTTAAAATCCAAATTCTTTATTTCACGCTCAATATCTTTTATTCTCTTGGCTATATTTTCAGGCGTAACATCACTTGCATTATCGATTCCATTTATCATATAAAACTTCCTTCCATATTAAATTAATTACATGTAATTACCAGATTAGCCTTCTCCACCATCCGAGATAGTTCATGCCCACTTACCATAAAAATACTCAAAACATCATACAAGTGATTTTTTTTAAAACAGACTACTGACACTTATCCGTTAATTCGTCGAGACCATTAGCGCAATATAATAAAAAATACTACCGCCATTACATGGCCTCCTCAAAAAACAGCGAACTATTATAACACATAGATAACTATTCTTATTCCCTCAGCCACCGACCAAATATTGAATAGTTTGAAAATCTTGCTGCCACTAAATACCAACCTCAAAAATAAATTCCTTGATATACCATTTTTCTGTATCTTCCAGGAATAAAATATGATCCTTGATGATGGCAAACGCCTTTTCGCCTCCTATTGAGTCGAAATCAGCGTGACAACATAGCTCCATTCCACGCGATGACACATGGGAGTGATCGAATGTGCAGTCGCTCAAATAGTGTAAAAAGTGACAAACCACATGCCTCACCACCGTTCCACCAAGCCCTCTCTTATCAGGCCTAACCCATAACAGTGGTAAATCGAGGAACGCAGTATTGATTTTTTTTGTCCGCGTCTCAGTCCAAAGCCAACCGAATACAATAAATCCAAGCGGTGCATCTGATTCAGGCTGATTAGCATCCCAAACCGCTATGATGGCATTGGAATCAAAATTCCATTTTTCATCGAACGATCTCATGAGCGTAGTCAATTCAGAAGCGCTCCATTGGGCGTTATTCAGACTAGACTTGGTAATCAAATCGCTGGATGGGTTGATTTCACCAGAAAGTTCAGCCACAGTATCAGCAACCATCGCGGGATAAGTCCAATTTTGCGGGAAAATATCAGGCCTCAAATTAACATCACACAATAAGACATCTTTCATCCCAACCTCTCTTACTAAAAATTTAATTGATAAACTATAAAAATAAATATTAATTAACGATCAAACTTGAACTCGACAATTAAACACCCTGTTTTTTCTGATTTTACCAATGACATTTTTGGGTCATTATTATTGGTTAGCCGCCTTAGCTCACCCAACATCACACGCTCGTTCTCGGTAATGACCACACCTAAATGCGGTTCAATGGCATCCAATAACTTAGTCTCGTATTCCGCCAAATAACGCCTTAACATAAACCCAGGATCGACACCGAAAACCTTGGCCAACATAGGCACTTTATATATTGGCACTCTGGTTCTGCCTTTTTTAAATAGCGTGATAATATTTGGATTCACATAACCAATTTTATCGGCTATTTCGTTTTGCTTAAACGGTGACTGATTGATCAAGACTTCCAAGTATTTACTGAAATTTACTTTCGATGCATATTTCATGATTTAATCTATTTCATAGTTGTTACTTAAAAAACACTTTTATAACACAGCAAAAATACAATCTTTACTACAAAATATTGGCAAATTAACTAAAACAATAACCCATGAAATAAATATCAATATTTGCAAATTTCCAGCTCAGTATCGAGTTTTGAAAGTGAATAAGTTTGGCACTAATGGTAATCATCCCTTAGAATCGACACGCTTTGGCGCAGTGCATTGATAGGCAATCTGTGCACATCCTTACTAAATGTCGCCAGCCACAATCATTCGAAAATCAAGGACGCATGAATCATCAATCCCTTTCCGCCTTCATATGGGCGGTAGCCGACTTATTGCGCGGCGATTACAAACAATCCGAATACGGCAAAGTTATCCTGCCCTTCACGGTATTACGCCGTCTGGACTGCGTGCTGGAAGAAACCAAAGACCCGGTGCTGGCCGAATACGCCGACAAACAAAAGCTCGGCATCAACCCGGAAGCCTTTTTGTTGCGCAAGGCTGGGCAAAGCTTCTTTAACACCTCGCCGCTAGACATCAAAAAGCTGATGGGCGATCAGGACCACATCAAGGAAAACCTGTTTGCCTATATCCAAGGCTTTTCGGTCGAGGTGAGGGACATTTTCGAGCGCTTCGACTTCTACAACCAAGTCGAGCGCTTGCATAAATCCGGTCTGCTCTATCAGGTCACCGAAAAATTCGCTCAGATCGATCTGCATCCGGACAAGGTCGACAACCACCAAATGGGTTTGGTGTTCGAGGAACTTATCCGCAAGTTTGCGGAAATCTCGAATGAAACCGCCGGCGAGCATTTCACCCCGCGCGAAGTGATTAAATTGATGGTCAACCTGTTGTTCATCGAAGATGACGACGTGCTGGCCAAGCCTGGCGTGGTGCGCACCATTTATGACCCCACGGCCGGCACTGGCGGCATGTTGTCAGTCGCTGGCGAATATCTGGAAGAGCATAATCCGGAAGCGCGTTTGACCATGTTCGGGCAGGAACTCAATCCGGAATCCTACGCCATCTGCAAAGCCGATATGCTGATCAAGGGGCAGGATGTCGCCAATATCGTGTTCGGCAACACTTTCTCCGACGACGGCCATATCCTGAAGAAGTTTGACTATATGCTGTCCAATCCGCCGTTTGGGGTGGAATGGAAGAAAGTCGAAAAAGAAATCCGCAACGAACACGAGAAGCAAGGCTTCAACGGCCGCTTCGGACCCGGGCTACCGCGCGTGTCCGACGGCTCCTTGCTGTTCCTGCTGCATCTCATCAGTAAGATGCGTCCCTCCCATGACGGCGGCAGTCGCTTTGGTATCGTCTTGAATGGCTCGCCCTTGTTCACCGGCGGCGCCGCTTCCGGCGAAAGCGAAATCCGCCGCTATGTGCTGGAAAACGATTTGGTCGAAGCCATCATCGGCTTACCGACCGACATGTTCTACAACACCGGTATTTCCACCTATGTGTGGATACTCTCCAACCGCAAACCGGAACACCGCAAAGGTAAACTGCAACTGATTGATGCCAGTGGTTTCTGGCAGAAGATGCGCAAAAGCCTGGGCTCCAAGCGCAAGGAATTGTCGGATGAGCATATTGTGGAAATCACCCGCTTGTTTGGGCAATTCATTGAATACCCTGAAGGGCATAAAGCCAGTGACGGCAAGAAACCCATCTCCAAAATCTTCAAAAACAGCGATTTTGGCTATCGCACCATCACCGTCGAACGCCCGCTCAGAGATGAACAAGGCAACATCCTGCTCGGCACAAAAGGCAAGCTGAAAGGCAAACCACAACCCGACTCCAGCTTACGCGATACTGAAAACGTGCCGCTGTCGGAAGACGTGGAAAGCTACTTCAAGCGCGAGGTGCTGCCTCATGCGCCGGATGCGTGGATAGATCACGACAAAACCAAGGTCGGCTACGAAATACCCTTCAACCGGCATTTCTATGTGTTCGAGCCGCCACGGGAGTTGGCCGCGATTGATGCAGACCTCAAACAATGCACCGATCGCATTCTAACCATGATTGCGGGGCTGTCGGCATGAGTTTTCCGCGTTACCCTAGCTACAAGGACAGCGGCGTCGAATGGTTGGGCGAAGTACCGGAGCATTGGAATGTCACACGTTTGAGATTTCTATGCCAAATTGAAACTGGAGATGCAGATACTGTAGACGCAGTTGAAGATGGAGAATATCCATTTTTCGTTCGCTCATCGACTGTAGAAAGAATTGGCAGATTTACCCATGACTGCGAGGCAGTATTAACGGCAGGCGACGGGGTTGGCGTTGGCAAAGTATTTCATCATTTTGAAGGAAAGTTTTGCGCTCATCAGAGGGTCTATATCTTTAGAGATTTTCGAGATATAAAAGGGCGATTTTTTTATAACTACATTAAAGAATTATTTCTGCGCGTAGTATTAGAAGGCACGGCAAAATCAACCGTTGATTCTCTAAGACGGCCCATGATTGCGGATTTTCAGATAACTGTGCCTCCGCTTTCTGAACAACAACAAATCGCCGCCTTCCTCGACGGCGAAACCGCCAAGATTGACGCGCTGATTGCCGAACAGCAACAGCTGATCGAACTGCTGAAAGAAAAGCGGCAGGCGGTGATTTCCCACGTCGTCACCAAAGGCCTCAACCCCGATGCGCCAATGAAGGATTCCGGCATAGCATGGCTGGGCGAGGTGCCGGAGCATTGGGAAATTTCACGGCTAGGCTATGAATCTTGGGTTAGGGCTAGATTGGGCTGGAAGGGGCTGAAAGCTGAGGAATACGTAGATGATGGATTTGTTTTTCTTGCAACACCTAATATCAAAGGGTTGAGCATTGATTTTGAGAACGTCAATTTCATCAATGAACATCGCTATGATGAATCACCCGAAATTAAGCTCAGAGTTGGTGATGTCTTATTAGCTAAAGACGGCTCAACTCTTGGCACCGTCAATGTGGTTCGCTCTCTGCCGAGACCAACAACAGTAAATAGTTCGATTGCCGTCATTACGCCCAATCTATCCTTAAGCGGCATTTTTCTTTTTTACTTATTTCAAGGATTCTATATGGAGAACACCATACAGAGGATCAAAGGCGGCATGGGAGTTCCACATCTTTTCCAAGCAGATTTGAACAAGTTCTACATTCCACTACCGCCATTTAAAGAACAACAATCGATTGCAACCTTCCTCGACAACGAAACCACTAAACTCGACACCCTCACTGCCGAAGCCAAACGCGGCATTGAGCTACTGCAAGAACGCCGCACCGCTCTGATTTCCGCCGCCGTCACCGGCAAGATTGACGTGCGCGGTCTAGTCTCTACGGCAATACCGGAGGAAGCCGCCGCATGAGAAATCTGCACCGGGAAGTTAATTTCGAAAATGAAATCTGCGAACACCTCGCCGTCACTGGTAAGATCGATGTTAGATATTCATCCTTTAGTTGGAGTCTTCAACATGCAAGCCATCGAACTCGAAACCGACATTACGCCGGATGGCCATATTCAATTGCCCAGCCCATTGCGTAACGTCTTTGGTCGCCATGCGCGCTTGATTTTGCTATTGGACGAGCGGCAACCTGCAGATTCCCCCTCACTCCGTCAAGCCAATGATACGGACGCTTTTCTCGCCGCGTTGGCCGGTGGTTTAAGCGAGGATTTTCCCAATGATATTGACGAAACTGATTTAGGTATCGACACTCCGCGACGAGAATTGGATTGATGCGCTATTTACTGGACACTAATGCCGCTATTGCGTTGCTGAAAGAGCATCCGGGGGTTCTGCATCATGTTCGGCGAGTCGGCAGTTCCGCCTTATTACTTTGTGCGCCAGTCGAAGCCGAGTTGTGGTATGGCGTCTTTAAAAGTGCCCAACAGCAACGCAACCAGATGCGTGTGACCACCTTGTTGGAATGGTTACCAAGCTTGCCCTTTGCGGGACAGGCACCGCGTCATTTTGGGAAAATTCGTGCCGATCTGGCAAGGCTAGGCACGCCGATAGGCCCTTATGATTTACAAATTGCCGCCATTGCCCGCGCCCATAATTTAGTTTTGGTTACACACAACACCCGCGAATTCTCTCGGGTTCAAGGTTTGATTTTGGAGGATTGGGAAACGGATTGATCAGCAAAACCCAAACCTTGAATATTCCAACCCCGCTTAGCATCTTATGACACAAATCACTTTCACCCCCGCCGATTACACCGAAATTCGCCGCCGTAGCGTGGACCTACACAGCAAAATTTTCAAGAAGCTCACCAAAGATGACGACAAAACCTGCGCCAAACATCTCGGCGTTTGGCGGAACAAAGCCGTTGCTCTGGAAAGCGACGAGGAAGTCGATTTGTTTGCCGATTACGCTATTTATGGTTACCGGCCGCGCGGTTTCAATATGGCGGAAAAATATCTGCGCCTGTTCAGCCGGGACGCCGACGAATTTGAACTGGCCTTGCTTCGCCACATGCGCCATGCCCACTATGCGATTTATCAAGCCGATGAAACCGACGGCAACGAATTTTTGCAGGCCACCGATGTGTTCAGCAAGCAGACTTATCGATTATTGGATCGGCAAATGGCTCAAACTGCTTACACAGGGCTCATGCTAGCGGGTTACCTGATCGACTTTGACGATTTCACGATACAAACCGGTGGCACAGTGAAAGTCACACGCGAAATCTTGCAGGCCGACGAAGTGGTTCATGTGATCGATCATATCGAGGATGAACAATTGGCCAGCTTTCTCAGCGACGCCGCGAACGGCGCCAAACTGGCGCGTGCGGTTGTTTCCGCGGCGTTCAGGCTGGGACAAACCGGTAATTTCCAACATCAGGCGGTTTAATCGATCAACGCATCAAATCATGCGCATACCTGCTAGACATACCCACGCCGAAAGTAATAACATTGTTAGCACAATTGTAACTATTCAGCGTAGGTTGGGTTAGGCGCTAGCCGTAACCCAACGCATCGGCTTATGGCGGTGCAATGGCTTCAATAGTTGGGTTACGCTCTATCGAGCTAACCCAACCTACGCAATTGATCCGCATCGGCCGGCATTCACTGAATAGTTACGCACAATTAAGGAGGTTGTCATGCGCAGTCAATTAAGAAAAATCGGCAATTCACGCGGCGTCATCATCCCAGCCT
>NZ_JANIBK010000028.1 GCF_024505165.1 Methylomonas rivi
CCGGAAATGCTGACCGTATGGGTCAGATACTCGCGTACCTCATCCGCCAGCGGTTTTAACTGGTCTTTCGACAGGGACCGGATGTCTGCTGGGTTATGGATAGTATCGAGTAAAGGGAAATTTCCTGAAAATGTCATGCTGATAAAGCTTCCTTCTAACTAGGGTCTATGCGCGAATGGGCAATGAGAATTAGTGTGTACGTTCGATAATGTACAAAGACAGTTCGCGCAATAAATCGGCTTCGCTGCCGAAACCGGCCAGACTGGCAACGGCTTGTTCGTGCAATTCCTGGGCTTTTTGTTTGGCGCCAGCCATGCCGAGCAAGGCTGGGTAGGTGGGTTTGTCGTTGTCGACATCCTTGCCTTGGGTTTTGCCCAACGTGGCCGTGTCGCTTTCCACGTCCAGAATATCATCCTTAACTTGGAACGACAGCCCTATACATTTGGCGTAATGATCCAGATTTTTGGCCACCACCGGATCCAAGTCGGGCTTGGACAGCGCGGCCATGTTGACGCTCGCGCGAATCAAGGCGCCGGTTTTATGAATATGCATGTTTTCCAGTTCCGGCAGGTTCAGTTTGGTGCCCACGGACGCCAAATCGATCGCCTGCCCGCCGACCATGCCTTGCGAGCCGCTGGCTTTGGTTAAGTTGCTGATCATTTTTAAACGCGCGGCGGCGTCTACCCGGATGCTGGGATCGTTGGCCAGTATTTCAAAAGCCAATGCCTGCAAGGCGTCGCCAGCCAGGATGGCGGTGGCTTCGTCGTACGCTTTATGGCAGGTGGGTTTACCGCGGCGCAGATCGTCGTTGTCCATGGCCGGCAAGTCGTCATGGATCAACGAATACACGTGAATAAATTCCACCGCGCAGGCAGGGCCATCCAGCACCTCTTCGCTTAAACCCAAAGCCTGTCCCGTTGCGTAGGTCAGCAGCGGCCGGGTGCGCTTGCCGCCGTCCAGTACCGTATAGCGCATGGCTTGATGCAGTTTTTGCGGCAGAATATTTTCGCCGGGCAAACGGGCGTCCAAGGCGCGTTCGACACGGTTTTGGCAGGCAGTCAGGTAGGCTTTTAATTTACTCATCGTTAAAGGGCTCCAGGCTTTGTTGGCCGTTTTTTTCTAATAATATCTGTACTTTTTGTTCGGCTTCCTGCAAAGCTTGCTGGCAGGTGCGGGTCAGTTTGATACCGCGTTCGAAGGATTTCAAGGACTCTTCCAAAGAGAGTTCGCCGCGTTCCATTTGCTCAACCAGCTGTTCCAGTTCCTGCATGGCCTCTTCAAATTGGGAAGCGTTTTTTCTTCTCGACATATAATGTACAAAACAGTGCTCAAAAAATGACCGAGCATTATAGTATGTTTTGCCTAATGCCGGACATCGAAGAACAATAGAATGAAAAGTTTTGGTAATTCAACTGGATAAAAAACCGGCTGGTTCATTTTCCAACCGTAGAAGAACTCTGCGGAACTATAAAATAGACACTTTATGGACAGGTTTTTAATCGTATATTTCCCGCCGATGGCCGACGGTAACCACTAGAATTACCAGCTTGTCGTCAATGATACGGGTCAAGATACGGTAGTTTCCGGCTCGGTATCGCCATAGACCGGCTAGTTCGCCTTGAAGATTTTTTCCTACGGCTCTCGGGTCTTCGAGTGCTTCGATTCGAAGTAGAACCTCTTTAATTCGTTTTTTGGTTGCTTGGTCGAGTTTCGAGAACTGCTTAGCGGCTTTGGGGGTAAATTCAATTTTATAGGCCATTGTCCGTCATTAGTTTATCTAGCGAGATGCTAGATTCCCCGCTTTCGATGAATTCTTTATAGGCTGATTCGGCAAGTTTGGCGTCGGCTTGGTCTTCGGCGTATTCGTCCAGCAATCGATTTAGGAAGACTGCGAGGTTTTGGCCGGCGTCTTGCGCGGCGTGGATCAATCTGTTTTCGATTGGTGCAGGTAATTCAATCATGGTTTGCACTCCGATAAGTTCGGTTAGAAGTTTAACATTTCTTCGATATTTTGATTGATGATTGGCTGGCTGGGCTTCGACTAGACACCAACCATTACCTTAAAACCGTGGGCGTTGCCCATACCCATCAGGGTTAACCAACCTGAACCCGTAGAACTGCGCTTTTTGCTGCTCGTAGTGCGAGCGATAAAAAACTACGTTCGCTACGCTCTATAACAACAGCAAACGTCGAAAAAAGCCGGCCAGAGAGTCCAATTATAAAACCGCCACTGACACCGATGGATATTCACAGGGTTGAAGGCTCAGTATCGCCAATATTGGCCAGCAACCTAAACGGCTAGCGTCGGTAAACGTCTTTTCTATGACCAATAGTGGCGACAAGGATCAAAAGTTCTTGGTCGTGAATAGCATAGATAATGCGGTAATCGCCGACGCGTAAACGGTAAAGTTCATGCTCTTGAAGCTTTTTAATGCCGGATGGCCGAGGGTTGACCGATAAGGTTTGTATGGCGTCTAAAAGGCGGGTCTGGGTTTGCGGCGGTAGTTTTAACAGGTCTTTCTGTGCGGATGGCTTGATTTGAATGCTATACGCCATGCTCTGCCCTGAATTGTTCAAGGCTAACGCCGCCCTCTTCTTTCAAGGCAATTTCAGCTTGTTCGATATCTTGGCGATCTTCAAGATATTCCTGCAAAAGCGCATCCAGGAACACCAAAGGCGATTGGCCTGCCACGCGAGCGGCGGTAATCAAAAGGTTTTCGGTGGGTTGGGGAATCTGAATCATGGTCTGCGCTCCATTAATAACGGCCCAAATATATCAAAATATAACCGTTGTCGGCGGGAGTTTCGTAACGCGTTACGATATTTATGGATTGCCACTAAGCGGCCACCACCGCAGCCGATCCCACAAACGGATTAAAGTGCAGGTTTTGAATATGTTTCTGGCACTGCTTGAAGGTTATGGGGTAAGGCGCGGCTTGTTGGATGCAGCACTTGCAACTGGTTTTTGAGGCGATACCGCTGGCTAGCACGGGGGCGCCGGTGACTTTCAGCAAATGGGCTCGGGACACGTGCCACAATCGGTTTGGTTTGGTTGATGTCCGATTCCAGTAGCTCGACTTTGAGTTGTGCGAGGTTAATCAGGGTGTATTTGCCGATGCGTTTGGTGGGTAGGTAGTCTTTTTCATCCAGCCCAGGGCTACGCCTTCTTTGATGCCGGTGTGCTAGGCAAGGTAGCGCAGCGTGCAGACGCCTATGAATTGAATTTGACCTGTTTGCAGGGAAACACCTATAGTTCTTTATTAAAGATGGATTTAATTTTAATCCATCTTTAATTAATATGTCGATATTTTTGGATTATTTATTAATCATGTCCGACATAAAAACAAGATTGTTAAAAGCAATAGAAAGCCTTGATTTAACGTTTCCGCAGCTAGAAAGAAGAACAGGAATAAAGGCAATGAAGTGGCGGAACCTGAAGAACACAGCTACGCGCGTAAATGAAGATCACTTAGAAGGGTTAAAGAAAATTTGCCCTCAATACATTTATTGGGTGATGACCGGCGAAGAGCTACCTGAATCGGGACAGATCAGACCAGCGCAAGATAAAGATGAAGAACAAGAGCGAAATAAAGACAATAATTTACTAACGCCAGAAATAAAGCTGGCAATTAAGCACGTTGCACGAAAAATCCTTGAAGAAACAGAAACAGAAACAGAAACAGAAACAGAAAAAGAAAAAGAAAAAACGAAAACAAAAGCCGACTAAGATCGCTCACCAACCGATGAATTCAGATATTACGTACTTTACACATGAGGGATAAATATGATAGGAGATAACCCGGCGGCAAGACTGTTGGCGATTTTAGAGGCTGGAGCCCTCCAAAATTCTAAAAATAACTGTCGAAACGTCTGGCGCGAGCTATTGGGAGTCCAAACAGGTAGAGATGCTCTCCTAATGTCAAGAATAGGAAAAGTCATGGAGTTGCCCGAGCAGGCAATTGAGATAATAAACAGGGATTTTCCAAACCAGAAAAGTACGTTCAACCATTGGAATACAAAGGTCAATCAAGCCTTTTCGCAGCAGAATCTCAATTCCGAATGGGGTAGCTTCCAAGCTCAGATAGATCAACATACTTTGACGTATCTGAGGTTAACCGCTGAACTTATTCAAACAAAGCTTCCAACAAAGCTCTTGGAGCAAGAAACAATAGAAGAACTTCGGTCTCGAATTAACCAGCTTCTTAACGAAGTAATTGATGGAGATTTCAAAAATGAGATCGTGGAATATGTGGCTCGTTATCTTCAACGCATAATAACTGCACTAGACGAGTACAGGATATCAGGCGCGGTCCCAATTATTGAGGCAGTGGATGCTTCCTTGGGACACGCTTTCTTTGATGAATCGTATCGCGAAGTTATTACTAAAACCGAGTTCGGCCAGAAGTTTATTACTGTTCTTAGTGCTGTAGCGTCAGCAGTAACAATTGCTATAGGCGCACCTGAATTACCTCATGTCATACATTTGCTGTTAGAGAAATTTAGATGAATAAGAAGACGGAGGCCGGTCGTGCAGCATAGAAAAGTCGTTCAAAAATACTCTAATACAAGACCGGTCCTGTTTCTTGTGAAACATCGTCGACAATATTGACACAACTTAAACAGCGACTATGCTCGGTGGCGTAGGTGGCACTTCACTCTTTGGGAGAACTACATGGCATACAACCGTTCTTATAGCCTTCAGGACACTGCCAACATCCTGAACGCCAGTGAAGGGAGACCTAGGCCCGGAGTCCCTCTAACCAAGGCAGAGAGCGGGCATGCGATTTCTCTTCATACCCGCGAACGTGTGGATAGTTTTTCTCGGCCCAAGAAGAAGAACGGCAAGGACGCTAAACTTCCCCGTGAAGATTCTATATTCTTAGTTGACCGCCACTCTCTAGTATCTATGGTACACGAAGCGCTGAACTCGCGTTCTGGACAGAGTGAGTTAGAAAGACTTAATGAACCAGATGTTTCGTCGGTAGAAATTCAATCGGTAGTTCTTCGACAAGGGAAGGATTTCGACATTTTCACCGTATATAGGCCGAAGAAAGGGCAGATGTCTTTCGACTGGGCGTCCGTGGTAAAGGGAGACGGTTACATCGTGCTAATCTATATCCTTGTCTGCAAGATTCCAAACTCAAGTAGTCAAGAAATTCACATTCAGACAGCTTTCCCCAAAGACTACGCAAGGACTCAGGGGGACGAAATTTTCAGAGACACTCCCAGGCCAGGCTCGAAGCACTACAAATAAGGCACGGGCAAGGTCTTGCAATAATGCATTTTTGTTAGGCTACTGGCCTCATTGTTCTGCATTTGGGGAAGCCACTACAGCCCCAGAATTCTTTGCCTTGGTTTTCGCCGTTTTTGACAGTGCGTAATAACATCGGTTTGCCGCATTTTGGGCAGGCGTTTTCGACTTGTTGGCGTTTTTGTTCGACGATGGTTTTGACATGTTCGACGTGCTGGATGTGGGTTTTTAGCGAGGGTTTTAGACGTCCTGCTTGAATTTTGTGGCGGATGGCGGCAATTTCCTTGCCGGTCAAAATGCGTTGTTGTTTGCTTTTGATGTAGCGGATGTAGCCGCCGGCATAGACTACATTTTCCGGCATGGGCGTTTTGAAGTTGCTGTCGCCAATAAAGACGACCAGCGAGAATATCTTTTCGGGTTCTATGCCTAGTGCACTTTGCAGCGTTTGCGCGTGTTTGTAGTTTTGGTGTAGCGGGTTTTGAAATTGGTTGGTGTGGCGATATATCTTTTGTGTCCAGGTCTTTTGGTTGGCTCCGCCATATATCCAGCCTTTCATGTTTTTGGTTTCGATGACGAATACGCCATAGGGCGAGACGATGACGTGGTCTATCTGGGTGGTGCCGTCTTCGGTGGGTAAGGTGACATTTTTGAAGAGGGTGTAGACGTTTTTGTCGAGGCGGAATTTCGCCATTACGTTAACCAGAAATTCGCCCAAAATGCCTTTAAATGTCGGCGATTTAAGGAGGCCGACGATTGCCGAAAAGAGGAATACCCACCAGAAGGTTGCAATGTAGTTGCCAATTAGTTGTGTGTTCATTGTCGATCCTTTTTTCTAGCTTTTTTGATGGGTGTGTTGGTTTACAGGCTGCAGTTCTATGCCGATTCCGTGTAATTAGAGCGGAGTTTTGGTGCTAGTATAGAAGATAGTGGGCGAAGAAAAATACCGGTTATTTCGGTCTTTGCCCGATAATCTATAGTTTGGGTGTCACAAATAACAGCGGGCAAAGGAAATGGAATTAGAGATAACCTGGCCAAGAGTAATCTGTGTTTGGTGGGCATTGCTGTGGAGAAATCTTCTGGCTCTGATCATTGCTTTAGCGCTCGGCGTAATTTTTTGGGTTTTTTTGCCGCTTTCTGTGTATTCGCAGGTATTCCTAAAGAGTCTGGGTTGTTTATCGCTCGTGCATTTGGAACCACTTTAGGCGTATTAGCTTCGGTGTATGCAATCAAACTCCTGCTCGGAAAAGAAATTGGGGATTTCAGGATTATGCTTATCAAGAAGTAAATGTAAATGCCCTCCAACTGTGGGGCGTACCGAAAACGAATAACAAAATTCTTCTGCGATTTTGGCAATCAACCAACGCAATACTGGCTTACCTTTTCCGGTAAAACCCAAAGGTAACGTCGGCGAAGCTGTCGATGCTTGGCAAGCCTTCCTTTATCCGTGCTTGGTTCTGTTTCGAAAGCTGTTTAATCTGTTTGGCTTGATCTCTAACTTCGGCTGGATCAATACCGTCGGCAATTTGTGTGCGGGCTTCTTCAGATTTACGTCTTGCAACTTCCAGCGTGGTATCCGGATAAATACCAAGTGACAGTCTTTTACGCTTGCCTTCGCATGTAAAGATGAAATGCCACAGTTTTGTTCCGTTGGTTTTAACCATCAGAAATAGACCGCCACCATCGTTGATGAAATAATCCTTATCTTTGGTTTTTGCAGCCCTGTAGACCGCATCTTTATTGAGTTTTTCAGCCATAGTGTGTCATCAATTGTGTCATTCTAAATTGACTTTTCCAGGATGATACACTGAATGACACGATTTTGATTGCATGCCCCTGCATTTCGCTGCACTTCCTTGCACAATAAAAAACCCGCGAGCCCAGAAGATTCGCGGGTTTTTGCACTTCTTTGCACTTCCGTGCATTCTCAAATGGTACCGACGGCCGGACTTGAACCGGCACGACTTGCGTCACCACCCCCTCAAGATGGCGTGTCTACCAATTTCACCACGTCGGCTTAAATCGTATTTTGAACTGAGATTTATTCAGCGGGCGTTACTTCTTTAATTGCGGGCGCTTCGGGGAGCGTTGCCAGCGGTACCGAATCATCCGCTTTATTTTGCGATAACGGCACATCGGAAACCGCTTCTTCAACAGCGGGAACATCCATGATGTCGGACCTCTTGCCTTGATAACCGCTCAAAAAAGCCAAACCCAAGCTGGTTACGAAGAACAAACTGGCAAAAATGGCAGTGGTTCTGGACAGAAAAGAGGCCGAGCCCTGTGCTCCGAAAACCGAACCGGATGCACCGCTGCCGAAAGCAGCGCCGGCATCAGCGCCTTTACCCTGCTGCATCAGAACCAGGCCGATAATCCCGATACCTAACAGGATGTGTATAACAATGATAATTTGATACAGCATATTAATCCTAAAACAAAAATTCTAAACTGAATGACAAATTTGCAAGAATCCTTTTGCATCCAGCGAAGCGCCGCCTACTAGGCCGCCATCGATGTCAGGCATGGCAAACAGGGCTTTGGCATTGTCGGGCTTTACGCTGCCGCCGTACAAAATTTGCACTTTTGCGGCTATAGCGGGGTTTCTATCCGCAATACGCTGACGGATGTATTGATGTACTTCTTGCGCTTGTTCGTCGCTGGCGGTTTTGCCTGTGCCGATCGCCCAAACCGGCTCGTAAGCGATGACTGCATTTGCGAACGCTTCGATACCGGCGGCATCGATAACCGCATCCAATTGTTCGTCAACTACTTGGAAAGTTCTATCTTGTTCGCGCTCTTCCAGGGTTTCGCCGACACATAGCACTGGAATAACGTTTTGCTTTTGCGCCTGGCAAAAACGGCTGGCCACGGTCTGGTTGGTATCGCCGTAGTAAGAACGTCTTTCCGAGTGACCCACCAAAGCATATTTGCATCCGCAATCCGCCAGCATGGCGGCTGAAATTTCACCCGTGTATGCACCGGAGGCTTGATCGGCTACGTTTTGCGCGCCCAAAGCAATAGAAGATGCAGCCAAGGCGCCGCGAACATCCGACAAGTAGACAAACGGAACACAAACCGCAACTTCCTGACTACCTGCATTTAAGCCTTCAGCCAAAGCTTTCGCCAGTTGCACGCCCTCTTCCCGCGAGCCATTCATTTTCCAGTTTCCCATGATCAAAGGTTGCCGCATCACATACTCCAGGCCAAATAAAGCCGACTATATTAAACCTTGAAAGGCTTAAGTTCAAGACGCGATTGCTTTCCTGACATCGTTGGCCAGTTGATTGGCATATTTATTGACATCTTCTTCATCAACACCCTCCACCATCACCCTTACCAAAGGCTCGGTACCCGAGGACCGCAGCAACACCCGCCCCTTGTCGCCCAATTTTTTCTCGACCGCATCCACGGCTTTTTTAATGCCGTCTATTTCGTCCAGCTTGACCTTTTTATCGGTGCGGATATTAATCAAAACCTGCGGATATTTTTTCATGCCCGATTTTAATTCGTGCAAACTTTTGCCGGTGCGCTGCATTTCCGCCAATACCTGCAACGCGGAGACAATACCGTCGCCGGTGGTGGTTTTATCCAGACAAATAATATGCCCCGACCCTTCCCCGCCTAGCATGCCATTTTTTTCGGTCAGCAGCTCCATCACGTAGCGGTCGCCGACATTGGCGCGAAACAACGGAATACCAAGGGCTTTTAAGGCATGCTCCATCCCCAGATTCGACATCAGGGTGCCCACTACAGGCCCCTGCAGCTTGCCTTCTTCCTGACGGGATTTGGCGATGATATAAATCAACTCATCGCCATCGACGATCTCGCCTTTATGGTCGACCATGATGATCCTGTCGCCGTCGCCGTCCAATGCGATACCCAAGTCGGCCCGGTATTCCCAGACCTTGGCAGCCAATGCTTCAGGGTGAGTAGCGCCGCATTCGTCATTAATGTTTAAACCATCGGGCTCTCCGCCTATGGTCACCACTTCCGCGCCCACTTCGCTAAAGACGTGCGGGGCAATATGATAGGTGGCACCGTGCGCGCAATCTATAACGATACGCATACCCTTGAAATCCAGGTGCGGCGGCACCGTAGCCTTGCAAAACTCGATATAACGCCCCGCGGCATCGCTGACTCGTTTGACCTTGCCCAGTTTTGCCGACTCTACCGTGGTCATGGGGGCATCGATGTACTGTTCGATTTGATGCTCCAGCTCATCGGGCAATTTGGTACCGTTCACGGAAAAAAACTTGATGCCGTTATCGTAGTACGGGTTATGGGAAGCACTGATGACAATGCCGGCCTTGGCCCGCAAGGTGCGGGTCAGATAGGCGATACCCGGCGTCGGCATCGGCCCCAGCATGCGCGTATCCACACCCGCCGCGGATAAACCCGCCTCCAACGCCGACTCGAACATATAGCCGGAAATACGCGTATCTTTACCCACCAATACAAATCCGCTGCCTTCCTTGGCAAACACCCGGCCGGTCGCCCAACCCAGCTTCAACATAAAATCCGCCGTAATCGGGTATTCCCCCACTTTGCCGCGAATGCCGTCGGTACCGAAATATTTTTTTGCCATAGTCAATTCCACTTTCCTGCTTACAAAAAAAAGAGAGACCGGAGCCTCTCTCTAGTTTTTAAATTGCCTGACGATTAGCCTTGTTCGGCCGCACCACCAATAGACTGGTCTTTATTTGCCGGCCCCCAAGGCTCGACTTCGACATCGCTGTTTGAAGAAGGCGGGGTGTCATCCCATCCCTTGGGTTCTCTGACCGGCTTTCTGTTCATCAAATCCTCGATTTGATATTTATCGATGGTTTCGTATTTCATCAACGCATCCGCCATGGCGTGCAGAATATCCATATTTTCCTTCAGAATATTCTCGGCCCGTTCGTAGTTTCTATCGATGATGGAACGTATTTCTTCATCTATGGTATGGGAGGTTTCTTCCGCCACCGACTTGTGTTGCGTAACCGAACGGCCCAGGAAAATCTCGCCTTCCTCCTCGCTATAAGCCAACGGCCCCAAGCGTTGAGACAAGCCCCATTTGGTGACCATGTTTCTGGCTAATTCAGTGGCGCGCTCAATGTCATTGGAAGCTCCGGTGGATACTTGCTCCCAACCGAATATCAATTCCTCGGCAATCCGGCCGCCGTACAAACTGGAAATCATGCTATCCAGCTTACATTTGCTGGCGCTGTATTGGTCACGTTCCGGCAAAAACATCGTCACGCCCAACGCCCGTCCGCGCGGCATAATACTGACCTTATAAACCGGATCATGCTCGGGAACTATTTTACCGACGATAGCATGACCTGCTTCGTGATATGCGGTCATTTTCTTTTCTTTTTCGTCCATTACCATGGAGTGCCGCTCCGCGCCCATGATCAGCTTGTCCTTGGCTTTTTCCAGATCGACCATGCTGACGAGACGCTTATTGAAGCGAGCGGCAAACAGAGCTGCTTCGTTAACCAGATTGGCCAAATCAGCACCGGAAAACCCCGGCGTACCTTGAGCGATATATTTGACCCTGACGTCGTCGCCGACCGGTACTTTTTTCAAATGCACATTCAAGATTTGTTCGCGGCCTCTGACATCCGGTAAACCGACCACGACCTGCCGATCGAAACGACCGGGACGCAACAACGCTTTATCCAAAACGTCCGCGCGGTTGGTTGCGGCGATGACGATAATGCCTTCATGACCTTCGAAACCGTCCATTTCGACCAGCAACTGATTCAAGGTTTGTTCGCGTTCGTCATTGCCGCCGCCCAAACCCGCGCCGCGCGAACGTCCCACCGCGTCGATCTCGTCGATGAAAATGATGCACGGCGCATGTTTTTTGGCTTGCTCGAACATGTCCCTTACCCGGGAAGCGCCGACACCGACGAACATTTCCACGAAATCGGAACCCGAAATGGTAAAGAACGGTACCTTGGCTTCGCCGGCGATGGCGCGGGCCAGCAAGGTTTTACCGGTGCCGGGCGGCCCCACCATCAACGCGCCGCGCGGCACCTTACCGCCCAATTTCTGGTACTTGGCCGGGTCTTTCAAGAAGTCGACCATTTCCTGCACTTCTTCCTTGGCCTCGTCGCATCCCGCCACGTCGGCAAAGGTGACTTTATTCTGATCCTGATCCAGCATGCGGGCCTTGCTTTTGCCGAAGCCCATGGCTCCGCCGCGGCCGCCGACGCCGCCGCCCTGCATTTGCCGCATGAAGAACACCCACACCGCGATCAACAGCAGAATCGGCCCGAAGGAGACGAAGATCGACATCAACATCGAAGGCTCTTCCGGCGGACGCACCACAATCTCCACGCCATTCGCCAATAAGTCGTCGATCAGATGCGGATCGTTCGGCATATAAGTCTTGAACTTATCGCCGGACTGCATTCTGCCGGTCACCGTGTTATCGGCAATGGAAACCTGCTGCACCTGACCTGCCTTCACGGCATCGATCAGCTGCGAATAGGACAAAGTGGCGTCGCTTCGGATCGATCTGGAGCCGAAATTGTTGAATATCGCCATCAAAACCACTGCGATGACAACCCACAGCACTAAATTTTTCATCATATCGCTCAATTTACGCGCTCCGACCGTAAAACGGCCTAAAATATTAAAACCAAGTAATTCTATCAGGAATACCCTACATCCTACCGACCAACTTTGCCTGATACCGTGTAGAGTGTACCAAGCTATTTAAAACCTTTTGCCAAAATATAGACTTCATTGCTTCTGGCTCGAGACGCCTTGGGTTTTCGAATCACCACGCTGGTAAACCGCTGCCTCACCTGATTGTAGTATTCGTCAAAGCCAGCCCCTTGAAACATTTTAATTAAAAACACCCCGCCTTTAACCAAAATACTGTCGGCCGCCTCCAAGGCCAATTCCCCCAGATAGATGGATCTGGGCTGATCCATTTCTTTGTTACCGCTTATATTGGGGGCCATGTCCGACAATAACAAGTGAACGGGCTGGCCATCAAGCACTTTATAAAGTTTTTCCAACACGTCGTCTTCTCTAAAATCGCCCTGGATAAAATCGACACCCGCAATCGGTTCGATATCCAGCAAATCCAAAGCCACCACTTTGTCGTTTTTGCCGAGCAATTTTCTGGCATATTCGGACCAACCGCCCGGCGCGGCCCCCAAATCGACGATATTGATGCCGGGACGGATAATTTTATCTTTCTCTTGTATTTCAATCAGTTTAAACACCGCACGCGACCGATACCCCAGCGCTTGCGCTTTTTTGACATATTCGTCTTGAAAATGCTCTTGCATCCACTGGTGGCTACTTTTAGTGCGTGACATAGTATCGATTGGTGTAAAATTGCACGGTTTTTTAAAGCTAAAGGAAACAGAGTGAATCCTATTGAAAAGAAGAAGTTGAAAGCTCAGGCACACCCCTTAAATCCGGTGGTGATGATTGGGCAATCCGGCTTAACCCCGGCAGTATTGAAAGAAATCAATGTTGCGCTGGATGCGCATGAATTAATCAAAGTCAAAATACGCGCCGAACGCGACGAACGCAATGTCATCAAAGAGCAAATTTGTACGGATACTCACGCGGAATTGGTACAGTCCATAGGCCAAGTGGCTGTAATCTATAGAAAGAACCCCAAGAAATAATGCAAGGGAGGCCACGCCTCCCTGCTCAATCGTTTTACCGGTTAAATGTAATCCACCGCGATAATTTCATACTCGATATTGCCGCCGGGTGCTTTAACCGTCACCACATCCTCCACTTCCTTGCCGATCAAGGCCCTGGCAATCGGCGAGCCCACGGAAATGCGGCCTTCCTTAATATTGGCCTCATCCTCGCCGACGATTTGATAGGTGACTTCCTTACCGGAATCCAGATCCTCGATTTTGACCGTGGCGCCGAATATCACCTTACCGTTGGCGTCGGCCTTGGTAACATCGATGATATTGGCATTGGATAGCTTGCTTTCAATCTCGGCAATCCGGCCCTCGGCAAAACTTTGCTGCTCGCGGGCGGCATGATATTCGGCATTTTCCTTTAAATCTCCGTGCGCGCGGGCATCGGAAATCGCCTGAATGATACGCGGCCTGACCACGGTTTTTAACTCTTCCAGCTCGGCGCGCAGTTTATTGGCGCCCGCCACTGTTAGCGGCACTTTATTCATAAACAACTCCTAAAAACATTTCCAACATCATCCTTTAAAGGTTTTGTGCAAATCCTGCAGACAATTCACGGAACCCGCGGACAATTCGCCCAAGGCAAAACAAGCCGCACGGGCACCGGCCATGGTAGTGTAATAAGTCACCTTACGCTGCAAAGCTTCCCGGCGCATGGTAAACGAATCGGCCACGGCCTTGACACCCTCGGTGGTATTGACGATCAATTGAATCTCGCCGTTTTTGATCATATCCACCGTATTCGGCCGGCCTTCATTGACCTTGAAAATCTCCTGACAGGGAATACCGGCCGCTTTCAATACTTTAGCGGTACCCCGGGTTGCCACGATTTCATAGTCCTTTTCGATCAACATCTTGGCCAACTCGGGCAGCTTGGGTTTATCGGCATCGCGAATACTGATCAACACCTTGCCGCTCTGGCTCAAGTCGACACCGCCGGCGCGTTGCGACTTCGCGAACGCCTCGCCGAAGGTTTTACCCACGCCCATCACTTCGCCGGTAGACTTCATTTCCGGCCCCAGTAACGGGTCAACGCCGGGAAACTTGATAAACGGAAATACCGCTTCTTTTACCGAGAAATATTCCGGGATGCGCTCTTCGGTAATGCCCTGTTCTTTCAAGGATTTGCCGACCATGCAGCGGGCAGCGATTTTGGCCAGCGGATAACCGGTGGCTTTGGAAACGAAAGGCGCGGTACGCGAAGCTCGCGGATTGACCTCCAACACATAAATGGTTTCGCCCTGAATTGCAAACTGAGTATTCATCAAGCCGCACACACCCAGCGCTTCGGCCATTTTGGCCACCTGGGCACGCAACTGGTCCTGCAGATGGGCGGGCAAATCGTAGGGCGGAATCGAGCAGGCCGAGTCGCCGGAATGTACGCCGGCCTGCTCGATATGCTCCATCAAACCGCCGATCAGTACGGTTTCGCCGTCGTAAATCGCGTCCACATCCATTTCCACGGCGTCGTCCAGGAATCTATCCAGCAATACCGGCGAATCGTTGGAGACGCTGACCGCTTCCTTCATGTAACGGCGCAAGCCTTCCTCGTTGAAAACGATTTCCATGGCCCGTCCGCCCAACACGTAGGAAGGGCGCACCACCAGCGGATAACCCAACTCCTTGGCGGAATTGACCGCTTGCTCAACAGAACGCGCCGTGGCGTTGGGCGGTTGTTTCAGATTCAGCCGCTCAAGCAATTTCTGAAAGCGCTCGCGGTCTTCGGCCAAATCAATGGAATCCGGCGAAGTACCGATAATCGGCGCGCCGGCTGCTTCCAAAGCGCGCGCCAGTTTCAGCGGCGTTTGGCCGCCGTATTGGACGATAACGCCCTTGGGCTTTTCCAATTCGATGATTTCCAGCACATCTTCCAACGTCAACGGCTCGAAATACAGTCTGTCGGAGGTATCGAAGTCGGTGGACACGGTTTCCGGATTACAGTTGACCATGATGGTTTCGTAACCGTCTTCCCGCAGGGCCAAGGCCGCATGCACGCAGCAATAGTCGAACTCAATACCTTGGCCTATACGGTTAGGTCCGCCGCCCAGGATAATGATTTTTTCCCGGTCGGTCGGATTGGCCTCGCATTCCTGCTCGTAAGTCGAATACAGATAAGCGGTGTCGGAAGCAAATTCCGCCGCGCAGGAGTCGATGCGCTTATAAACAGGACGCACGCCCTGTTTATGGCGGATATTGCGTACTTCCGATTCCTTGGTTTCCAGCAGTTTGGCCAAGCGCCGGTCGGAAAAACCTTTGCGCTTCAAGCGTAACAGCTCGCCTTTTTCCAGCGTTGCCAGGGTTTTAGTGGACAGGGTTTTTTCGGTGGCGATCAAATCCTCAACCTGCGCCAAAAACCACGGGTCGATTTTGCAGGCCTGATGAATCTCGTCGAAACTCAAACCGCTACGGAACGCATCGGCCAAATACCACAAGCGTTCCGGACCTGGGTAACGCAATTCGCGCAATATGGTATCTTCGCTATTTTCGTCGTTCAGATCGATGATTTCATCCAGACCGTCGACGCCCACTTCCAGTCCGCGCAAGGCTTTTTGCAGGGATTCCTGGAAAGTGCGGCCGATAGCCATCACTTCGCCGACCGACTTCATTTGCGTGGTCAAGCGGTCATTGGCTTGCGGGAATTTTTCGAAAGCAAAACGCGGCACTTTGGTGACCACGTAGTCGATGCTGGGTTCGAAAGAGGCCGGGGTCGCGCCGCCGGTAATCTCATTGCGCAATTCATCCAGCGTATACCCCACCGCCAATTTGGCGGCGACTTTAGCGATCGGAAAACCGGTGGCTTTGGACGCCAGCGCCGAAGAACGCGACACCCGCGGGTTCATCTCAATGACGATCAAACGGCCGTTTTCGGGATTAATGGCGAATTGCACGTTGGAACCGCCGGTATCGACGCCGATTTCCCGCAGTACCGCCAACGAGGCGTTACGCAGGATTTGGTATTCCTTGTCGGTCAGGGTTTGCGCCGGCGCCACGGTAATCGAGTCGCCGGTATGCACGCCCATCGGATCGAAATTTTCGATCGAGCAGATGATGATGCAGTTGTCTTTCGAGTCGCGCACCACTTCCATTTCGAACTCTTTCCAACCCAAAATGGACTCTTCGATCAGCAATTCGCTGGTCGGCGACAAATACAGCCCTCGCTCGCAAATCTCGATGAATTCTTCCCGGTTATAGGCAATGCCGCCGCCGCTACCGCCCATGGTAAACGACGGCCGGATCACGGTCGGGTAGCCCACTTCTTCCTGCGCCGCAAAGGCTTCCTCCATCGTATGCGCGACCTTGGCCTTGGACACTTCCAAACCGATCCTGCGCATGGCCTGATTGAATAAATCGCGGTCTTCGGCCATATTGATGGCTTCCTTGCTGGCGCCTATCATTTCCACGCCGTACTTTTCCAGCACCCTATGCTTGTCCAGCGCCAGCGCGCAATTCAGCGCGGTCTGACCGCCCATGGTCGGCAAAACCGCATCGGGGCGTTCTTTTTCGATGATTTTTTCCACCGTCTGCCAGTCGATGGGCTCGATGTAAATCGCATCGGCCATGTCCGGATCGGTCATGATGGTGGCGGGATTGGAGTTAACCAGAATCACCCGGTAGCCTTCTTCGCGCAAAGCTTTACAGGCTTGCGTGCCTGAGTAATCGAACTCGCAGGCTTGGCCGATCACGATCGGCCCGGCGCCCAGTAATAAAATCGATTTTATATCGGTTCTTTTTGGCATAGGACTCTATAACACTTAAACGGAACGGGGCTGATTCATCAGCGCCATGAAATCATCGAACAAGGCCTCGACATCGTGCGGGCCAGGGCTGGCTTCCGGATGGCCCTGAAAACTAAAGGCAGGACCATCGGTACGTTCGATACCTTGCAAGCTGCCGTCGAACAGCGAGCGGTAGGTCGCCCTCAGGTTGGCCGGCAAGGAATCTGCGCTGACGGCGAAACCGTGGTTCTGGCTGCTGATCATGACCCGGCCGCTGGCAAGTTCCTGCACCGGATGGTTGGCGCCGTGGTGGCCGAATTTCATCTTCTCGGTTTTGGCGCCGCTGGCCAATGCCAGCAATTGGTGGCCCAAGCAAATGCCGAACAACGGGATTTTTTGTTCGAGTATGGTTTTGATGGCTGCAATCGCATAGGTGCAAGGCTCCGGATCGCCGGGGCCGTTGGACAAAAACACCCCATCGGGATTCATCGCCAATACTTTTTCCCCCGGCGTGGTAGCCGGCACCACGGTGACACGGCAACCGCGATTGACCAATAAACGCAAGATATTGCGTTTGACGCCGAAATCGTAGGCCACCACATGCTTGGTCGGGTTGGAAGCTTGACCATGGCCTTCGCCCAGCTTCCAGACGTTTTCGGTCCATTCGTAAACTTGTTGCGTGGTGACTTCCTTGGCCAAATCCATGCCCTGCAAGCCGGAAAATCCCTCGATAGCCTGTCTTGCGGCCGCGACATCGGCCGTATCGCCGGCCATGATGCAACCGCGTTGCGCGCCTTTGTCGCGCAGCAAGCGGGTCAATTTGCGGGTATCGATATCGGCTATCGCTACCACCTTGTGCTCGCGCAGATATTCCGGCAAGGTTTGTTGCATACGCCAGCTGCTGGCCAATAACGGCAAGTCGCGCACCACCAAACCGCTGGCGAATACAGCCGCCGACTCGTCGTCTTCGCTGTTGGTGCCGACATTGCCGATGTGAGGATAAGTCAATGTAACGATTTGACGGGCATAGGAAGGATCGCTGAGTATTTCCTGATAGCCGGTGAGCGCCGTGTTAAAAACCACTTCCCCCACGGAGCAGCCGTCGGCACCTATCGAAATGCCGTGAAACTCCGTACCGTCTTCCAATACCAGTAATGCAGGTTTATTCAAGATTGGCCACCTTAGATGTAGAAAACGGGATGAGCCTGACGACTAATCCCGTTCCGAAAGAGTTAAAACTTGTGCGATTTTACGAAATTATGCCGATTTGGTCATTAACAATTTTTCAAGCCCAGCACATCCAGCATGTCGTAAAGCCCGGCGGGCTTGTGTTCCAGCCATGCCGCCGCCCGCACCGCGCCGTTGGCGAAAGTCATCCGGCTGCTGGCTTTATGGGTAATCTCCACCCGTTCGCCTTCGTCGGCAAACATTACGGTATGCTCGCCGACGATATCCCCGGCGCGGATAGTGGAGAAACCGATGGTTTTGCGGTCGCGGGCGCCTGTGTCGCCTTCGCGGCCGTAAATCGCGCAATCCTTCAGATCGCGTCCCAGCGCCTTAGCAACCACCTCCCCCATCCGCAAGGCCGTGCCGGACGGCGCGTCGACCTTGTGGCGGTGATGGGCTTCGATGACCTCGATGTCGGTGTAATCGCCCATCACTTTAGCGGTCATTTCCAATAATTTCAGCGACAGATTGACGCCGACGCTGAAGTTCGGCGCCATCACAATGGCAATATCCTTGGCCGCTTCGGCAATCGCTGCCTTTTGACTGTCGGAATAACCCGTTGTACCGATGACCACTTTTTTGCCGGCTTGCCGGCAAATCTCGATGTAAGCCATCGAAGCATCCGGACGGGTAAAATCAATCAACACGTCGAATAGGTCGACCAGCGCCGCCAAATCGGCGCCCACCTGCAAACCGAGCCTGGAAATACCGGCCAATTCGCCTGCATCCTTGCCCACCGCCAAGCTTTCCGGGCGCGAAACGGCTACCGCCAGTTCTGTCTGATCGGACAAAGCAGCGGCTTTAATCAAGCACAATCCCATCCGGCCGGACACCCCGACCAAGGCAATACGCATCATGTTTTATCCCGTCAACTTGTCGAAAAAGCTTTTCACGCCGTCTATCCAGCCGTGTTCTTGCGGACTGTGCTGTTTGCCGCCGCCGCTCAAGGAAGCCTGCAACTGTTCGACCAGCGCTTGCTGTTCCTTGGTCAGGCGCACCGGGGTTTCGATTTGCACCCGACACAGCAAGTCGCCCACCGGACCGCCGCGTACCGGCTTGACGCCCTTGCCGCGCAAACGGAACAGCTTACCGGTCTGGGTTTCTGCCGGGATTTTTAATTTGACCTTGCCGTCCAAAGTCGGTACTTCCAATTCGCCGCCCAAACAGGCGGTCGGAAAGCTGATCGGCACTTCGCAATATAAGTTGGCGCCGTCGCGGGTAAAAATGGCGTGGTCCTTAACCTGCACCTGTACATACAAATCGCCGGACGGACCGCCATTCATGCCGGCTTCGCCCTCGCCCGCCAAGCGAATCCGGTCGCCTGTATCGACACCGGGCGGCACTTTGACATTCAGGGTTTTGGTTTCCTGCACCCGGCCCTGGCCGTAACATTTCGGACACGGATCCTTGATCTGCTTGCCGCTACCGTGACAGGTCGGACAGGTTTGCTGTACCGAGAAAAAACCCTGCTGCATTCTGACCTGGCCGTGGCCGTGACAGGTGCTGCAGATGACCGGACTACTGCCTTTTTTGGCGCCGGAACCGTTACACTCGCCGCAGGCTACCAACACCGGCACCTTGACTACCGCTTCGGTGCCGCCCACCGCTTCTTCCAGCGTCAATTCCAGGTTGTAGCGTAAATCGGCGCCGCGTTGCACGTTGCTGCGCTGCTGGCGTCCGCCCGCCCCGCCGAAAATATCGCCGAACACGTCGCCGAAAATATCGCTGAAACTTTCCGCGCCGCTGAAGCCGCCGCGCCCGCCCATGGATGGGTCGACACCGGCATGGCCGAACTGGTCGTAGGCCGAACGCTTTTTAGGGTCGGACAATACCTCGTAAGCCTCCTTGATCAGTTTGAATTTCTTCTCGGCCTCTTCGGGATTATCCTTGTTTCGGTCCGGATGAAATTTCATCGCCATCTTGCGATAGCTTTTTTTGATCTCGGCTTCGCTGGCGTTGCGGTCAACCTCCAGCAGTTTGTAAAAATCTTCTTTTGCGGCCATTTATTTTTCTTGAGTCACTTAATGAATTTATCTGTTTGTTTTTTCAAAAATTGGTCTTTATAGGGTCGCTACATTTTGGCGGCGACAAAGGCTTTTCAGCCTGATGAAAATTCAATAACGCCTTTGCCTTAATCGACACTATTTCAGAAGGTATCAATTCAACAAGGCCCGCATCGATCTCTTCCGCTCGTCTTTCCGCCACGTCCAACCAATTATTCATAAATCTATGCTGCCGATTCAATATAATCACCCTGTTCCAAACGATTCATATACAAATCAATCATTGGAAAACATAATTCATAATTTCCCCAGACCAACTCACCATATTCGAGTCGAAAATCCGAGAATTTCGTTGGATCAAGATAGGCTCGAATATCGGGATGCTTGGATTGCATTAAAAAACCTTTGAAATTGACGACCTGTTCCTTGCCGTCATCAAATTTCAGGAGCAAACGAAACGAATCGATTTGCTCGGCACTGCAAATATTGATAACTTGATTCATTTCAACCTTGTACAAATACGCTCGGATTGAATCAATTTATACCAACCAATATCAAATCAAGGTAGCTCCGATTAGCGATAGCGTAATCGGAGGAATGTTTTTATTCGCAACATGCGTCCGATTACGCTCCGCTAATCGGACCTACGCGGGCTGAGTTTATCAGCCCAGCATACGCCCCAAAAAATCAGAATTAGATATCAAAAGTATTCCTTTCTTTATCAACAGTAATAACAAATCGATTAACGCCAACCACCCAATCTATAGAAACTATTTTTTCTTTCAAAACAGGTAAATCTGTTTTCATTTTATAAACAATTTCATTAACGACACTATCATTCGGCGGTTCTTTCAAAAAATTGGTTAATTTGTCTCTAAAGCCAAATCCGCTGCCAAGGACAGCGTTTTCTGGAACTTTTAGCCAATAGTTAATTTGTTCTTTGATATCGCTCCAACCAACATTGGAATTCATTTAATTTCCTCATTAACACGTAAGGCGGAAGCCGCTAGGCGTTCCGCCATCTGTAGGCTTGTAATCGGCGGATCGGCTTACGCCATCCGCCCTACGCCGTTACTTATTTATCGTCCTTAACTTCCTCGAACTCGGCATCGACCACATCGTGATCGGGTGCCGCTTGCTGTTCGCCGCCGGCTGCATGCGAATGCGCTTCGCCGGCACCTGCTTCCGCGCCGCCTTTTTGTGCGTACACGCGCTCGGCCAGTTTGCCGGACAACTCGGTCAAGGCGTTGGTTTTGGCTTCTATGGCGTCTTTGTCGTCGCCTTTCAGCACCGCGTGCAAATCCTTGATAGCCGATTCTATGGCCGTTTTTTCATCGTGGCCGACTTGATCTCCCAATTCCTTCAGCGATTTTTCGGTGGCGTGTATCATGCCTTCCGCGCTGTTGCGCGCCGAGACCAGTTCTTTCAATTTGCGGTCTTCGTCGGCATGCAATTCCGCATCCCTGACCATGCGTTCGACTTCGTCGTCCGACAAACCGCTGGAAGCTTTAATGACGATAGACTGTTTCTTGCCGGTGGCTTTGTCCTTTGCGGACACGTTCAAAATACCGTTGGCGTCGATATCGAACGACACTTCGATTTGAGGAATACCGCGCGGTGCCGGCGGAATGTCCTGCAAGTCGAAACGGCCCAACGATTTGTTGCCGGACGCCATTTCCCGCTCGCCTTGCAACACGTGCACGGTTACCGCGGTTTGGTTGTCGTCGGCGGTCGAGAACACTTGCGATGCATTGGTCGGGATAGTGGTGTTTTTCTCGATCAGCTTGGTCATCACGCCGCCCAGGGTTTCGATACCCAGCGACAGCGGGGTAACGTCCAGCAGCAACACGTCTTTGACGTCGCCGCCCAATACGCCGGCCTGAATCGCCGCGCCCAAGGCTACCGCTTCGTCGGGGTTAACGTCTTTACGCGGCTCTTTACCGAACAGTTCTTTTACGAATGCCTGTACTTTCGGCATCCGGGTTTGACCGCCGACCAAAATCACGTCGTTGATTTTCGAGGTTGAAATGCCGGCGTCTTTGATCGCTTGCAAACAAGGACCTTTGGTTCTTTCGATCAACTCGTCAACCAGCGACTCCAATTTGGCGCGGGTCAGTTTGACGTTCAAATGTTTCGGGCCGGAAGCATCGGCGGTGATGTACGGCAGGTTGATGTCGGTTTGCTCGGAAGAAGACAATTCGATTTTGGCTTTTTCCGCCGCTTCTTTCAGACGTTGCAGCGCCAACGGATCGTTGTGCAGGTCGATGCCGCTGTCTTTTTTGAATTCGCCGGCCAGGAAATCGATGATGCGCAAGTCGAAGTCTTCGCCGCCCAGGAAGGTATCGCCGTTGGTGGCCAATACTTCGAACTGGTGTTCGCCTTCGATTTCAGCGATTTCGATGATGGAAATATCGAATGTACCGCCGCCCAGGTCGTAAACGGCGATGGTGGTATCGCCTTTAGGTTTATCCATACCGAACGCCAACGCCGCCGCGGTCGGCTCGTTGATGATGCGTTTGACATCCAAACCGGCAATACGGCCGGCGTCTTTAGTGGCCTGACGCTGCGAGTCGTTGAAATAAGCCGGCACGGTGATGACCGCTTCGGTGACTTCTTCGCCTAAAAAGGCTTCGGCGTCTTTTTTCAGTTTCATCAACACGCGCGAAGAGACTTCGGGCGGCGCCATTTTTTTACCGTGGCATTCCACCCAGGCATCGCCGTTGTTGGCTTCCATGATTTTGTAAGGCACCATTTTGATGTCTTTTTGTACCGCGTCTTCTTTAAAGCGGCGGCCGATCAAACGTTTGATGGCAAACAAGGTGTTTTCGGGGTTGGTTACCGCCTGGCGTTTGGCGGACTGTCCGACCAATACTTCGTTGTCGCCGGTAAAGGCGATAATGGACGGCGTGGTGCGGGCGCCTTCGCTGTTTTCGATGACCCGCGCGGTGCCGTTTTCCAGCACGGCCACGCAGGAGTTAGTGGTTCCTAAATCGATGCCGATCATTTTAGCCATTGAATTTCTCCAGACTTGAATTAGTTATTAAATAAGAATTTGTTAGCGATATGCGGTTGATAGTTTTAATTTCAAGCCTGCTCATCAATTTTTGCGTTATCGGCCGGTTTGTCTTCGGCCTTGGCGACGACCACCATGGCCGGGCGCAATAGACGGCCGTTTAGCACATAACCTTTTTGAAACACGGTAATCACGTGGTTTGGCGCCACGGTTGAACTGGGCTGCATCACCATGGCCTGATGCAATTCAGGATTAAACGGCTGCCCGATCGGATCGACGGTTTCGATGTTGAATTTGGCGAATACGGTTTCGAATTGTTTGATAGTCAATTCGCTGCCTTCGCGCAGTTTGACCACTTCCGGGCTGTCGCCGGTCGCGGCCTGTACGCCCAATTCCAGACTATCCAATACGCTCAACAATTCCTTGGCGAATTTGGCCAAGCCGTATTTGCGTTCGTCGTCCAGGTCCTTTTGCACCCGTTTTTTCAGATTTTCCATTTCCGCCAGGGTACGGATGGCTTTATCCAGATTGTCGGCGGCTTGTTTTTGCGCTTCTTCCAATTGTTTTTGCAAGACCTCGACGCTGATCTCTGCGTTTTCCGGCGCGGCTTCCGCTTCTTCGGCCGGTTCTGCCAAGGTCTCGCTGGTTTGCTCAAGCACTTCAGCGATTAACTCACTATCGGATTGCTGTTCGTGGCTTGATTGCTGATGACTCATAGTTCGCTCCAAAGGTTGTCATTTTTTAAGTTGCCTATAACGATAAGGGCGTTTATTTGCTATTCAAGGCCGCGCCCAATAATTTTGCGGTCACATCGACGAAGGGAATCACTTTTTCGTAGGCCATGCGGGTCGGGCCGATCACGCCCAATACGCCGACCACTTCGTCATTGATGGAATACGACGAGGTCACCAGGCTGCAATGGTCGAATGCCCGGTAGCCGGATTCCTCTCCGATAAAAATCTGTACGCCTTCCGCCAGCAGGCATTGATCCAGCAGATGAATCACGCCGCGTTTTTGGCTGAAGGCTTCGAATAATTGTTTCAACCGCTCCATGTCCGATAATTCCGAAAACCCCATCAGATTGGTTTCGCCGCTGAGCACATAATCGTCCTTGGGTTGCTGGGCAAAGGTCAGCCGCGCCATGCTGACCGCGTCCATCATGCCTTGATTGACCTGGCTGCGGTCTTGCTCCATCTCCTTCAGAATCAAATCCCTGATCTTGGCCAGACTGCGGCCGGCAAACACCGAATTCAGGTAATTGGCTGCCTGCTGCAATTCTGCCGGACTATAGAGCCTGTCGGTATGAATGATTTTGTTATGCACTTCCTGGCCGTCGGTGACAAAGATCACCAGCACCCGGGTATTGGACATCGGCAAAAATTCGATATGCCGCAAGGTCACGGTTTCCCGGCGCGGCAAGGTCACCACGCCGGCCATTTTGGTGACGTCGGAAAGCAAGCGGGAAGCCTTGTTCAGCACATCGCCCGGCCCGTCGTGTTCCGTTAGTAAACTGCTTTGCAATTGGTCCAGCTCGCTGGACTCCAGAGGCTTGACCGTCAATAGACTATTCACGAACAAGCGGTAGCCGCTGACGGTAGGCATCCGTCCGGCCGAGGTATGCGGCGAGTGAATCAAGCCCATGTCTTCCAGGTCCGCCATGACATTGCGGATGGTAGCCGGACTGAGTTTCAGATTCGGGTCCTTGGACAATACCCGCGACCCTACCGGCTGACCGTCATGAATATAACGCTCCACCAAGGTTTTCAATAAATACAGCGATCTCTCGTTTAAATCCTGATTGCTTATCACAACGCCACCCGACACTGACTGTTAGCACTCTAAATACCCGAGTGCCAGAGAAAACTATCAGTTGCACATACCCTTGTCAACCAAGCGTTGCCCGCAGTCCGATTTGCAGATCCTTACCGCGGCAGCGGCTATCGAGTTGTTTCGGCCGGACTGTTGGCGGATAATCAAAACGGATTGCAAAATCAGGCTGGCCTCGAAGCCTGCGCACCCCGAAAGGCAACATTTTCCATAACCCGCTTCTCCCTACTTTCAATCAGCGTGTCCCTGCCATGAAACACCCCGAATTCCCGCTCACCGACGACCTGATTTATCTCAACCATGCCGCCGTCGCGCCCTGGCCCAAGCGGACCAGCGACGCAGTGATAGCTTTTGCCGCGCAAAACAGCCGCTTCGGCTCGCATTTTTATTTGGATTGGCTGAAGAAAGAAACCGAATTACGGCGGCAATTCCAAACCCTGCTCAACGCGGCTTCGGCCGACGACATTGCGCTGGTTAAAAACACCTCGGAAGCCTTGTCTTTTGTGGCTTCCGGTTTACCTTGGCAAGCGGGCGACAACATCGTTTCCAGCAACCAGGAGTTTCCCTCCAACCGCCTACCCTGGCAATCGCTGGCCGACCAGGGCGTCGAATTTCGCGAAGCCGACCTGAGCAGTACCGATACACCCGAAGACGCTCTGTTTGCACTGGTGGACGGTCAAACCCGACTGCTCACCATCAGCTCGATCCAGTTTGCCTCCGGCTTGCGCATGGACTTGCCCCGCATCGGCGAGTTTTGCAAACAGCGCGGCATCCTGTTTTGCGTCGACGCCATTCAAAGCCTGGGCGCGGTGCAATTCGACGTACAGGCCTGCCGCGCCGATTTTGTGATGGCCGACGGCCACAAGTGGCTGTTGGGCCCGGAAGGGTTGGGGGTGTTTTACAGTACGGCCGAGGCCCGAGAGCGGCTCAAGTTGACCCAGTACGGCTGGCACATGATGAAGGACATCCATAATTACGAAAATGTGCCTTGGGAAATTCACCCAGGCGCCCGCCGTTTCGAATGCGGCAGCCCCAACATGCTGGGTATCCACGCCCTGTCGGCCAGTCTGTCCTTGCTGTTAGAAACCGGCATGGCGACTGTCGAAGCCTGCGTCATAGAGCGCAACGATTATCTAAAAGCCGCCATTGCCGCCCACCCGCAATTAATTTTATTGTCCGACCGGCAAAGCCCGCTGAAATCCGGCATCGTGGTTTTTAAACACCAACGCCATGATAGCCAGGCCTTATATCGGCATTTGCAGCAAAACGGCGTGGTGTGTGCGTTGCGCGGCGGCGGCATCCGCTTTTCGCCGCATTTTTATAATACGTTTACGGAGTTGGACCAAGCCGTGGAATGGGCCGCGGCAGTCCGATGACACATAAGCACGATCCGCTGATAAGTAAAAAAGCAGCCCCGCCTCGCTCTAAGCGTGGTTTTGTTTTTTCAACGTTTCGTTTCGCGCCCGGCTAGCGTCGCCAACCGCCGCCATGCCTTACCGACTGCTTGCCGATACAGTGCTCGTCGTGCACTTCGCCGTTATCGTGTTCGTCGTCGGCGGACTCGTGGCCGTTGTTACCGGAAACCGGCTCGGGTGGCGTTGGGTCAACGGCAGGGGGTTCCGGCTGGCCCATCTCGGCGCTATCGCATTCGTCGCCGCGCAAGCCTGGCTAGGGGCCTTGTGCCCGCTGACGGCTCTGGAATCCTGGCTGCGGGCCCAAGCCGGCGAGGCGGTATACGGCAAGAGCTTCATCGAGCATTGGCTGCAGCGCATCGTCTTCCTCGAGGCACCGGCCTGGGTTTTTACATTGGCATACTCCGTCTTCGCCTTGCTGGTTCTGGCGGCTTGGCGGTACTTTCCGCCGACGCGAAGCAGAGGCTGCCGTAAAAGGTAGGCCGGAATGCCCCTTCGGCTTTTTACGACAGCCTCGAGCAAGGGCAGCCCCGCTTAAGGGCGCTTCCCTGCCCCGCGTTCAATCTCAGTCATTCGGCTTACGCAGCGTGCCGCAGGACTGGTCGATGCCGTGGGTATCGATGTCGCAAACCGATTCCAGCCACATGGCGTTGATGATGCCGAAGGCGGCGGCAAAGCCGACGCCTAAAATCCAAGCGAAATACCACATAGCGTTCTCCTTAATAAAGTGTATGACTGTCTTTTAAAACCGCCGCTTCCGTTACGCTACCCCAGATGATCCGGTAAACGAAGCGGGTATACAGCAGCACGATGGGCAGAAAAATTACCGTAATCCAAAATGCCAACACCATGGTGGAATGGCTGGAACTGGCATCCCACAGGGTCAAACTCGATTTCGGATCGGTCGAGGAAATCAGCAGGAATGGGAATAACGCGAAACCCACGCTCAAGGCAATACCGACAATACCTACGCTACTGAATAAAAACGCGCCCATTCTGGACTCGCCCTTGCCCATCCACCAAGCCATGGCAAAACCGCCCAGACCGGCCAGCGGCGCCGACCACATCCAGGGATATTGCATAAAATGCTCTATCCAGCCGGCACCGTTGCCGACGACGGTTTTATGCAAGGGGTTGGAGGGCGCTCCGGTACCGGCCATTTGGGTAATCTCGGGGCGGTCTATGCCGATAAACACCCACAGCATTACCGCGCTCAACGCCGCAATCAGCATGGGCCCGAGAAATTCCACCGCCAATACGGCGCGGTCGTGAATCACATCCTCGCTGCGCCATTTCAAAAACAGCGCGCCGTGAAAGGTGGTCAACAGCAAACCGGTCACACCGCATAGCAGCGCAAACGGGCTCAATAGCGCCCAGAAGGAGCCGTCGTAAAAAGTCCGCAAATCCTGATCCAGATGAAACGGCAGGCCTAATATCAGGTTGCCTACCAACACTCCGATTAAAACAGGCGGCAGCGTACCGCCTAAAAACAAGGCCCAATCCCATGCATTGCGCCAGCCGGGATTTTCCAGTTTGCTGCGGTAATCGAAACCGGCCGGGCGGAAAAATAGTGCGAACAGCACCAGCAGCATGGCCGCATACAAACCGGAAAACAAGGTAGCGTAGACCGCCGGCCAAATGGCGAAAATCGCCCCGCCCAGCAGCACCAACCAAACCTGGTTGCCTTCCCAGGTGGCGCCGACGGTATTGATGATCACCCGCCGCTCCAGATCGGTTTTGCCGATAAACGGCAGCAAGGTGCCGATGCCGAAATCGAAGCCTTCGGTCAGCGCAAAGGCAATACCAACCACGCCGATCAATACCCACCAAATCACACGAATAGTTTCATAATCGAACATAGTTTACTCCTTGGGTAAAGACGGCCGCATTGCGCCGTGGCGATGCATCTTGTGCCTACATTGCTCGGGTTTTCCGCCGACAGCATGCCGGGCATGGTCGCTAAGCTGAGCATTGAAATAGCGGTGGATCGCATCGATCAGGCTAGACTCTTCGGCGGAATATTCGATCTCCGCGCCATTCGGCAATTCCCGGTAATCGAAATGCAGTTTGGCGTAACCCGCCGCCAATTCGGCAACGCCCGGCATGTCGTCGCCGTGTATGCGCCGCTGGCGGGAAAAATCGCCTTGCTTAAAACCTTGGCCGATGTCCAGCAAATGCCGGCGAATCAAAGCGATTTGTTCCGCATCGCCGGCATCCTTGGCTATCACCTGTTGAATGCCGCCATGCGGCGTTTTGTTAAACACATGCAGCGTTTTTTCCAAATGGAACGGCATCACGTGCCGGCCGCGTTCGGCAACGGCGTCCAGTCTTTCCGCATCGGCCGACGGCTGGGCCTGCGCCGAAGCTGCGGCTGCGGTTAACAGCATGCCGAGTATCAAATTGTTTTTTTTCATGTTTATCTCCCTGGCGTTAATGGGCCGCCGCGGTTTGTTCGAAACAATAGCGCCCGGTATGCAAACTGCTGGGCCCGAGCCGCACGTATTTCAGCATCAGATACATCTCGATGATCAACAACACGGTGTAAAACAAGGCAAAGCCGCCGATGCTGAACCAGAGCTGGTCGGCACTGAGGCTGGATACGCTCATATGCGTGGGCAATATGCCGGAAATGGTCCAGGGCTGGCGGCCGAATTCAGCCACAAACCAACCGGTTTCGGCGGCAATCCAGGGCAAGGGGATACACCATACCGCCATCCGCATCAGCCAGCGTTTTTGGTCGGCCACCCGCGTCGCGCAGTAGTAAAAACTCATGGCGAAAATAAACAACATGGTAAAGCCGCAGGCCACCATGATGCGGAAGGTCCAAAACAGCGGCGCGACCTTGGGAATGGTGTCATTGGCGGCCTTGGCAACGGTTGCCGCATCGGCGTCGACCACGTTGTCGGTGTACTTTTTCAGCAATAAGCCGTAACCCAGGTCGGCCTTGCGGGCGTCGAAGGCTTGTTTGGTGGCGGGATCGGTATCGCCGGCGCGCAATTTTTGCAGTTCACCGTAGGCCAGCATGCCGTTTTTGATGCGCTGGACGCTTTCTTCCCGCAAATCTTTCAAGCCTTTCACGTCTTCATCGATCGAACGGGTGGCGATCAGGCCCAGCACATAGGGAATCTTGATGGCAAAATCGGTTTTTTCGTTTTGCTGGTCCGGAAATCCGAGCACGGTGAAACTGGCCGGTGCTGGGTGGGTTTCCCATTCCGATTCGATCGCCGCCAACTTGATTTTTTGCGTCTCGCCCGAGGTGTAGCCGCTTTCGTCGCCAAGCACGATCACCGACAGAATCGAAGCCAAACCGAACGCCGAGGCAATCGAAAAGGAACGTCTGGCAAAACCGATGTCGCGCTTGTTCAGCAAATACCAGGAACTGATGCCCAGCACGAACATCGAGCCGGTCACGTAACCCGCCGCCACGGTATGCACGAATTTGACCTGCGCCACCGGGTTGAAGAACACGTCGGCGAAGCTGGTCATTTCCATGCGCAGGGTTTCGTAATTGAACTCGGCGCCGACCGGATGCTGCATCCAGCCGTTGGCGATCAGAATCCACAAGGCCGACAGGCTGGTGCCCACGGCCAACAGCCAGGTCACGACCAAATGTTGGGTCTTGCTCAGCTTATCCCAACCGAAAAAGAACAAGCCCACAAAGGTCGATTCCAGAAAAAACGCCATCCAGCCTTCCGCCGCCAGCAGCGGCCCGAAGATATCGCCGACGTAATGCGAGTAATACGCCCAATTGGTGCCGAACTGAAATTCCAGCGTCAAGCCGGTGGTTACCCCCATCGCGAAGTTGATGCCGAACAGCTTGCCCCAAAACTTGGTCATGTCCTTGTACACCTCTTTGCCGGTCATTACGTATACCGACTCCATAATGCCGAGGATGAAGGTCATGCCCAAGGTCAACGGCACGAATAAAAAGTGGTACAGCGCGGTCAGCCCGAACTGCATCCTGGACAGCATGACAATGTCATCACCGAACATGGGAAGGCTCCTTTGTTAAGGGTTGAGAAGAGAATTCGGCGGCGGCCGCTGCTTTTGCCGGCGCCAGGGCAAAGTGCGCGGCCGGATCCGGCTTAACGGCGGGCCTGTCTTGCCAGCGAAAAATCAAAAACCACAGCCCGGTCAGCAGCACGACTTTGATCAGCAATGCCGCGGCTATTTCCCAGCGCAACAGGCTGGGTTTGGGCAGCCGCGGCTTGAATAAATCTGAGTTAATCATAAAATTACCGTTTTATAATAAAAAAGCGTAAACCTCGCCCCACCGAAATGACTCCATACCGGCAAAACCGTTAATGCATCGGCTGCGACATAGGCTGGTGCATCTGCATCGCCTGCCCGGTTTTCAGCATCTGCCAGCCGCGCTGCGCCATCATCGCCCCCATCACCAGCACCAGAATCCCGGACACCCGCGCCAATTGACGCATGGCATTGGCGGACAATAGCGTGGCGAACAGGCCGAACCCCCACAGCGGCGGCAAGGTGCCCAAACCGAACATCAATAAAATCATGCCGCCCTGCCAGGGGTCGCCGCTGCCGGCCGCCATGATGTACATGGCCTGCAACGGACCGCAACCGAGCAGTAACCCGCTCCACAGGCCGGTGGTCAGCGCATTGCGTTGTTTGCGTATCCCGGCATTGATTCGGCGATTCAACGCACCGGGCAAGCGCAAGGTAAAACGGCGTAAAAAGCCGAATACATTCAGCATTTTCAAGCCATACAACAGCAAAAACGCGCTGGCGGCCAAAGCCGCGATACCGCGAATTTGCGGGGTAATGGCAATCGTTGCGCCCAGCAAGCCGAAACCGGCGCCTAAAACGGTATAGGACAGGGTTTTTCCGAATCCATAGTTCAAATGCGCAATGACTTGCCCGAGCTTGGAGCGGCTGGCGTCGGTATAGCCGACCACGAAACCGCCGCACATGCCGATGCAATGAAACCCGGTCAAAAAGCCGATGCCGAACAGCATGGCGTAACCGGCCCGCGGCTCCATCATTTGCATCACGGCGGGCATTTGGCTCTTACCCCAAAGCGCCACGCCGCCGACAATCGCCAACAGCAGTAAAAAAGCCGATATGCTCCGCAGCACGGTCAAACGCCGCCGCTTAGGCGGGTTGACGCTATAACCCTTGTTAACGATAGCCTGCCGAATCGCCGCCAGCCCAATCAGGTTATCGTCGTAAACCACATCCACCCGCTGTCGCGTGTAACTGGCCGAGACGGTTCCGACGCCGGGCAAGCCCGCAACCGCTTCGACGATGATGTCTTCGCAGCCCGCGCATTGCATGCCATCGACTTTAAAATGCTTATGTTGCGTCGCCATGCCATTACCCTCCTGGTAGCCGGTTATACCGTTTATTCAACGGAAAAGTCGCGCATCATGCCCATGTCTTCGTGTTCCAGATTATGGCAATGAAACATGAACAGGCCTTTGAAATCTTGAAACGGCTTGATAATTTTGACCCGTTCGCCCGGCATCACCAGCACAGTGTCTTTCCAGCCGCCTTCGATAAAGCCATGCTTGACCGAGGCATAGCCGGCACTCTCTGGACCGTCCAGACTGCGATTGAGGATTTGAAAATACTGGCCGTGCAGATGTATCGGATGCGCCATGGACATCATCATGCCCCTGCCGCCGCCCATCATGCCGCCCATTTTGTGGCCGCCTTGCTCGCCGCCGCCATGCCGCATTCCCATACCCATGCCGCCGTCTTCATGATTCATGCCGCGCATCCTCATACCGCCCATCTTACGCCCGCTTTCTTCGCCGCCGTGTTGCATGTCGGGTTTTGCCGTTCCGCCATGACCGCCGCCGTGGGTGTGGAATATTTCCATCAGTTGCACGGTATCGACCGGAATCCGCTCGTTGGGCTGAACATCGTTAAACGCATAAGGCCGGCCGTTCAATACCATCTTCATCGGCCCTTCGGAAATGGCTATCGGCACGGGCTTGCTCGGATTGGCGGTATCGGCCACGGTATAGCGTTTAATAGTAGACAATTTTTTCGGCAAGGTCGGACTGTCGCTGATTTGCCGCGTCACTTTGACGCTGAAAATCGGATAATCGCTGCCTAGAGGCAAGCCCGAACCGTGCATGCCGCCCCGCATGCCTCGTCCGCCGCCCATCATGCCCGGCAATGCGCCGGAAAATTCCCGGCTGCGCAGTTGCAGGCGGGAACCGAGTTTGCGGCCGCTGAAATCGGCCCATATATCCAGGCGTTCGCCGGGAGCCAGCATTACATACGGCTTTTTAACCGGGGTTTCCAGCAAGCCGCCATCGGTGCCGATCACGGTAATCGGCGTATTGTCGTCCCAGGCCAGCTTGTAAATGCGCGCCGTCGAGCCGTTCAAAACGCGGAGCCGGTAAGCTCGACTGGCTACATCAAGATGAAAGTTCGGCAAACCGTTCACTAAAATCCGGTCACCGTAAAAACCCATCATGCGGTCATGCATGTGCCGGGCGTAAATCAATTGATTGTTGCTATCGAACAAACGGTCCTGAATCACGATCGGCACTTCGTATTCGCCGCCGGGCAGTTCCAGTTTGCGCTCTTCCGCATCGTTGACCAGTATCGCGCCGGCCAGCCCGCGATAAACGTGTTCGCCGGTAAGGTTATGCGTATGGGGATGGTAGATGTTCATGCTGGCGCGATTCAGCATCTCGAACTCGTAGACCAAGATCTCACCCTTGTCGATTTGATACAGCGGATGGCCATCCATTTCCGCCGGCACATGCAGGCCGTGCCAATGGGTTATGGTAGGAGTATCAAGTTGATTATGCAGATTGATCCTGATTTTTTGGCCTTTTTCGAACCGCAGCACCGGCCCCAAGTAGGAACCGGGAATTTCCGTCAATGTATTCGCCGGCCCCTTGATCAGCTTGGCGGCATACTGTAAAACCCGGGTCGGTTGACCGGGCAAGATTCCCACGCTTGAGGGTTTGCAGACCAACTCGATTTCCACATCCGGGTGAATATTCGCCGAGGCCTTGCGCGGCGCCATTTTCGGCATGTCTCCCATTCCTTCCATGGCTTGTAACCAGCCGGGCAACCCTGCCCAAGCTAACAGTCCGGCACCGGTTTGGGTAAAAAAGCGGCGGCGGGAAGGATTGGTTGAACTTGACATAGCAGCTCCTCGATCTGAAACGATCATTTTTATAATAGTTATATTTTGCAACCTCCTTGTCGTTGCCGGACTCAGCCGTTGTCCGACGGCGGTTTCATGATTACCCGGGTGGATATCGCCAGCAACAAGATCGCCGCGGATACCCACAACATGCCCATGCCGGCTTCGTGATGGGCGGACACGTCGGCAATCACCAACCGAGCCAGCGCGGTAATGGCCACATAAATCAGGCAGCGTACCGGCATGACGTTGGTTTTGAAATAAATCCCCACCATCGCCCCCAGCTCCAGATAAATGAACAGTAGCAGAATATCGCCGATGGTGGCGTGGCCTTGCGACATCATGCCGATGTAACTGAATACGGCCGACCAGACGATACTGGCGCCAATCACGAACAAAGCCAGATAATGAAAGGCTTCGATCAGCAGATTGCCCAGCTCGTCCGACCAGACTTTCAGACTGGCATGTAACGCATTAAAACGTTCCGGTTTCATAATATTAGCGCTCATTCAGCGAGTTGTGGGATCCGAGAATGACGCTATCGGTTTTATGTATCCAGCTGCCGATGCGAAACAGACTCAAAACCAAGGGTAAACCGAATATCAACCAAACCGGAGCGTGCGCATGACTAAACCAGGCTTGGCCGTCGCTGATTAAATCCTCGGTCAAGGATTGCGACAACACATAAATACCGACGCCAACCACCATCGCACCGAAACCGCGACGCAGCCAAGCCGGCTTGATATAACCGGAAATCACCGCCCCCAAGCCACTACCGACTAAGGCGCCGGCCGTAACAATCATTGTCAAGGGCACATCCAACGCCGCATGCTGGCTGTAACCGGCTAAACCGGCCAAGGCATTCATCACAATGATCAATAAAGAGGTACCGACAGCGCCGTGCATCGGCAGGCCCACCAGCAGGGTCAAGGCGGGCACGATCAAAAAGCCGCCGCCTACTCCCACCATACCGGTCAGGCCGCCCACGAAAAAACCGTCGAATAGCACCCGCAAATACGGTACTTTTAACGGGCAGACCGAAATGGGCTGCATCTTTGCATCGGCATCGGCTTGGCCCTTATGCCTTCTCAGCATCAATAACCCGGTTGACAGACTGATCAAACCGAATAACGACATCAGCAAATCCGAGGAAAAATGCGCGGCCAAGCGCCCGCCGGCGAAAGCCCCCAACATGCCGGACAAACCGAAAACCAACCCGCTTTTCCAGCATACCGAGCGGCGGCGGGCGTGCGGGATCAACGCCATCAAACTGGAAATGCCGACCACTACAAACGAGGTGGCAATGGCGGTTTTCGGTTCCACGTTCAACAGGTACACCAGCATGGGCACGGTTAGAATCGAGCCGCCGCCGCCCAACAATCCCAGCAATAAACCGATGACAAGAGACAGCGACAAGGTCAGCAACATGATAGGCTCCTAATCCCGCTCAACAGCCAGCCCGCAAGACTGGTTGGCCGGCAAGGCTTTATCGATGAATTTGGGATAAGCCAGTTTCAAATCCTGCATGATGGCGATGAATTCTTCCCGGGTCCGGCCGCCGCCCAAACGGCTATTTTTGGCGATTTCCTGCTTGATGGTCGATACCGTATTGCCCTGGTAATCATGCCCCGGATACACCAGGGTATCGGGAGGCAAGCTGAATAATTTACGGGTGATACTGTCATACAGCAGACCGGCATCGCCTTGTTGAAAATCGGTACGGCCGCTGCCGCCGATCAATAACGCATCGCCGGTAAACACCCGGTCGGCCATCACATAACTGACACAGCCGCCGGTATGGCCCGGTGTATGCCGTACTTCCAAATCCAAGTCTCCCACCTGCAACGTCACCCCGTCGGTGACCAACAAATCCGCGCACTGGGCACCGGCATCCCGGTGTACCACGCTTTTACTGCCGACTTGCTCCCGCAATTGGCCGGCCGCGGTGATGTGATCCGCATGTACGTGAGTTTCCAGGGTATAAATCAGTTTTAAATTCAGGTTGTGCAACAATTGCAGATATTGCTCGATTTCCGAAGCCACCGGGTCGATCAACAAGGCGCGCCGGGTGCGTTCGCAACCCAGCAAATAACTGTAGGTGGAGGTCTCGGTTTCAAACAGCTGTCTAAAAATCATGGCTTGGCTCCCACTCTAAAGAATTAGTAAAAACTAATAATTTAATATCAAATCACGTGCCAAGTTTTTAACGCCCGACTTGTTTTTAAGTTATTGTTTATAAAAGGAGGTTCCGTCAAGAAACAACCGCCGAAAGTTTCATAATGAAACATACCCGGAAACGCGCGATTTTTTGATACATGCATGAAACATTAGCACCCTATCGCAAAGCCCCCCTTTAGCGCCGCGCTATTCCTTCAGCGGGCAATGCGCAGTAGAATCGCGGCATTCGTTATTAGCAGGAAAACCTTATGTCACTCGCAGAAAAATTCCCCCTCTCACCGGAAGACTACCTGCAAGGCGAAGCCAGCGCAGACTTTAAGCATGAATTTATGGCCGGCGAAGTCTGGGCCATGGTGGGCGCTTCCGACGCCCATGTCACTATTGCCGGTAATTTATTTTTTATACTCAAGCAGGCCTTCAAAAACAGCCCCTGCCGCGTGTATATCTCGGATATGAAAGTACGGGTTGAAAAAGCCGACGCTTTTTTCTACCCCGACGTCCTGGTCAGCTGCGACGGTAAAGACCGCGACAATAAGCTGTACAAACAATACCCGTCATTCATTGCCGAAGTATTATCACCTTCAACGGAAGCCTTCGACCGCGGCGAAAAATTTAAGGCCTACCGACAACTGGACAGCCTGCAACATTATTGGCTGATCGATAGCAAACGCATGCTGATCGACAGCTTTACCCGCCAGGACAATAACGACTGGCTACTGCACAGCTACTCGGATGCCGAAGAAATCATAACCCTGCCCGCATTGGCGCTGACGTGCTCATTGAGCGACATTTACGAAGACGTGCTGTTTGATATCACGGATGAATAGTGCACTCAACACACAGAGGACTCGACCATGGCTAATCCGGCCTATAAATTTCCCAGTTACGAAGACATACTGAACCTGCCGGAACATCTGGTGGGGGAAATCGTCAATGGCCGTCTGGAGGTTCGCCCGCGACCCGCCCCCAAACATGCGCTAACCAGTTCGGCGCTGGGCGTAGAAATTGGTTCATTATTTCGTGGGCATTCCGATCGAGAAGATGGCTGGTGGATCATCGACGAACCCGAACTGCACCTGGGCGGCCATATTCTAGTCCCCGACTTGGCGGGATGGCGCAAGCAACGCATGCCCAAACTCCCCGAAACCGCCTGGTTTGAAACAGTGCCCGACTGGATTTGCGAAATCCTGTCGCCCTCCACGACAAAAATAGACCGCAGCGAAAAAATGCCTATTTACGCCCAACTGGGGTTGGCTTTTTTGTGGCTGATCGACCCCATCCTGCAAACCTTGGAGGTCTATCAGCTAATCGACGGACACTGGTCTTTACAGCAAACATTAAAAGATGACGATCCGGTCAGCTCGCCGCCGTTTGCATCGCATACGTTTCAATTAAGTAATTTGTGGGAATAACTCATCCTAACTTGTAACTAGGGGCTGTCGCCGTTTTACATGGGTAACCATATGAAAGCGCAAGCCAAAGCGATGACGCTTTCAAAATTGCGTTTTAATTTGTCATATCGAGTGGCAACAGCCATGAAATGTTTGACGGAAATCCGCCACCCATTCCACGAGATAATTTGGGGGCAGGTTAACTTTAAATTCACCGATTCAATCTTCGCACCGTATGGCGAGATGGGGTGGGTGCTAAAAAGCGTGAAGCGCACCGTACTGAGGTAATCGTATGGAATCGATGGCTGATTTAAGATGGAATATGCCCATCAAACGCGACGCCTAGTCAGCCGATTTTCCCAGATAAAACATACCTAAATTCGACACGAAACGGTTGCGCCGTCGTCGAGCGCTTTAATACGCCAGTGTATCTTCTCCTCACCCTGAAACGTATTGGCGTAGAACAAATCAATCGAGACCCCATACTGCCAGTTACATAATGCAAAAGCGATAAGCGATCATAATGCCGGCCTATTAAGAAAAAAACCGGCATGGAAAATCGATGCATATTGCCAATCGAACCATATTGGTGCAATATTCTCTCAAAACGCCTCATTTTGGGGCGACATTCTTGCCGAGAGAAGAACCATGCCGAAACGCCGCATCAATACTACGACCATTGCCGTCTGTTTCATGTCGGCTGTATGGCCCGGATTCGCCGGCGCGGATCAGCTAAACGCCGCCGATACGGCCTGGATTTTGACCGCATCGGGTCTGGTGCTCTTCATGACAGTGCCCGGTCTGGCGTTGTTTTACGGCGGTTTGGTGCGCACCAAAAATGTGCTTTCGGTGTTGATGCAATGCTTTGCCATTACCTCGCTGGTGTCCGTTTTATGGCTGCTGGGCGGTTACAGTCTGGCCCTGAGCGATGGCGGCGGCTGGCAACAGTTGCTGGGCGGCTTTTCCGCATTTTCGCTGCTGAACATGAACGCCGACAGCATCAGGGACAATCTGCCGGAAACCGTGTTCTGCATGTATCACCTGACATTCGCGATTTTCGCGCCCGCCTTGATCGTCGGCGGCGTTGCCGAGCGCATGAAATTCTCGGCTTTGTTGTGGTTCGCGGCCTGCTGGGAATTGCTGATTTATGTACCTGTTTGCCATTGGCTATGGGGCGGCGGCTGGCTGGCGCAATTGGGCGTGATGGATTTTGCCGGCGGCATCGTCGTGCATGTCTCCGGCGGCGTGGCCGCCTTGGTTGCCGCCATGATGCTGGGCCCGCGCCGCGGTTTTCCCAGGGTGCCCA
>NZ_JANIBK010000029.1 GCF_024505165.1 Methylomonas rivi
CAAAACCTCGCAAATATTAAACGCCTTTGAATTTCACGGCGGGGTTTTCTCCCGTTCAAATCCTTCGGAGCGCAGGATACAAGCGGCACCGGGTCGCCTGCTGACTCGTGCCATCCGGGCACTCGCACTTCGTGCGCCGTTGACGTCCAAATCTGCTCCCGGCAGATTTGTCTTTGGATACTTTCTTTTCGATTGCATGGATGCAGGAGGTAGAGCAACGCCGGGAGCAGTTGCCGAGGCGACGCACAAATTCGCCGGGAGCGAATTTGAACAGCCGATAGGCTGGCCCGCGGGGAGAAAACCAGGGATGGTTTTCGTAGCGAAAGTATCGCGGCCGTCGGTCCGAGAACCGACATCAAAATCAAGCCGTCGCGCCAGCGACACTAATAAGAACCGGAGGTTGGCGGCCTTGCCTGCTAGACGGATGAATGTCAAAAATCGGGAACAAGGAGTACCATTGAAACCTGATGTTAACCTGGAAACTTCCGCCTAAACCTATGACTGTCCGTTTCGCCTTCACCGCTATCGATACCGAGGTTTTCCCGCCCGATTATGCCAGCGCGCGCCAAAGATGGCTGCGGCAATTGGCTACGCTGCCTTATCCGCCGGAAGTTCGCACTTATCCCTGTGCCGGTGCCGGGCCCGACGGCGAAACCTTGCAGACCGATAGCGTCTGGATAGGCGAACAACAGGCCGCCAATGTTGTGGTTGTCATCGCCGGCACCCACGGCGTGGAAGGCTTTGCCGGCAGCGCCGCGCAAATCGATCTGTTGCGTCTGTTGACGGAGTTCGATTTGGTCATTCCCGAGCGGACCGCCTTGTTGCTGGTCCATGCTTTGACGCCCTGGGGATACGCTTGGTCGCGGCGTTGCGATCAGGATGGGGTGGATTTGAATCGCAATGCAGTGGATTTTTCCAGGCCCTTGCCGGAAACGCCGGAATATCGGTTGCTGCGGCCGGCGATATTCATGGCCGACCCGCAAGCCAGACGCGCCGCCCTGCAAGCATTCGGCGACGCCCATGGCCGGCCGGCATTGGAAAAAGCCGTCAGCGGCGGTCAATATCTGGATCCCACGGGGCCGTTTTACGGCGGTACCCAGCCGGCCCACGGCCGCTTGGTTTGCGAGGATTTGATTCAACAATACGGTCTGGCCGAGCGCCGTTTGGCCGTGGTCGATTTACACACCGGCCTAGGAGCCTATGGGTATGGCGAAATCATCTGCGACCATGCCCCCGACAGTGCCGGGGCGGCGCTGGCCCGGCAATGGTATGGCGATTCGGTAACCTTGCCATGGGCGGGTACCTCCAGCTCGGTGCCCAAACTGGGCTTGCTGGATTATTTGTGGCACGCCGCGATGGACGGCAGCGGTTGCTATGTTACGCTGGAGTTCGGTACCTACAGCACCGACCAGCTGTTCGACGTGCTGTTGCGGGATCATCAACTATGGGCGCAAACCGGCAATGAGGCGGAACGCATCGCCCACGGCAAACTGATGCGCCGGCATTTTAATCCGGCCGATCCGGCTTGGCGGGAAATGGTCTTGTTCCGCGCCCGCCAGGTCGTCGTGCAGGCGTTGCGGGGAGTATCGGCTTGAGTATCGGGATACGCGCCGCGCAAATGGCCGATTTGGAGGCATTGGTAGCGCTGGAAACAACCAGCTTCGATACCGATCGCCTGAGCCGCCGCAGCTTTCGGCACTGGCTGACGACGCCGCACCGGGCCTTGTTGGTGGCGGAAAGCGGGGCGGGTGTATGCGGCTATATTCTGATCATTTATTACCCCGGCACCCGCCTGGCGCGAGTCTATTCGTTGGCGGTGCTGCCGCAACTGCGGGGGCAGGGGATAGCCAAGGCGCTAATGCTGGCCGGCGAACAAGCCGCGCGCGAGGATGGCCGGTTGTATTTGCGGCTGGAAGTCAGTGTCGATAATGCCCCGGCCATCGGGCTGTATCGGACGCTGGGGTTTCAGAAGTTCGGTTTTTACCGCGATTATTACGAAGACCATAAAGACGCCCTGCGCTACCAGAAGCGTATCCGCCGCTATCGGGATACCCCCCAACACAGGCAAGTACATTGGCTGCGGCAAACCACGCCGTTCACTTGCGGGCCGACGGCCTTGATGATGGCCATGCATGCGTTGGATAAAAATTATCTGCCGTCGCGGGAAGAGGAAATTAATTTATGGCGGGAAGCCACCACTATTTTCATGACCTCCGGCCACGGCGGCTGCCACCCGACCGGATTGGCGCTGGCGGCCAAGCGGCGCGGCTTTTCGGTAGAGGTCTGGATCAATCAGGCCGGCCCGCTGTTCATCGATAGTGTACGCAACGAAGACAAGAAACAAGTGATCGAACTGGTGGACAGCTGCTTCAAGCGCGACGCCGGTCAGCAGGGGTTGACCGTCAATTACGCCAACATCACCCAAAACGATTTGATCGCCGCCTTCGAGGCTGGCGCCATCCCGTTGATCTTGATCAGTACCTTCGCGATGGACGGCAAAAAAGCTCCGCATTGGGTGGTGATGAGCGGCTTCGACAACGACTGCCTGTACATGCACGATCCGGATCCGGAAGAAGGCAGGCAAAGCGAGCTGGATTGCCAGTTTATTCCGGTCGCCAGGGAGGATTTCGAACGCATGTCCTGCTTCGGTAAAAACCGCTTACGGACGGCGGTGATTGTGCGGCTGGGGTGAGGCTTAAATTTTTTGCGGGCGTGAATTCGGCGAAGTGTGTCGAGCAACGTTTTCCAGCGCTTCCCGGTCAGGCATGGTTGGCAGTCACGGTTAAGGGTTGGCCATATTCAAGTTTTCATCGCTTGGTCAAAATAGGTATTTATCCGTTAAATTGGGCGGGGTTGGACTTGGGATTGTTGCCGGTTTCGCCACGCTTTCGCCGCGAACCGATCCAGCCGCCGAAACCTATTTTCGGCATGCGCCGACAAACAAAATCGGCCGATTTTGCGCCCCGAAACCGCTGGAATAAGGTTTGACAGTGGGACGGCACTCCCCCTAGACTGGCCAAGACGATTATTAACCGATGGTGTGTAAGCTATCACGGCCGCACGCCATCAGGCCCGGTCCCATAAGCCACAATAACGAATACGGAGACTGCCGTGGAAAATCTTCATAGCGAACTTTTTTTTATCGCCCTTGCGGCAGCGCTGGCTCCGTTGCTCATCCAGATACCCACCCGCCTCCGCATGCCTCTGCTGGTAGCGGAAATTTTATTAGGCATGCTGATCGGCCCGCATATTTTGAATCTGGCACCGACTGACGGTCTGGTGGCCTTGCTGGGCGAATTAGGCCTGACATTTCTGTTATTTATGGTGGGCCTGGAAATCGATCTTGAGCAAATGCAGGGCAAGCCATTAACGCTATCCATCAGCGGTTGGCTGATGTCTTTTGCCATCGCCATCGTTTTCATGAATATATTTCATGGCATCGGCCTGATTCAAGCACCCCCGGTACTGGCCGCGGTTGCCGTATCGACAACGGCGCTAGGTATCGTGGCCCCCATATTGAAGCAAGCCGGCACCCTCAACACCGACTTCGGCAAGTTATTGTTGTCCGCCGCCGCGATGGGCGAATTCGGTCCTTTGATGGTTATCACATTTTTACTGATCCCCACCCACAGTACGGTCTGGCACACTTTATTAATGCTGGTTTTTGTCGGCATTACCTTTTTAGTTGCCGATATGGCGATACGGGTACGCACCTCGGAATGGATGGATTTGATTGCCCAAGCCATGAAACAGGGCGGCCAGTTTCCGGTACGTATCTGCATCGCGGTACAGGCATTGTTGGTGGCACTGGCCTATCAATTCGGCATTAATGTGGTGATTGGCGCTTTTGCCGCCGGCTTGGTGGTCAACCTGACCACCCGCAACGAAGGCGGTGCTATTTTGCGCTATAAACTCGATGCGATCGGTTACGGCTTTTTGATTCCGTTTTTCTTCATTCTGGCCGGCATGCGATTCGACATCAGTGCCTTATGGGCCGATCCCTTGGTGCCGGTGCAAATTATCGCTTTATTGGGTTTGCTGTTATTAGTGCGCGGCGCACCGGTACTGCTTTACAAAAACCTGTTGAAACCATCGGACAGACTGCCGTTTGCCCTGTATTCCGCCACCGGCCTCCCCTTAATCATGATTATTTCCGAAGTTGGCGTCTCTTCCGGCCTGTTACCGCCCGACCGCGCGGCTGTTTTAGTAAGTGCCGGCATGATCTCGGTATTGCTATTTCCTATTCTGGCGCACAAGTTCATCGAAGACGCTAAATGGGCCGAGCAAACCAATGCAAGCGACATGGGCGACTAGCCCGTCAGCCCAACAAATTCACCTGCACATTGACCAGCATGACCGGCAAGGTAGGGCCGGGGCCGATGAAGCTGCCGGATACCGGCGGGATGGATTCCGGATTGCGCGCCACGGCGACGGCAATGTGGCGGTTGCCGGTGATTTCGCCCACGGTGGGATCGAAACCCTGCCAGCCCTTGCCGGGCAGATAGACCTCGGCCCAGGCATGCGTCGAGGCATTGCCGGCCTCGGTGGCCGGCGCGTGCAGGTAACCGCTGACAAACCGGCTGGCCAAGCCTAGGCAGCGGCAGGCCTCCATGAACAGCGTGGCGTAATCCCGGCAGGATCCGCTGCCCATGCGTAGAGTCTGCGCCGGCGATTGCACGCCGGCTTCTTCGCGCATTTGATACCGAAACCGGCCGTGGATGGCCTGATTCAATTTTTCCTGCAAACACAGGGTTTCCATGCTGCGCGCATGTAGGCCTATCTCCCGCAGCCAAGCCATGACCGCCGGTTGGTCGCTCAGAAACAAAGGTTGCTGATAGGCGGCCAGATCGATACGCTCGGACTCTTTATACACAAAGGGATAATTCAAGGCATATTCTTCGACGGAAAAATTCAACGGCGATGGCTCGTAATGCTGAATCACCACTTCGCTGGCAATGCTGAGCCTGTTGGCCGGCTGCTGGAAATTCACCACCGCCACGGAATTATCGAATACATCCCGATACCACTTGATGCTGTAGGCGGGACTGATAGTCAGCTTCGACGACTCGATACGCACGTCATGGCCTTCCCGCGGCCGCAATAATAATTGGTGCTGGTAGAGGGTGACGGCGTTTAAAAACCGGTACTCCGTCACATGCTGGATACGCAGACGCTGCATATCGCCTTACTCCGGCGGCCCGCTCAATTCTTCGACGGCCACCGCCATATGGATCGGCGACAAGGCCGGGCCGAATTGGGTAAAGATCGCCACGTCGGCGGCGTCATGCCCATATGCCACAATGACTCGGCCGCCGCGCGGTTCCGGCTGGGTGGGATCGAAGCTATACCAGCGGCCGCCGACATAAGCCTCGAACCAGGCGTGAAAATCCATCGGCTGCAAACCATGTAAATAACCCACCGCCATGCGGGCCGGTATGCACAAGGCCCGGCACAAGGCGATGCCCAAATGCGCCAGGTCGCGGCACACCCCTTCCCGGGCCTGGTTGACCTCCACCGCCGACATCTGAAAATACGGCGAATCCGGATTGAAGCGCACATTCCGGCGTATCCATTGATTGATTGTCGCGACTTGGTCGTAGCCCGGCGCCACGTTATCGACCAGCTCCCGCGCCAGATCGATGAAGCGATCGGACTCGCAATAACGGGTCGGCAACAGATACGTCAATACCGCGTTCGGCAGATTTTGCACTTCCTCAAAGGGCGCGCCCGGACAAACCTCGATATGCTCATTGGTATGAATATCGGCACTGGTACGGATGGCAAACAAACCCGGCTCGGCAATCAGCCGCTGGCAAAGATTGCCGTAATCGTCGGTAAATTCGAACACCGGCACATTGGGCTTAATCATATACGACTCGCGCGCCACCCATTGATTGGCGCCGTTACGCGGCCGCAACATCAAGATAAACGGGGTGGAGACACTGACTTCAAAGCTCATTTCACAGCTGGTACGCAGCCACATCACTATAATTTCGTCCTTTTCAAGGCATACAACGGATGCTGGCGGAAATTAAACGGCCACCGGTTTATCGATACTGCAAAAAAAATCGAAATCCGATCACGGCTTTGGCTTAATGCCGGCCAACGGGATAGCTCGTTAGAGAAGCTGTATTGTAAAGGCGTAATGGTAAGGGAATGCGGCGGCCCTTGCCGAGAAATCTTCATTCCCGGCCAGTGCCGAATCGCCGGCAAGGCCTCAACGCCCCAAGCGTTGTTCCAAATCCAAAATTGCTTGGGTGGTTTTCAATACGGTATCGGGGTTCAGGCTCATGGAATCGATACCGATTTCCACCAAATACTCCGCCATTTCCGGATAATCCGACGGTGCCTGGCCGCACAGGCCGGAATGTTTACCGTTACGCCGGCAACCTTCCACCGCCAGGCGGATCATTTCCTTGACGCCGGGATCGCGTTCGTCGAAATCGTTGGCGACCATTTCGGAATCCCTATCCACGCCCAACGTCAATTGGGTAAGATCGTTGGAGCCGATCGAGAAACCGTCGAACAATTCGGCGAAGGCGTCGATCTGAATAACGTTGTTCGGAATCTCGCACATCACGTAGATTTCCAGCCCATCCTGTCCGCGTTGTAAGCCGCATGCGGCCATATAAGCCAATACCTTTTGCGCTTCCTCGATCCGGCGGCAGAAGGGAATCATCAATACCATATTCTTTAATCCCATCCGCTCCCTGACCCGCAGCATTGCCGCGCATTCCAGGGCAAAGCCCTCGGCATAGGCCGGATGCACGTAACGCGAGGCGCCGCGAAAACCGATCATCGGATTCGCCTCGTCGCGCTCGAACCAACGGCCGCCCAACAGCGTGGCGTATTCGTTGGTCTTGAAATCCGACATCCTTACCACCACCGGCTTGGGATAAAACGCCGCCGCGATGGTACCGACGCCCTCCGCCAGACGCTGAATGAAAAACTCTTCCGGCCTGTCGTAGCCCTCGGTCAATTCCCGTAATTTCAGCAATTCGCCGGCATCGGCCACTTTTTCCGGATGGATCAAAGCCATGGGGTGGGCCTTGATATATTCGGTGATGATGAATTCCATCCGGGCCAGCCCGACGCCGTCGTTGGGCAAAAAGCTGTGCTTGAAGGCCAGCTCCGGGTTACCCAGATTCAGCATGATTTTGGTTTTGGGGCGCGCCATATTCGCCAAATCGGTATGTTGAACGGCAAAATCCAATGGCCCGGCGTAAACCTTGCCCATATCGCCTTCGGCGCAAGACACCGTCACCTGGCTACCGCTGGATATGGCGGTGGTGGCATTGTCGCAACCGATCACCGCCGGCACGCCCAGTTCGCGGGCGATGATGGCGGCGTGGCAGGTGCGGCCGCCGCGGTTGGTGACGATGGCGGCGGCGGTCTTCATCACCGGCTCCCAGTCCGGCGTGGTCATATCCGCCACCAGCACTTCGCCGGGTTTGAAAGTATGCAGTTTGGCGACATTGTCGATCACCCGCGCCGTGCCCACCGCAATCTTGCTGCCCACGGCATGGCCTTTAACGATGACCTCGCCCGACTGGTTAAGCCGATATTGCTCCAGCACATGGCCGCTACGCTGCGAAGCCACCGTTTCCGGCCGGGCCTGCACAATATACAAGTTGCCGTCCAGTCCATCCTTGGCCCATTCCATATCCATGGGCCGGCCGTAATGCTTTTCGATTTTTAACGCATAATCGGCCAGGGTCAGTACATCGTCGTCGTCTATGCAAAAGCGGCCGCGCTCTTCCGGCGCGGTGGCGATATTACGGATCGGCTCGCGGGTGCGGCCGTCGCTGTAGACCATTTTGATTTTTTTCGCCCCCAAAGTGCGGCGCAACACGCAGCGGAAACCTTGCTCGAAAGTAGGCTTATGCACGTAAAACTCGTCCGGGTCGACCGCGCCCTGCACCACGTTTTCGCCCAAGCCGTATGCGCCGGTAATGAATACCGCATCGTTAAAACCGGACTCGGTATCCAGCGAAAACATCACCCCGCTGGCCGCTAAATCCGAGCGCACCATTTTCATCACCCCGATCGACAGGCCGATTTTGAAATGATCGAAACCCTGATCCAGCCTGTAATGAATGGCGCGGTCGGTGAATAGACTGGCGAAGCAGCGTTTGCAGGCATCCAGCAAAGCGTGTCCGCCGCGGATATTCAGATAAGTGTCCTGCTGGCCGGCGAAGCTGGCGGTCGGCAAGTCCTCGGCGGTAGCCGAGCTGCGCACCGCCACGGTCAAATCCTCGCCGTATTGCTGTTGCAATTGCGCAAAGGCAGCCAGAATCTGCTGCTGCAAATCGCCGGGTAACGGCGCCGCATACACCAGATCGCGGGCCAGTTGGGCGCGCCTGGTCAGGTCGGTGACATCGGCATCATCCACCGCATCCAGGAATTCATGCAGCCTGTCCCAGGCCCCGGCCCGGTCCAGCATGTAACGATAAGCCTCCGCGGTAATCGCAAACCCGTTCGGTACAATCACGCCTTGTCCGGCCAGTTCCCGGTACATCTCGCCCAAGGAGGCATTTTTACCGCCGACCAAAGGGATGTCGTTGATGGTGAGTTCGTTAAACCAGCGGATATAGTGGGATGAAGGCATGCGGCGCTCCTTGGCTAGTTATTATGCGGCAATTTAGCATAAGCATACGCCAGAGGATGGGCAAGTAATGATTTATGAAAACCGGCCAAAAAATTTCAACGCCATACTAAAACGAAACGTGTTAATGGAGTTCGCCCGATAACCGATAGGCCGTTTAGCCAAGCATGTTTCGTCCTGCTGAGTCTGGATCCGGGATTGACAAGAAACGGTCCGCACCTTAGCGTTTTGCAGCCTGGGTTTTTGCGCCGTCAATGCGCTGGACGGCTAAATGCGTAAGAAATTGCATCATCTCACTAGCGCCCATATCGTGCGGATGACGCTTGTCAGAATGCAGAATATAGCGTTTAATCCAGTCCGTATAAGCCTGTTCGGTACGAATACTGTAAATGTTTCAAGCGAATTTTAGCCCGCACTTGATCCAGCCGTTTTGGCGGATTTTCGGGTGGGTTATTTGCCGGATTTTGCATTTTTATTAGGAAAGGCTAAATCTTCATAAGCTACTGAAATTATGAATGCTTTAAATTTAAAAAATGAATTAGGCAACTGTTTGACGCAATGTTTTGCGTCATTTAGGATGTCTAATTATAGCTGGGCAATGTCCGTTTAATCTCACATACAACAAGTACATACAATGAAGCGAGACTGGGATTTGATACGTAAGCAACTTGCTGATGTTGAGGAGGAAAAGGAGCTTTTTTCTGGGATTCCTCCAGAGCCAGACTTGACGGACCAAGGATGGGATACTTATGAATCGCAGCTAAAAGAACATCGGGCTATTGAGAGCCGCATTTTTGGGCACTATGAGTTGCTGGTTAATAATGGATACATAGATGGCTTGCAAGTTTCAAGGTCAGCAGATGGATTATTCAGTTATGGTCTTCATAACCCGCGACTTACCATGTCTGGTCACGATCTTCTCGACACCATGAGGTCAACCACAATCTGGGGAAAAATTAAAGCGACAGCAAAATCGAAAGGTATTGAATTGACCTTTGATGCAATTAAGGCATTAGGGGCGCTCGCATTGAAGAGCGCATTAGAGTGATAACTAAACCGTAATGCCCAACCCGACATTCGAGTGGGACTGCGCAAAAGCGCGCAGCCCCTCAATTCCACGTTATGCAACATAGGAAAACTTAGATATGAAGGATTGGGTTCCAATTCTGTCACTACTTGTTGCGCTAATTTCGGTGTTTTTTGGCCCCTTAATTTCTGCAAGAACGGCCAAACGGGCAATGCTCGGACCAATGCGGCAAAAATGGATCAATGACTTGCGTGGGCTTCTTTCAGAAATATCTGGGTCATGTCTTCATTATTGGCAGACTGGCTACGAGGACAGGACTGAAGAAGAGTACAAAAGAATTACGGATCTCACACATCAAGTAATATTCCATCTGAACCCAAATGAAGATGAACACAATAAGCTTATTGATGTGATTCGTCGCTTGGAAGGTTCGTTATCAAAAGGCAAAGAAGCTGACGATGAGTTTTTTGAAGCCTATAACAAGTTACTTGACCAAGGTCGAAAGGTTTTAAAAACTGAGTGGGAGGTTGTTAAAAATGCATAACACTGCACTCCAGCCAACCGTTTTCCGCTACGCCCCAAGCGTCGGCTGAGCTTTTCGTTAAGTAATCACGTAAGGCTGTAAGGCGGAACGCATAGCGGTTCCGCCGTATGGAGGCATTTTGATTGGCGGATCGCCTAACGGCATCCGCCCTTGTATGATGAATTTTAACAACCGATAGCCCAGAAAAACCGATTAAGCTGTCATCGTTCATTGGGAGGCCGTTCCGCCCTGAGGACTGGAAATCAACCAGAGCCTGTTCCGTAGATTGGCCCCCGCCCTATTCACCCATACCGTGGAGTATCCGAGGCTTAGAGCCTGCATACACAAGGAAGGTAGGTGCATGTGCAGGGTCGGGAACCGGTGAATAGTGTACTTAACCTTTAACTGAATTAAAAAACGATTATGACGAACCTCCCAATCAATGCCGTCGCTGAATCTAGCCACCGCCTGTTTGCCGGCGTGGATGTCGGAGCAGGGCCGTAGGTCCGAATAGCGAAGCGTAATCGGACGAATGTTGGATTCGTTCCTCCGAATACGCTTCGCTATTCGGAGCTACCGTCTAAGTTTGTACCGATCAGGCCAATCAAATTGGCTAACCCGGAAACGAACTGATTGATCTGCTAACCTTTCCCAACCTGCAACATCTCTCTGGCATGCGCCAAGGTGTTTTCGGTGATGGTCACTCCGCCCAGCATGCGGGCGACTTCGGTGACGCGCTCTTCGTCGCTCAAGCGCCTTACCGTGGAGGAGGTGACCGCCGCCTTCTGGTTTTTCGCCACGAACAAATGCTGATGCGCTTGCGACGCCACTTGCGGTAAATGGGTGACGCACAATACCTGGCGGTTTTGGCTCAGGCGGCGCAGTTTTTGACCGACGATTTCGGCAATGCCGCCGCCGATGCCGGAGTCGACTTCGTCGAAGATCATGGTGGGGGTGGTTTTGTCGGTGCTGGTGGTGACTTGTATCGCCAGGCTGATGCGCGACAGTTCGCCGCCGGAGGCGACCTTGGCCAGCGGTTTGGCCGGCAGGCCGGGATTGGTGCTGACCAAAAATTCGATGGCGTCCAGGCCGTTGCGTTGCGGTTCGGCGTTTGGATCGGTGCTAATGTTGACCAGAAACTCGCCGTGCGGCATGCCCAGTTCCTTGACGGTGTCGGATATGCGTTGTTGCAATTCGGCCGCCGCCGTTTGACGGGAGGCGGACAGTTCGGCGGCCAGTTGCCGGTATTGTTTCAACCGGTTTTCGCAATCCAACGTCAGGCTTTCGATGCGTTCGCTGCCGTGGCTGATGTTATCCAGTTCTGTTGCCAATTGCGCGGCCAGTCGCGGCAGTTCTTCCGGGGTGGTTTTGTGTTTGCGGCTGAGATTTTGCACGATGCCGATCTGGTTTTCCAGCCAGACCAATTGTTGCGGGTCGGCTTCCTGATTGTCCAGAAAGCGGCGCAATTGTTGAGACGCTTCGCCGACTTGTATCTCGGCGTCGTTGAGCAGTTCGACGATGGCATGCAATTCGCCGGCATATTCGCTTAATTCGCCGATGGCGTGGTTGCAATGTCCCAGCATTTGCGCCACCGATTGCTGATCGTTGTCGTATAAAATGTCCAGTTGCTGTTGGCCGACGCCGAGTATCTTGCCCAGATTGGCCAGCTTATTGTGCTCCTCGGCCAAGGCTTGGTAATCGAAATTGTCCAGATCCAGTTGCTGCAATTCCTCCAGTTGATAGCGCAACAGTTCTTCGCGTTCCGCCTGATCGCTGCCGGCTCTCAGCAGTTGCTGCAGGGTTTTGTGGCTGTGTTTCCAGTTCTGGTAGCAGTCATTGACGGCGTCCAACAAGGCCTGGTTTTGGGCGAAAGCGTCCAGCAGCAGGCGTTGTTCGTCTTTATCCAACAGAGTTAGGTGCGCATGCTGGCCGTGAATTTCCACCAACTGCCGGCTCAAGGCCTGCAGGGTTTGCAGATTGACCGGCCGGTTGTTGATGTAAGCCTTGGAACGGCCGTCCTCGCTGATGGTGCGGCGCACCAGACAGTGGCCGTCGGCGTCCAGTTCCTGCTGTTCCAGCCACTGTTTCACCAGCGGGGCTTTGCTTAAGTCGAATTCCAGATTGACTTCGGCGCGTTTGCTGTTGGGCCGTACATAGCCGGAATCGGCGCGGTCGCCCAGCGCCAAGCCCAGCGCGGTCAGTAAAATCGATTTGCCGGCCCCGGTTTCGCCGGTCAGCACCGACATGCCGGGTTCCAGATCTAAGTCCAGGGCGTCGACGACCGCCAGATCGATAATATTCAGATTTAACAGCATAAGTCAGGCTAGCCGCGGCTCCAGTTGAGTTTGCTTCTGAGGATGTTGAAAAAATCGTGGTCTTCCGGGTGCAAAATTTTAATCGCTTTATCGGCCTTTTTGATGACGATTTTGTCGCCGATCAGCACGTCGGGTATTTCCAGGTGGTCGCAGGTGACCAGGGCGTTGATTTGTTTGGCATCGCTAAAGCCGATTTCGATGCTGACGTTATCGTCTATCACCAGCGGCCGGTTGGACAAGGTATGCGGGTTTAACGGCACCAATACCAAGGCGTTGAGGCCCGGATGCAGAATCGGTCCGCCCGCCGACAGCGAATAGGCGGTGGAGCCGGTCGGGGTGGCGACGATCAAGCCGTCGGAGCGCTGGGTATTCAGATAGACGCCGTCGATGCTGGTGACGATTTCTATCATGCTCGGCGTCACCCAGCGATGCACCACCACTTCGTTGACGGCGGTTTGCCGGTGTATTTCCGCGCCGTCCCGGTAAATGGAGGCATGCAGCAGGCAGCGTTGTTCGGTTTTGTGTTGCCCGGACAGAATCTGTTCCAGCCGGCTGGTGAGTTGTTCCGGCGAAATATCCACCAGAAACCCCAACCGGCCCAGATTGACGCCCAGCAAGGGTATTTCGAAATCGGCGGCGGCGCGGGCGGCGGCCAGAAAAGTGCCGTCGCCGCCGACCGCGATGATCAGGTCGCAATATTCCGGCAAGCGGTCGATATGCAGGCCTTTGACGTCGGCATTTTTCAGTAGCTCCACGCTCTGGCTGTCCAGTAAAACTTCATGCCCGCGGCCATGCAGAAAATGGTATAGCTCCGTTAGGGTAGGGGCGATGCCGGGATCGCCGAATTTACCGACGATGCCGATGCGCTGAAAAGGTATGGGCATGGGTTGCAAGGGGTTGAAAAAACTGTGCCGGATTATACAAACAAACCCGGGCCGGCGTAGGGCTATCGTATCGGCATGCTTATGCGGTTTGCGCGTTATCGATACGGCGAGGCCGGAGCGGCAGGCTCAGAATCAGGATGCATGCCAGCCAGCCCAGCAATTGCCGGTTTTGCAGGGTGTAGCCCAAGGCGACCGGCAAGCCCTCGATAAAGTCCGGGTGGGCCTGGATGAAATCGTATGCCGACATGAAGGAGTAGGTTTCGCCTATGATGATAGCCAGCGCACCGAAGCTTAATAAATAGGCCAACAGTTGTTGCCGGGGATGCGGTGCCGAACAGCCGGTGAGTTGGGCGAAGCGGATGAATTGCCAGCGGCCTAGTTGTAAGCCGTAACAGAGGATAAAGCCGAGCACGCCCAAGGCCGGGATGCCGAATTGTTCGGTCGGGAAACTCAGATAGCGGCCGTCCCACGCCAGCCAATAGGTTTTGTAAACGGCTAGTAGAACAAAAAACAGATAAGCGTTTTTCAGGCGATTAGCCATGGCCTCGGTGGCTGGCCGGTTGACGAACAGGCCGTAAAAACGTTGCAGCAACAAACCGGCCAGGCCGGCGTTGGCGGCCACTATCGACACGGTATAGGCTTGCTGCCAAAGGCTGTAGCTGGTATGCCAATTTAGATCGGCCATGCCTACCAGACTGATACAGAACAGCTGCGCCAGGGTTAATAAAACCAGCGTCCGCGCAAGCGGCAGCGCTTGCAGCCGGCGGAAGGTGGCTGCCGCCAGGATGAGAAACAGGCCGCTGGCCCAGGCAAATTGCCGTAACCAATCCGGGTTTTCCATGACCGGGCCGGTAAGCGGAAACACCGGCTCGCGATCGATATTCAGCAAGCCCCAGTTGGCGCCGACTACGCCTTCGCTGTTACTTTTCCAGGGCTGGTTAAAGGCTTCGACAATGTTGTAATCGAAGCCTTGTCGGTTGGCGACCTGAATCAGTTCGCGGATGAAACGGGCCGCGTTTACCACGCCGGGTACGGCCGCGCCGCGTTGGCGGCCGATGGCCGGCCAGCCGGATTCGCCGATCAAAATCGGTTTATCCACCCCCATCTCGCGGGCTTTGTCGGTAATTTGCCGGACGATTTTTTCCACATGGGCGGCGGCATGTTCGATGGCGACCGGTTCGTCTTCCCAATACGGCAGGATATGGATGGTGATGAAATCCACTTCTTTGAACAGTTGAGGGTATTGCATATAGCTGGACCAGACGTCGGCGAAGGTAACCGGCTGTTTGACGGCCTGTTTGACCTGGCGGATGTAGCCGATCAGCGCGTCGATATCCATATCCTTGCGTAGCAGCACTTCATTGCCGACGATGACCCGTTTCACCACATCGGGGTTTTGGTTGGCGGCAGCTATCAAGGCCTGGATTTCGATTTTATTTTCCGCATGGCCGTCGCCCAGCCAGGCGCCCATCATCATGTCCACGCCGTATCTACGGGCAAATTCCGGTGTCGGCTGCATGCCGCCACGTACCGAGTAAGTGCGGATGCTGTAGGTTTTATCGGCCACGGCGCGGATATCCTGTTCCACATGTTCCGGCAGGGGGAACGTTTGCGTGATGGGGCTAAAACCGTCGTGATAGGGGGCGAAGGACAAGCTGCGCAATTTACCGGCCGGCACGTCGGGGCCGGCATCTTGCGGTTGATTGCATAGCCAGGCGATGGCGCCGTGCATAAGCATGATGAAAATCAGGCTGCTAAGAACTTTGATGGATGGCATAAACACAAATGGCGCGGGTTTGATGGCAAAAGCCGGCGATTATACCGGCTTTGCTCACGGCTTAAGTTTGGCAAACCGTAACGCGGCGCCAGTTGTTTTCAGATTTTTCAATATTTCAGCCACACTTAAAATTTCGTCACGCTGGCATGGCGGCGGGCATCCAGTGCCATGGAGGCTAAAATTCGAGCTATCTTCTTCGGCAATCCCTGCCGAAAAGACGTTTTATGTGAATTGGCTTGAGCAATTTTATAATCAGGCGTTGTTTTGAGCGTAGGCGTTAAAAAACTGCCGGGCGGTGCGGCCGTTTTTGGCGGCGTTTTGGTGAGCGAAATCCAGTGCCGCTTTATGCAATACGGCGCGGTCGCCGGTAAAATCGGCAAAATAGCTGTCGACGATGTCCAGATAGGTGGGAGTGGGTTGCGGATAAAACGCCAGCCGTAGGCCGAAGCGGTCCGACAGCGAAATTTTTTCTTCTATGGTGTCGGAGTAATGTACTTCGCCATCGATTAACCGGGTGTCCAGATTGTCGCGCATGTGCTCGGGCAGCAAATGGCGGCGATTGGAGGTGGCGTAAAACAGCACGTTGTCGGGCGGCAGTTCGATGGAGCCTTCCAGCACGCTTTTCAGAGGTTTGTACAGGGTGTCGCCGTTATCGAAGGACAAATCGTCGCAGTAAATAATGAAGCGTTGCGGCAGTTCGCGAATCTCATCGACTATTTCAGGCAAATACAGCAGATCCTGTTTATCCACTTCGATGATGCGCAAGCCCCGGTCCCGATAGGCATTCAACAAGGCTTTCACCAGCGACGATTTGCCGGTACCCCGGGCGCCCCATAGCAGGGCGTTGTTGGCCGGTAGCCCGCTTATAAAGCGTTCCGTATTGGCAAGCAGTTGCTGTTTCTGCAAATCTATGCCCAAAAGCTGTTCCAGGCGTATGGGGTCGGTTTGCTTCACGGGGCGTAGAAAAGCCTGGCGCTGGCGCCAGATGGCGGCATAAGTGGTGTTCCAGTCGATCATGAGTATGGGTAAACAGGGGAAAATTGAAAGGGAAGATATTCAGGCGAGTTTATAACAGAGTATTACCGATACTGACATAAGATAAGCGTCTATGCTTTCCCGACGAACAGCCGATCAGGTTTGTGCGTAAGCTTTTAAATCAAGCGATTTTCCTTTACCCGGCTGACAAAGCGGCATGAAAAGGGGTAAAGTGCTATTCTTTAAGTATCGAATCGAAACTATGTTGCGTGTTTCGCCGTCATGTTTTCGCGCATAATTTTAACTACTCAAAACACTTAATCAGCAGGAGTTGTAAGGAATGTTTAGCCGAATTTGTCCAGACAAAGGCCTATCCCTATCAGGTCGGATGTTTTTAGTCGCTGGCGCGTTGACGATAGCCGGATGTGCGAGCACCGGGAATCATGCGGAAACTTCGACGGAAAATACCGCTGCCACGACGAGTCAGGCCGACCCATTTGAGGGCTTCAACCGGTCCATGTACGGTTTTAACCGAGGGCTGGATAAATATTTCCTCAAACCTGTCTCCGACGGTTACAAATGGGTTACGCCCGACTTCATGGAAACCGGGGTGAGTAATTTTTTCAATAACCTGAAGGGCATTAATGTGGTGTTGAATGATCTACTGCAAGGCAAATTTCAACAAGGCGCGGCAGATGCCGGTCGGTTTTTTACCAATACCACTATCGGGGTCGGCGGCTTGATCGATGTGGCTAGCGAGTTCGGCTTGGAAAACAATATCGAGGATTTCGGACAAACGCTGGCGGTTTGGGGGGTAGATGAAGGGGCTTATCTGGTGCTGCCCATCATCGGCCCCACAACGCTACGCGACGGCGGCGGTTTGATCTTGGACAAGGCCGCGAACCCCGGCACTTATGTTCCGGGCACGGGTGTTCTCGAGGGGATCAGCGATCGCGCCAATGCCGAAAGCGCCTTGAATTTCATTAATGAAGCGGCATTGGATCCTTATGTGTTTACGCGGGAGTCTTTCATGCAATACCGTCGCCACTTGGTCAATGACGGCAATACCGACAGCGGCCAATATGAATGGGATGCTGATGTCGCCATGGAAGAGACGGTCGATCCCATGGCCGATAAAGCCGCGGCCGGTGACGGCATGGGCAAGGGAAGCAGCCTTGAGCTTCAGTCGGCGGCGGATGCCAAGGCGGGGCGTTCGGAGGCATTTGACGACATGCTTAAATCCTATGAGCAAGCCTCGCTGAAAATGGATCGGTTAACTCAAAAAAAATCAATCGAAAACCGGGCCGGTCCAACTCGATCCGACCACTCAATTCGGTAATGTATAGTTATCGCACTTCAACTTTCGTTTTTTCGATTCCCTTACCCCTGCCCTCTCCCGGAGGGCGAGGGAGCAGATGCGGATGTGCCGAATCACACGAATATTCATTCTCTTTGAAAAAGTACCCATAGGCATAAAGGGGTTGGGCGGATTTTTTATATATCCCGCCTTGATCCCTCTTTTGCAAAGGGGGCTGTCGTAAAAGCCAGAATGTAGGTTAGCGTAGCGTAACCCAACAAAATCAAAACGTTGGACTTTATTGCATTCAGCCCGACCTACCTTTTACGACAACCTCCAAAGGGGGGAAGTTATTTGCAGCGAAACCCTTAGCATGTTCTCGCCATGGAACAGTCTTGGGCAGGGGGTGTTGCAGCGGGTTGCCGGATAAAGCGGAATCGCGCGAAAATAACTTGTATCGATTCGATATTTGTATACAATCATCTCAAATCCGTCGGACTATTTTTACCCCCCCCCCCAAGGGAACATTTCTTGGCGGATTTTTGGTGATGGCGATTTCAATAATCGCCATCTCAATTCAGTCGACACATCCAATTGCTTGTTTCAGACAGCTTCTAAAGCTAAACCTTCGGGGATCGGCATGATTAAAGAATATTTTGATTGGGTTATTGTTGCGTCGCTTGTGTTGTCCATTGCCATGTACGAAGGGCTGTAGCTGGGTATAGAACACAGCGTCGAGCATTTATTTCATAGATCCCGGCATGGCAGTCAAATAGGCACAATTTATATTCTGATGCCGATAGCCGTTTCGTTGATGTTGGCTATATCGGTTGCTGCCGCGTCTTTGCCGACAATTTCGACACTTCGCCCGGCAAGTCTGGGAGCGCCGAAAAACCGAATGCCGGATTTATTGCTTGTCGTTGCCATTAATCAATAAATTGAAATTAATTTCCACGGCGGGTGTTTTTTTCCGGCCTCTTACTTTGTGATGTAAATGTTGTGGTCATGCGGATTCGACAAGCGTAATCGCTCCCATTCTCCAATATCGGTATGAAAACTCGGCGGGGGAGAGGGCCGGGCATGCCGTTCGAACATCAATTAAGCCGGACAAGGCTAATCCGAAGGGGGATATAACTCGGGTAGGGGGGGCCGGCATAAACCGCTGACCATTCGCGAATGGAAAAAATAGCGGCATGTTCCTGGAATAAATTCGTTTAATCATGAGGATAGGCATGGAAAAGGCTTGTTGATTCGGAGGTTAGGGTTAAAATAAGCATAATAATTACAAGAACAAATGTGATGGTCTTCACATTTGTTCTTAGCTGAATGATTAAATGAGCGCTATTCTTCTACCTATATGTGATTTCGAATCACCTCATGCCGCAGAATCCACCACGACAAGACCATGAATCGACTGTTTTTAAAAGTATCGTTATTGCCCGTTCTGTTCATCTTGCTGAATGGCTGCGGCAGCAATCAGGCAAACTATAGGCGCGATAAGCCCGTTAGCTACAAATCCGGCCTGCCGCAATCGCAACCGTACCGCGCCGATAGCAATAATGCTCCGGCGAGTTATTCCGGGATTTTCCCCAAACCGGCGGCTTTGGAGCCCGCGGTGGATTTTTGGCGTAAAACCTACGCGGTTTGGCAACGCTCGGAAGTGGCTTATCATGACGACCGCTTTTTGGATGTGGTGTACGAGGTCATGCCCTTGCCTGGCTACGTGGCGGAAGGCTTGACGGCCGAACAAAAGCTGGCGATGAACAGTCGGCGCGATTTCTGGAAATCCCGCTTGGCCGAGTTGGACAGCAAGTTGCGTTATAACGCAGCCTTGAACGCCAATGACCGGCAGTTGATCGCCAAATTGGAAAGTAGCGGTCGGCCCTTGAACAGCATTTTACCCGGCGCCGGCGACAGAGTCAGAGCGCAACGCGGAACCCGCGAACGTTTCAAGCGCGGTCTGGAAATCAGCGGCAAGTATAATTTGCAATTTAGAAAAATCTTTCGCGATGCCGGTTTGCCGGAAGAATTAGCCTATTTGCCGCATGTGGAATCTTCATTTCAACCGGCGGCGCGTTCTTCGGCCGGGGCTGTCGGTATGTGGCAATTTACCAAGGCGGCGGCGCAAACCTTCATGCCGGACAAGAACAGGGTGGATCAGCGTCTGGATCCGTTTGCTTCCGCCAACGGCGCCGCCAATTACTTGAGTTACGCCTACAGAAAATTGGGCGATTGGCCGGCCGCCTTGACCTCTTACAATCACGGCATAGGCGGTATGAAGCGGGCCCAGGACAGAATGGGGCGGGATTTCGCGCGGATAGTGGAACAGTATGACGGCCCGGCTTTCGGGTTCGCGTCCCGGAATTATTACGCGCAATTTTTAGCGGCGCGGGAAATCGCCAGTAATCCGGAACCTTACTTCCGCGAAGGTATTCTTTACGAAACGCCTATCCACCCCGGACAGTATCTGGCGGCGGAATAAGCAAAACCCGGCAATTTCAGGCTATGAATTTGCCGGGTCGGCTTTTTAGGTCGCATCCATTTTGTAGCCGTAACCGCGTACCGTTTTCAGCAGTTTCAGCTCGAACTCGTCATCGATCTTGCGCCGCAGCTGGCGGATATACACATCCACCACGTTGGTCAACGGGTCGGCGCTATAGCCCCACACCTGCTCCAAAATCCGCGTGCGGCTCAACACCTTGCCCGGCATGCGCATAAAGCATTCCAGCAAGGCGAATTCCTTGGGCGTCAGTTCGATGATGCTGTCGCCGCGTTTGACTTCGTGGGTGTCCACATTCAATAACAGGTCGGCCATTTGCAGCTCTTTGGAATCCAGCTTGATTTCGCCGCTGCGTCGGCGCATCAACACTTCAATCCGCGCCAATAATTCTTCAAAGGCAAACGGCTTGGTCATATAGTCGTCGGCGCCCGAGCGCAGGCCGGTGACTTTATCCTGCACGGTGTCGCGGGCGGTCAGCATCAGGATCGGAGTGTCGACGCTGTGCTTACGCAGCCGTTCGCACACTTCTCGGCCGTTGATGTCGGGCAGGCCCAAATCCAGAATAATCGCCTGAAATTGGCTGTCGCAACCTATGGCGATGGCATCCTGGCCGCAACGGGCCACTTCCACGGCGTAGCCTTCGGCCTTCAGGCCGCGCTCGACAAAATCGGCGATACGTTTATCGTCCTCGACCAGCAGAATGCGCAGGAAACCGAAGTCGCCGTTATGGTTGGATTTAAGGGGAAGCTCACTCATGGGAATCCTGGTCCTCGCCTGTGGAAATTAGCGGCAATTTTACGGTAAAGGTTGTGCCGGCGTTAACGCTGCTATCGACACCGATTTGGCCGCCATGGGCTTGTAAAATGGATTTCGCCAACGGCAGGCCCAGGCCGGAACCGTCATCGTGCAGATGGCGGGCATTTTCGCTGCGAAAGTTGCGCTCGAAAATACGTTCCAGATCCTGGGCGGGAATGCCGATGCCCTGGTCGGTCAGACTGATGTAAACATGCGTCTCGTCCAGCCATGCATTAATTATGATCCGTCCGCCGGGTTTTGAATAGCGGCAGGCATTATCGCCTAAAATAAATAACACCTGCCGCAGCCGCTGTTTGTCGCCGAACAACCAAATCGGTTGTTCGGGCGCGGTATAGGACAAGCGGATAGCGCTTTCTTCCGCCATTACCTTAAAGTCTTCCACGCTACTGCTCAGCAATTCGGATAGATCCAATTCGTCCCATTCGAATTGCAGGTTGGCGGTTTCGGAACGGGCCAGGAACAGCAAGTCATTGACATACTTACCCAATTGCATGGATAAGTCCAGGATACGATGCAATGTGTCCTTGTATTCTTCCGGGTCGCGTTCCTGGCCGCGCAAGGTTACTTCGGCCTCGCCCCTGATGACCGTGATGGGCGTGCGCAGTTCGTGGCTGATGTCGGCCAGAAATTCGCGCCGCTCGGCGTCCATGCGTTTTAAGGCCTGGTTTAATTGTTGCAGTTCGTAAGTCCGTTCGGCCACCCGGTTTTCCAGTTCCTCCCGGCCCTGGCGCAGTTTTTCCTGTTGCAGGCCCAACTCGATCGCCATTTTGTTGAAGTGGCTGGCAAGATAGGCAAATTCGTCCCTGCTGTCCAAAATGATACGGTAGTTCAAATTGCCCGAGGCGATTTCATTGGTGCCTTGCATCAAGGCTTCAATCGGTTTTTTAACGCGGCCGAGTAGAAATACCCCGGCGGTCAGGCTGAAAACGGCGGCGATCAATGCCGCCGAAACGGTTACCCAGCGCGATTGGGCGACCAGGTTTTCCAGCTCTTGTTTGGCCTCGGCGGCCTGGTTACGCTCGGCATGGATGGCGGCATCGATCAGCGGTTGAAACTTGATGTCGATTTCTTCGTCCGAAAATTTGGTCAAGGCCTGCAAGGCCTCGTTGCGTTTGCCTCGTTCGCGCAAACGCTCCACTTCGTTGAAGCGGTATTCGCTGGCGTCCAGAAATGCGGTGAGATTGGCTACCCGTTCCAGTTCGGCGGCCTTGTTCCGGTTTTGGGCGGGTTTGCCTTCGATCGGCGGGGATTCTTTTACCGCTTGCTCCCGTAGTGCCTGCATGGCTTCCAACAGACGTTGCTTGGAGGTTGCCAGGTCGGTTTCGGCTTGGCTGCCGCCGGTGATCAGCCTGTCCATTTGTTGCTTGAAATACCGGTAAGCTTCCTGAGACAAATGTTCGTAACGGTCGAAGGCTTCGAAAGCGGTTTGACTGCGTTGAAAATGGCGCGCCACCTGATCGGAGCCCCAATACATGATGCCGCCCAACAGCAATACGAAACCGAAGGAAACGGCAATCACCAATGCTAGGCGGAAACGGAACATGCGGATCAGTTGCTGTCTACGCTTTCATCCATTTGTTTTTCCATGCTGCGGATGGCTTCCAGCTTTTCCCGCAGCAAACGGTTTTCGTTTTTTTGGGGTCCCGCCGGTTCTTTCGAATCCAAGGTGGATTTTATTTTCTTCTGTTTTTGTTCGACCACGTGCAATTTTTCCGACTGGCGTTGGGTGCGTTGCAAGGCCTGGGTGTGGATCGCGATCAGGCGCTGTACGCGTTCGTCGGATGCATAGGCCGGGCTGATGGTCTGGACGCCGTCCAGAATGGCCGGAATATCTCCGCAAGCATTGGATAATAAGCGGCCTATCATCAGATGTAATTGTTTGCCGTCCGAAGGCGATATTTTTTGCGTGTTAAGTAGGGATTTACAGACTTCGGCCCGGTCCTCATCCTCCATGCCAGCCATGCTGGCGCCAAAGGCCAGCAGTTCGTCGATGCCTGACTGGGCGTAAGGATCGTAACGGTTTTCCGCATTTGTATCGGAAGCGGAATTAAACCCGGCGCAACCGGTCATCAGCAATCCAGGCAAAATTAAACAAAATAAGCGCATGGCTCGTAAAGGTGGCATAAAAATTCCTGAAGTCAGACTGTAAGATTCAGCGGTATCCGGACCCTGACGCGGGCACCGGCATGGTCCTGCCGCGGGTCGATGAATTCGATCTGCCCTTGGTGGCGGGTGACGTATTCGCGCGCCATCGCCAGTCCCAAACGGTTTTCGCCGTGTTCCGGATACTCTTCCGGGATGGCCCGGTAAAACGGTTCGAAGGCATGCGGGCGTATGTCGGGCGCTATGCCGGGGCCGTCGTCTTCAATCTCCAGTTCCATATAATCGCCGCTCTCCCGTAGCGTGATCCGGATCTCGCCGTTCGTGGGGGAAAATTGGATGGCATTGGCCAATAATTGTTCGACAATGCCGCGGCATTGCTCTTCCATGCCTTCGATTTGTAAAGGCTCGATCAGTTTTTTTACCTCGATCGATTTGGCTTTAAGCGCATTCTCGAAACTTTCCAGGCTTGTTTCCAGCAGTTCGTGCATGTTCAGAACCCGCATGTTTTCGGCAGGCTGGGCGGACTGGAGCCGGCTATATTGTAACAATTGTTCGGAGACTGTTTGCAGCTTGTCGACGCTGGCTTCCACTTGTTGGGCAATGTCGGTTTCGGCGTTTAAAGCCGGCTGCTCGATGGGCGTGGCCAGTTGCTCCGCGCCATGGCGGATATGCTGCAAGGGTTGTTCTATTTCGCGAGCCAGATTTTGCATTAATTGCAGCTTGGACGATTCCAGGGCGATTAAATGCGTGCGCAGCCATTCCAGACGCTCGCCCAGATAACGTAAATCAGCCGGCCCGCCGACTTCGATAGGCTCGTTTAATTCGCCCGATCCTAGGCGGCGGATGGCTGTGTCCAACTGGCGCATCGAGCCCGACAGCACATTGAGCAAGGCCAAAACCAAGCCGCAGGAAAGTAGCAATAAAACGGCGCCCTTGATCAATAAGCCTTGTTCCCAGGATTCCGACAACTGGCGCAATTCGTTAAACGTATGTTCGACATGATTTTCGAATTCGCGCGACAACACGTTGGAGGATTCGCGCAACCCTTGAAACGCTTCGTCTATGGGTAATTGAAAGTTGTGGTCGGTTTCAGAACCGATGATTTGCTGGTAAATCAGGTTTTCTTTTTCGGATAACTCGTTCACCAGCAGGGCGATTTTGTTATCCACGCGCAGTTTCAGCAAATCGCCGAGGGACTGTTTGAACGATGCTCGCGCCGATTCGTAAGACTCGCGTTCATAGGGTTGCCTAAGGGCCGGATCGGACAGTAACACAAACAGCCGGGCTTTGCGTTCGATATCCGAGGATTTTTGCAATACCAAGCGTATGGTTTTGGTTTGTTCGAACACCTGGGAGTTGATGGTTCTGCCTAATGCCGCGGTTTCTCGCAGTCCGTAAGCGGCGTACAGGACGCCTAGAAAAAGTGGGATTACCGCGGTGGCAAAACCCAATACGATAAGAGATTTTAAAGATAACAGATTCTTAAATTTCATCCGCGTTCAACAAAGATAATAACCCGTCCATAGTACCGACAAATTCAAATTTCATGAAAACTTAACTTCGAGCGGCGTTTAGAGTTTTTCATCGATTCGATGAAGCGGCCGTCTACAAACAGTTTTAAGACCAAGGCAGGAATTGGCGATAAAAGCATTTGGCGGGTCGGATTTTTATAGCGTTATGATAGGCTTAAATCTAGCACGCTTTCCATTTTGCAAAACCGTTTCGCCTTTTTCCGCCGATCGAACTGTGAAAACATTGGCCCAGTTAACATTTTTTGTGTGTCGCGGGACTGATGCAGGCATTGGCTTCGCCGTCCGCAAACGCGGATTTAACCCGGCTTCCCATACCTGATGCCACGGTTTTATCGGCCTGCCGCTCGATTTAGATACCGAACCGATGGCGGTTTTCGAACCGGAGCAGTTTATCCGGGCGGCTAGCCCGATGTGTGGGTGCAAAGTTTTGAAGTTTGGGCCGGCCTGAATCGGCGCGGACTCGACGCTTGAATTGAAGGGCGGCGATCATGTGATCGCGAAGTGTGTAATCGCGGTGCCGGACAAGACGCCAAAGCCTTCGAGGCTTTTTTGGGCTGGCGCATCCGCAAGCCGCTTTGCCCGTTAACGGCAATGCCGAGCGTCCGCCGCTACTCTTGGAATTGGGCGATGCACCGCGCTTGACCGTCATGGACAAACAGGCGGATTTGCAGATTAGTATCGGCGGCGGCCAAGCAGGGCGGGGCGAATCCTTATTACTGCTGGACGACGTGGTACAGGTGTTTCATACCGGTTTCGGCGATTGGGAAGGAATTCGGTTTTCCTCTGCAAACAAACCTCATCCCCGTGTAATGGTCAACCAAAACCGGACGCTCCTTTGCCGGGGGGATTGACCAATCCGAAGCGCGCAGCCGATAAAGCCAGGTTGCCCCGGCTTTATCCATCTATCGATGTCAGTATTTTATATTTCCAGCGAAACATCTTCCAGAGATGCCAAACAACCCAGCCCGCGGGCAAACTCCTGTATTTCGCCGGCCATGTGGAAATTGATGATGGCGTTCGTCTTTAAATCTACAATGGCGTACTCGACAACCGGCTCGTTCTCGTCAAGCCTCGGCTTATACTTCATGAGTTTCTTGGATTCTTTAGCCAGTTTCCGATTAATTCTTGCAGTCAGCGCGTGAATTGATACCAGTTTTTTCATGCTTAATCTCCATCCGATAGTGGGAGATTCCGAGTATAGGCCATTATGGGCCGGCTTTAAACAGCGGACCGCCAAACCCGCCGTGATCGGCTTCAAACACACGGAAACTATCTGTTTAGACTTAGCGGCGCGGGCCGGAATGAGACTGAATTTAAAGTTGCTGGGAACAGTGGATTTACGAGGCGCTGTTCGGAAACGCTGGGTTCATGGTCGGGCCGACGCAGTAACTGCAGAAATTAAGCGCCAATGGGGCGGCCATGCCGGCGTCAGCCAAGCCATGCTAGGCAAATACAACGAGCTACAGGCCAGATTGTTGGCGGGTTTTGCCAGCGTATCCGACTGGATCGGCTCCGGTTCGCTATTCGATGCGCCGGAGGAAGGGACAGCCGAAAATCAAGCAAGCCGTCGATGCAGCGGGTTTTGTGCGGTCCGCCCGTGGGGCGGTTCTCGCCATCAGCCGCGTCACTTGAAATTCAGGCGCAAAAAAAGCCTCTAACCTGAGCAACGGTAGAGGCTATAGAGTATGCGGTACAGGAGTTACCGCTTGACAAGCAGGGAGGTCACACAAAAAAACTTAGGCACGAACGGGTTTGGCTAAAACCAAGTTGCTGCTTAAAAACGACATGCCGAACAAAAAGGTGGACGCCACGAACTGACCGGACATGAAGCTTAAAATACCGGTTGCCAATAACAACTTGGTCATCAGGTCTCTATACACATTATTGGAACTATTCATATTCGCCACCTTGAAATGTTTTCAGCCGTTGTTGAGTACGGTTTCACTATATACCCCTGATTAGCAATTGCAATCAGGCATTTATCGTATTGTTTGTTTCATATCGCAAAACAATTGCGGGTTAATTTTTCCTATATACTCAATCGATTGCCTGCAGACGTTGCCGCATGTCCCGCAAGTCGAATACGCCGACCTTTTGCATAACGATACGGCCGTTCCTGTCGAGCAAAAATGTCGTGGGAGTCAGTTGCACGTTGCCGAAATTTTGCGCCAGCGAGCCGCTAGGATCCAAGGCGACGGCGTAAGGCAGCTGTTTGGCTTCCGCCATGGCCAGCACGTGGTTGGGCGGGTCGTAATGCATGGCGACGGCGATGATGGTCAAGCCGGCTTGGCTGTATTGCCGGTGCAGTTCGATCAAGTGAGGGATTTCCTCGATACAGCCCGGGCAATCGGTGGCCCAGAACGTCACCAGTACCGGTTTGCCCTTTAAATCGGCCGGAGTAATGTTCGCGCCTTTAATGGTTTTAAAACTTACCCTCGGAGCCGGACGCGCAGGTTGGGTTTGCCAAAACCAGACGGTTGCCGCCAGTAAGGCGATAATGGCTATGCTTTGTTTGATATTCATGGGTTTTACGGAATGGCTGGAATCTTGCGATACCGATTACGGTGCTAATCGCAAAGCTGTTAAAATGCCATCTTATCCAATAATCTCGAATCGTGACGATGAAAAAGATACTGATCGCCGACAAACTGGCGGATGACGGCATTAATTTTTTGAATGAGCAGGACGGCATTCAAATCCATATTCAGACCGGGTTGAGCGAAGCCGAATTATGCGAAATTATCCCCGCATACGACGCCTTGTTGATTCGCAGCGACACCCAGGTAACCGCCCCGGTCTTGAAGGCGGCAAAAAGATTGAAAGTGGTCGGCCGTGCCGGTATCGGGGTCGATAACGTCGACCTGGCGGTGGCCATGGAACAGGGCATCATCGTCATGAATACCCCGGATGCCAATGCCACCACCACCGCCGAACTGGCGATCGCCCATATGTTTTCCTTGAGCAGGAATCTGCCGGTTGCCAATCAGTCGGTGCGGGACGGCAAATGGGAGCGTTCCAAGCTGGTCGGCGCGGAAATCAGCCATAAAACCCTGGCTATTTTGGGTTTCGGCACCATTGGCCGCATCGTGGCGCAACGCGGTAACGGTTTGGGTATGCGGGTGATTGCCTGCGATCCGTTCGTGGCGCCGGAAATATTCGAAAAATGCGGCGCGGAAATGGTCGATCTGGATACATTAGTCAAACAGGCCGATTATCTGACCTTGCATTGTCCGCTGCTGGAAAAAACCCGCAACGTGATCGGCCGCGAACAATTGGCCGCGATGAAAAAGTCGGCCCGCCTGATCAACTGCGCCCGCGGCGGTTTGGTGGATGAGGCGGCGTTATACGATGCCTTGAAAGAGGGCCGGATTGCCGGCGCGGCGCTGGACGTGTACGAACAGGAGCCGCCCAAGGATTCGCCGTTATTGGGTCTGGACAATGTGGTATTTACGCCGCATCTGGGCGCCTCGACCAAGGAAGCGCAGGTGGCGGTCAGTGTGGAAATCGCCCGCCAAGTGGTGAAATACCTGCAAACTGGCGAAGCCGTCAACGCCCTGAATTTGCCGCGGTTGTCGGCGGAAGAATTGAAGCAGGCCCAGCCGTTCATGAAGCTAGCCCATATTTTGGGCCAGGTCTTACTGGGTTTGATCGATCAGCCGATGCAAAAGCTGGAAGTGGCGGTGTTCGGTAAGGCCGCGCTGGGCAAGATTCGGCCGATTTCCGCCGAAGCCATGGTGGGTTTGCTGGCGGGCCAGTTCGATACGCCGGTCAACCGGGTGAATGTGGAGAATATTGCCAAACGCCAGGGCATCGCACTGGTGGAGTCGCAAACCGAAGAGGCCGAAGGCTACCAGTCGCTGATCAGCATCACCGGGCATTGCGTGGATAAAAGCGTGTCGCTGGCCGGCACCTTGCTGGGCGATCACCATCCGCGCCTGGTCAGCATTAACCATTTCGAAATCGAGGTGGTGCCGGAAGGGGCCCTGCTGGTGACCCGCCATGACGACAAGCCCGGCGTGATCGCGGCGATCAGCTCGATTTTAGGCATGGCTAATATCAATATCACCCGCATGCAGGTCAGCGTGGCGGATGAACATCAATTGGCCATGATGGTGATCAGCGTATCGGATCCTTTGAGCGAACAGGTATTGAAGGCCGTTTGCGATGTGCCTGCGGTTCACACGGCTCGCCAGATAGTGTTATGAGTTTCGATGTCATCTGTTTCGATTGCGACAGTACCCTGAGCAGGGTCGAAGGCATAGACGAACTGGCCAGGCGGCAGGGCAGCTTTGAGCGGGTTGCGGCCATGACCGATGCGGCCATGAACGGCGAGATGGCCTTGGAAGCGGTTTACGGCGACCGCTTGAACGTGATCAAGCCCGATCAAGCCGCAATAGATTGGTTGGCGGAACTGTACATTGCCGAAATGGTGGACGGGGCGGCGGAAACCGTCAAGACTCTGCGGGATAACGGCAAACTGATTCATATCATCAGCGGCGGGCTTCGCCAAGCGATACTACCACTGGCGGCCTTGCTGGGTATTCCCGAAGAACACGTGCACGCGGTGGATGTGGTGTTCGACGAGCAGGGCCGATACGTGGATTTTGCCCGGCAGTCGCCGTTGGCGGTCAGCGGCGGCAAGGCGCGTATTTGCCGGCGGCTGAGGATGCATCACTCATCCTTGGTAATGGTAGGCGACGGCAAAACCGATTTGGAAGCCAAGCTGGCGGGGGCTTATATGATAGGGTTTGGCGGGGTGGTTAAACGGCCGCTGGTGCGGGAACAAGCCGATCTGTTTTTGGCGGATACGTCGTTGACCGCGATATTGCCTTACGTACTGTAGGCGGGCTCGATAAGCGGGTTTGACAGTGATAGAATTCACAAATTTGAAAAAGTTTTAGAGAGAGAAAATGGCAGGGCATAGTAAGTGGGCGAATATCAAGCACCGTAAAGGCGCTCAGGACGCCAAGCGCGGCAAGATTTTTACCAAGATGATACGGGAAATCACCGTGGCGGCAAAAGGCTCCGGCGGCGGCGATCCGACCAATAACCCCAGTCTGCGCACCGCGATCGACAAGGCGCTGGGCGCCAACATGAAGCGCGATACCATCGATAACACCATCAAAAAAGCTATCGGTGCGCTGGATGGCGTCAATTATGAAGAAGTCCGCTACGAAGGCTATGGGCCTGGCGGTGCCGCCGTGATGGTGAATTGTCTGACGGATAACCGGAATCGTACCGTGGCCGATGTGCGGCACGCCTTTTCCAAGCACGGCGGAAATTTGGGTACCGACGGCTCGGTGGCGTATCTGTTTCGCAAGGTCGGCATTATCAGCTTCGGTAGCGAAGTTGACGAAGACGCCGTGATGGAAACGGCGCTGGAAGCCGGCGCCGACGATATCGTGAGCAACGACGACGGTTCCGTCGATGTATTTACTGCGCCCGAAGTCTATCTGAGCGTTAAGGAAGCGCTGGTTGCGGCGGGTTTCGAGCCGGAAAACGCCGAAATTACCATGCACGCCGACACCAAAACCGAATTGGATGCCGAGGCCGCGGAAAAAATGATGAAGCTGATCGATAGGCTGGAAGACCTGGATGACGTGCAGGACGTTTATTCCAATGCCGATATCAGCGACGACATCATGGATGCCATGGATAATGCTTAATTTCACTTTTATTGAATAGCTATCACTAAGCCATTGTCGAGAATCCTTGGGATCGATCCCGGATCGCGTATTACCGGTTACGGCGTGGTGGAAATCACGCCTCGCGGGGTTCGCTATGTCGCCAGCGGCTGCATACGCATACAGGCCGAGGATTTTCCGGCCAGACTTAAGCAGATCTTCGACGGCGTGACGCAAATCATCGAGCTTTATCAACCTCAGCAAATGGCCATCGAACAGGTCTTCATGCATAAAAATGCCGATTCGGCGCTGAAATTGGGACAGGCGCGCGGCGCGGCTATTTGCGCGACCTTGAACCAGGATTTGCCGGTATTCGAGTATGCGGCGCGGCAGGTCAAACAAGCCTTGGTCGGCAAGGGCAATGCCGAAAAACAACAAGTTCAGCACATGGTGAAGATACTGTTGGGGATTCAGGGCGATATGCAGATCGATGCCAGCGATGCCTTGGCGATCGGCCTGTGCCACCATCATTACCAACAAACGGCGCAACGCATCCAAAAGGCGGTATCGTGATCGGTTTTTTACGCGGCAAATTGATCCAGAAAACGCCGCCGCAACTGGTGCTGGACGTGCAAGGCGTGGGCTACGAAGTGGAGGCACCCATGACCACCTTCTACGACTTGCCGGCCTTGGGCCAGGAAGTCAAGCTGCATACCCATCTGGTGGTGCGCGAAGATGCGCATATCCTGTTCGGCTTCGCCAGCGAAACCGAACGCATGCTGTTCAGAACCCTGATCAAGGTCAACGGTGTCGGTCCCAAGCTGGCGCTGACCATTTTATCCGGGCAGAGCGTGGCGGAATTCTACCGTTGCGTGGACGATAACGATGTCAAAGCCTTGGTGCGCTTGCCGGGCGTGGGGCAAAAAACCGCCGAACGTTTGATTATCGAAATGCGCGGCCGCCTGCCGGCCTTGGGCGAGTCAAGCGCGGAGCCGGGGCGTGAGCATACCCCCGCCGCCGTGGGCAATAGCCCCAAGCAAGAAGCCATTACCGCCCTGTGCGCCTTGGGTTATAAACCGCAGGACGCGACCAGAATGGTACAAGCCGTCGCCGTGGAGGACAAAAGCTGCGAGGATATTATCCGGCAGGCGCTGCGGGGCACCATTAAATGATAGAAAGCGATCGCTTGATCACCGCGCAGGTCGGCAATGACGAAGAGCGTCTGGATAGGGCGATTCGGCCCAAACGCTTGAAGGACTATGTCGGGCAAAAGGAATTGTGTCTGCAAATGGAAATCTTCATCCAGGCGGCGGTGAGCCGCGCGGAAGCTTTGGATCATGTGCTGATTTTCGGCCCGCCGGGCTTGGGAAAAACCACCTTGGCCAATATCGTGGCCGCCGAGATGAACGTCAACATTCGCCAGACCTCCGGGCCGGTGCTGGATAAGGCCGGCGATCTGGCGGCATTGCTGACCAATCTGCAGGCCCACGACGTCTTATTTATCGACGAAATCCACAGGTTGAGCCCGGCGGTTGAAGAAGTGCTATATCCTGCTATGGAAGACTACCAGATTGATATTATAATAGGCGAAGGCCCCGCCGCCCGGTCGATCAAGCTGGATTTGCCGCCTTTTACCCTGGTGGGCGCAACCACCCGCGCCGGTTTACTGACATCGCCGTTGCGCGACCGGTTCGGCATCGTCCAGCGCCTGGAGTTTTATAGCATCGAAGAACTGGCTAGTATAGTGGGCCGCTCGGCGAAACTGTTGGGTATTGCCATGGATAGCGGCGGCGGCGATGAAATCGCCTGCCGCTCCAGAGGCACGCCGCGGATTGCCAATCGTTTATTGCGGCGGGTGCGGGATTTCGCGGAAGTGAAAGGTAATGGCACCATCAGCCGCGATATTGCCCGGCAAGCCCTGGAAATGCTGAAAATCGACCGGCACGGCTTCGATATGTTGGATCGCAAATTGCTCATGGCGATGATAGAACATTTTCAGGGTGGGCCGGTTGGCCTGGATACTCTGGCCGCGGCGATCAGCGAAGAGCGCGGCACCGTGGAAGATGTGCTGGAACCTTATCTTTTGCAGCAGGGTTTTATTATGCGCACCCCGCGCGGGCGAGTGGTGACGCACAAGGCTTACAGCCATTTCGGCCTGCAACCGCCCAGGCAACAGCCCGGCAATGAAGATATTTTTGACAGTTAAATTACCGATAGCCGAATGAAAGAATTTAGCTGGCCCGTCAGGGTATATTATGAAGACACCGATGCCGGCGGCGTGGTGTTTTATGCCAATTACCTGAAGTTTTTCGAACGTGCCAGAACGGAGATGCTGCGTAGTTACGGTTTCGAACAAGACCGGTTGATGGCGCGGGACAATGTGATTTTTGTGGTGCGTTCGGTCAGCATCGATTATTTGAAACCGGCTCGGTTTAACGAACAAATTCTGGTCGGCGCGAAGATTATTGAAAATAAAAAAACCAGTCTTACCTTTGAGCAAACCATTACCCGCCAGCACGATGTGTTATGTAACGGAAAAGTCCGCATAGCCTGTATCGATGCGCAAAGCATGAAACCCAAACTTATCCCTATTGCCATTTTGGAGCAATTAACTTAGATGAACACCGATTTATCCATCCTGCATCTGGTCAAAGAGGCCAGTTTTGTCGTTCAATTCGTGATGTTTATTTTGCTGTCGGCTTCGGTCGCCTCATGGACATTCATCTTTACCAAGCGTAAGGAACTCAGTCAGGCGATTTCGATTACCGAGGATTTCGAGGACGAATTCTGGTCGGGCGTGGGCTTGGCCGAGTTGTATAAAAAAATGGCCAGCGACCGCTTCGAGCCGGAAGGCATCGAAAAAATATTTTTAGCGGGCTATCGGGAGTTTGCCCGCATGCGCCAGAAAGGCGAGGTCGAGCCGGCCGTGCAGGTGGAAAGCGCTCAACGCGCCATGCGTATCGAATTGTCGCGGGAACTGGATCGGCTGGACGAAACCTTGCCCTTCCTGGCCACGGTAGGCTCCACCAGCCCTTATATCGGTTTGTTCGGCACCGTGTGGGGGATTATGAATTCGTTTCGGGCCTTGGGCGAAATCAAAAACGCCACGCTGGCCAATGTCGCGCCGGGTATCTCGGAAGCCTTGATTGCGACGGCCATCGGCTTGTTCGCCGCCATTCCTGCGGTGATTGCCTACAACCGGTTTTCCACCCGGCTGGACAGACTGGCGGGCCGGTATGAACTTTTTATCGACGAATTCGTGGTGCTTTTGCAAAGACAGGCGCACAGCAAATGAACGTAGGCGGCAGCAACCGAAGAACCCGTAAACGCCGCGGCCCCATGGCGGAGATCAACGTCGTTCCCTACATCGACGTCACTTTCGTCTTGTTGATGATATTCATGATTACCGCGCCGTTGGTGCAAACCGGCGTCGACGTGGATTTACCGCAGGCGGAAGCGGCGGCCGTGGACTTAAAAGACGAGCCGCCGGTGATCGTGTCGATCAAGCATGACGGCAGTTTCTATATCGACATTGGCGACAGGCAGGACGAACCGGTTGACGAGCAGACTTTGTACACACGGGTTGCCGCGGTATTTCGCAATAATCCGCAGGCGCAAATCTATGTGCGCGGGGACCATTTGGTCGAATACGGCAAAATCGTTACCGTGATGGTAGCGCTGAAAGCGGCTGGCGCACCTAAGGTGGGTCTGATGACAACGCCACCCGAGAATTAATATCACTATTCAGATGCGGAAATTCGGACTTTCTCTTGCATTGGCGTTGGCACTGCATATTGCCATATTGTTGATGTTCGGCTTTAGTTTTACCCCCGATCCGGACATGGTCAAAGTCGAGCCCATGCCGGAGATTGTGGAGGCCACTATCCTCGACGATACGCAGATTCAGGCCGAAGCCGATAGATTGAAACAGGCTGAGGAAGATAAGCACCAGGCTGAAATTCAGCACCAGCAGCAACTGGAAAACGCGCGCAAAACCGAACAACAATTGCTGGAACAGGCGAAAAAGCAGCGGCTGCAGGAGGAGCAAAAAGCCCGGGAAGCGGCCGACAAACTGAAGCAACAAGCCTTGGACGAGCAAAAAAAGCGCGAACAGCTGGAAGCTAGTCGCAAGGAAGAAGAGCACAAGCTACAGGAAGCCAAGGAAAAACGTTTGCAGGAAGAGAAAAAAGCCCAGGCAGCGGCTGAAAAGCAAAAACAGCTGGAGGCCGAAAAACAGGCTCAAGAGAAAAAACAGCAGGAACTAAAAGCCCTAGAGCAAAAGAAATTGCAGGAACAAAAAGCCGCCGAGGCGCAAGCCAGGGCGGAAAAAGACAAACAAATGGCCGCCGAAAAGACCAAGGCCGAGCAGGAAAAGAAAGCCAGCGAACAAAAAGCCAAGGCAGAGGCTGAAAAACAAGCCGCCATAGCCCTGGAAAAAGCCAAACAGGTAGCCGACGCCGAGGTGAAAGCCGAGAAAGACAAACAATTGGCCGCTGAAAAAGCCAAGCAGGAAGCGGCCCGGAAACTGGAAAAAGAACGTCTGGCCAAGGCCGCCGCCGAACAGGCCGAGAAAGAGAAACAGGAGGCTGCGGCTAAAGCCAAGGCGGAACAGGCAAGACAGGCGGCCGAAGCAACGGCCGCCGCCGCTAAAGCGGAAAAAGAAAAACAGTTGGCGGCCGAAAGGGCCGAAAAAGAACGCCAAGCGAAATTAGCGGCCGAAAAAGCCGAAAAGGAAAGGCAGGCGGCGGAGGCGGCCAAAGCCAAGGCGGCCGCCGAGGCAAAAGCTAAAGCCGAGGCAGAGGCTAAAGCCAAAGCGGCGGCGGAAGCCAAGGCCAAGGCGGATGCGGAAGCTAAAGCCAGGGCCGAGGCGGAAGCGAAGGCAAAAGCCGAACAAGAAAGACAGGCTGCCGAAGCAGCGGCCGCCGCCGCTAAAGCCGAGCAGGAAAGGCAGGCCGCTGCCTCGGCCAAGGCCGAAGCGGACAAACAAGCCAGTTTGGCGGCGCAGCAAGCCATCATGCGCAAGGTGGAAGGTGCCTGGACTCGGCCCATGACAGCAACGGAAGGCTTAAAGTGTACGATTCAGGTAAAATTACTGGCCAGCGGGGAAGTAATGGATGCCGTGGTGGTGAGCAGTAGCGGAGATAGTATTTTCGACCGGTCCGCGGAAAATGCGGTCAGAAAAGCCTCCCCTTTGCCTGTGCCGCAAGATCGGGAATTGTTTAATCAAAAATTTAGAGTCTTCGCGTTTGTTTTCAAACCGGAATAATTAATACGGAAACACAACATGAGTTTAGTAATAAAAACTTTTTTCTTGGGTTTATTGGCTGCGTTACTATCGGTAGCCCAAGCGGAAGGCTTAACCATTGAAATCACCAAAGGCTCGCAAACCGCCGTGCCGATTGCCATTGTGCCGTTCGCGCAGCAAGGCTCGGTGGGCAATGTCAAATTGACCGATGTGATCAGTTCCGATTTGGCCGGCAGCGGCTTTTTCAAGACCCTGCCGGAAGAAGATATGCTGACCCAGCCCAGCGAGCCGGAAAAAATCAATTTCCGCGACTGGCAGGTGCTGGGCCAGGATTACATGGTGATCGGCCAAGTGCTGGGTAATGGTGGCAGTTTTAATATTCAGTTCCATTTGTTTAATGTACATAACGGCCAGCTGTTGATGGGCTACAAACTGACGGTAGGCGGCAACGAATTGCGCCGCGCGGCCCATCATATCAGCGACCTGATTTACGAAAAACTGACCGGCCGCAAGGGTGCGTTCAATACCCGCATCGCCTATGTCACAAGCGCCGCAAGAGGCGGCGGCAAGCAATACATGCTGCAAGTCGCGGATGCGGACGGTTACAACCCCAGGACCATCGCCGAGTCGCCGGAGCCCATCATGGCCCCCGCTTGGTCGCCCGACGGGGCGAAAATCGCCTATGTTTCCTTTCATACCAAACGTTCCGAGATTTTCGTGCAGACTTTGGCGACCGGACAGCGGCAAAGCGTTTCCTCATATCCCGGTATTAACGGCGCGCCGGCATTCTCGCCGGATGGCAGCCGGCTGGCCATTACCTTGTCGAAAGATGGCAGCCCGGATATATATGTGTTAAATCTGTCCAACCGGAATTTAACCCGCTTGACTTCGGGCTTGTCTATCGACACCGAACCGTCCTGGTCCGCCGACGGCGGGACCATCGTGTTCACCTCCGATCAAGGCGGTAAACCACAGTTGTATACCATCCCAAGCAGCGGCGGCAGGGCGACTCGCCTGACTTTCCAAGGCGATTACAATGCCAGGGGACGTTTTTCGGCCGATGGTAGAAGTCTGGCCATGGTTAACGGTAACGGCGGCAGATACCGGATTGCGGTAATGGATATGGCGTCCCGTACCGTTAACGTATTAAGCGAAGGCAATCTGGACGAGTCGCCCAGTTTTGCGCCTAACGGCAGCATGATTCTGTTTGCGGCCAACAAAGGCGGCAGATCGGTATTGTCGGTGGTTTCAACCGACGGGGCGATGCAGCAAAAACTGGACTTTCAAAGCGGCGGCGTGCGCGAGCCGGCCTGGGCGCCTTAACGGCAACACACTAATTTTTTTCGTTTGAACTTTAAAATTTCGGAGATGATGTATGAAATTAAATAAAACCCATTTGGTTTTGGCAATGATGGCTGTGTTGGCAACCGGTTGCAGCTCGACCGATGAAGAGGGTAGCTTGGCCGACGGCGGCCAAAGCGGCGCCGATGCCTCAACCAGCGGCTACAACGACGGTTCCATGGCCGGCAGCCAATTCGGTTCCGGCAACGGCTATAACTCCGGTTCGGGATCGAACCTGGGTCCGGAATTCAGCGATCCTAACAACCCATTGTCGAAACAAGTCATTTACTTTGAATTGGATAGCAGCCAGGTTAAACAGGAATACGTGCCCGTGGTTGCCGCTCATGCGCAATATTTGGCCTCGCACCCCAATCAACATGTCATCTTGTCCGGCCATGCCGATGAACGCGGCTCCAGCGAGTACAACATCGCCTTGGGCGAGCAACGCGCCAAATCCGTGGAAAGAATGATGCGCTCGCAAGGCGTCACCGGCGGCCAGTTGGAAATCGTCAGCTACGGCGAAGAAAAACCGGCCGTTTCCGGTAGCGGCGAATCCGCATGGCAAATGAACCGTCGTGTAGAAGTAGGCTATCAATGAAAAAAACCGCGCTTTTAATGCTATGCGCTCAGTTCGGCTTGATGGCCGAAGCTGGCGCGCTGCCCGTCAATAATTCCGGCTACCAGGGAAATGCTGGCTATGGAGCACCCGCGGCGGGTGCCGATAGCGCTATTTTTGAAGTGTTGGGACGACTGGAGCAGTTGCAATTGGAAGTGCAGCAACTCAGAGGCATGGTGGAGGAGCAGTCTCAGACCATTGCCGATCTGGAACGTAAGCAAAGCAATATGTATTCGGATTTGGACGACAGGATACAGTTGCTGAGCGCGCCGGCCCAGCCGGCGGGAACGGCTCCCGTAACGGGAGCGGATGCCGCTCAAACGGCGTCTCCGGCCG
>NZ_JANIBK010000030.1 GCF_024505165.1 Methylomonas rivi
GCCTTCGGCGGCCTACGCGGCTTGAAGCTCGGCCAACAATTCCGGGTGGTTGTTGATAAGAGTCAGCAAACAAAGAACCCCGCCGGGGACAGGAAAACGGCCTTGCTCCCAGTCCCGGAGGGTGGCGACCGGGGTTTGGATGTACTGGGCCAGGGTTTGCTGTGATAGACCGGTTTTGGTGCGGACGGTGCGCAGCAGTATTTGACCTTTTGTTGTTGTTCTGCCCTCGCTTGCTTGCATTTCGGCGAGGCTTTGGCGCAGATCCTCTAACGATTGGCCGGCGTCTGCTTCTATGGCTTTGGCGATTTTTTCTATGTTCATGTTATGCCCTCGGTATGTATGCGGGTTTGATATTGGTCTGTTCTGATTTTTGATAAATGGCCACCAAAACAAGCGTGCCTTGTTCGGTGAGGTTGAAGTAAATCACGCGTGCGCCGCCGCGTTTTCCCTGGCCAGCGGTTGACCATCTAACCTTTCTGGCACCGTCAGCGCCAGGTATGACATCACCGGCCAAGGGATTTGCGGCTATCCAATCGATAAACGCCAGGCGCTCTTCTTCAGACCAGATTTTAGCCGCTTGTTTTTGGAATGTTGGGGTTTCAATAACGGTACGCAGGGGACTATTGTACGGGAATTCCGTATATTTGCAAGCATAAAAAACCCGCCTAAGCGGGTTTGAGAATTTAGAAATCGGCAGGCACCGGCGAAAAAAGGGAAAAAATGTGGCTTAGCGTTACGATTGGTTCCGGAGCTTCGTAACGGTTAATCTGCGATCGTATCGTAACGTTAAGACTGCAGATTCGGCAAAGGGGTTGCAACAGTAGCACCCGCACCCGAAAAAAAGGTCACTATTTCGCCGTCCACATCGCAATAATACTCGTAATCCTGCTTTCTACACTGTTTGCCATCTACGTGGCGCAGCTGGTGTGAAGCATTAGAGAGAATATAACGATCATGACCAGTCTTGTAAACATCGGCCTTATATTTAACGTTTTCCGAGCTGTTCACTTGATTTGCAGGCGGGACACCCGTTTTATCAACAGAACAAGCCTTTTTGCAGTACCAACGGATAAAAACTGATAGAGGTCGGTGCGGATTCCGGCACGCCCGGCCAGAGGGCTTCGGCTAGTTTTTTATTGCCGGAAAATCAAATAGCTTTTCAAGCATTTATTTACGCTCTATTACCTGCAGCCGAATGGGTAAGAAGATCAAATCACCCGCGAAAACTGCTGCTGCTTTTGTGCTAGGTATTTATCGAACACCATGCAGATGTTACGAATCAATAAACGGCCGGCCGGCTGAACTTTGATGCCGGCTTCATCCAGACCGATCAAACCATCGTCCCGCATGCTTTTGAGATTATTCAATTCGGCGGCAAAGTAATCCGCAAACACAATATCGAATTGCTGTTCGATGTTGCCGAAGCTCAAATCGAAATGGCAAATCAATTGCGTGATCACGGCGCGGCGTAAATTATCGTCGGCATCCAGTTCCACGCCTTTGAATACCGGCAAGCGGCCCGCCGATATGGCCTGATCGTATTGCTCCAGTTCCTTGTGGTTTTGCATATAGGCGTCGCCGACCCGACCGATGGATGTCACGCCCAGTCCGATCAAATCGCAATCCGAATGGGTCGAATAACCTTGGAAGTTGCGATACAGCTTGCCTTCGCGCTGGGCCACCGCCAACTCGTCGTCCGGTTTGGCGAAATGGTCCATGCCGATATAAACGTAGCCGGCATCGGTGAGTTTTTGTCCAACCATTTGCAGAATTTCCAGTTTCACGGCCGGACTGGGTAAATCGGCTTCGTCGATTTGGCGCTGGGTTTTAAAGCGGCTGGGCATGTGCGCGTAATTGAAGATGGAAAAGCGATCCGGCGCATAAGCCAATACTTGCTCCAGGGTTTTGGCGAAAGTTTGTTCGGTTTGCAGCGGCAGGCCGTAAATCAAGTCGATATTGGTGGAACGGAAACCTTCCTTGCGCGCCGCTTCCAGCACGGCAAAGGTTTGTTCCTTGCTTTGCATGCGGTTGACGGCTTTTTGCACATCCGGATCGAAATCCTGCAACCCAAGGCTGATGCGGTTAAAGCCCAGCTCGCGCAATTGAGCGATGGTCTTATCGTTGGTTTCGCGCGGATCGACTTCGATGGAATATTCGCCGCGGTCGTCATCGTGTAAATTGAAATGTTCGCGGGTGGTATCCATCAACCGCTTCATTTGCTCGTAACTTAAAAACGTCGGCGTGCCGCCGCCCCAATGCAGTTGATTGACCTCGCGCTGTTTGTCGAACAAAGCGCCCTGCATGGCAATTTCCTTGCACAGATTGTCCAGATACGGTGCGGCATGGGCACGGTTTTTGGTGACGATTTTGTTACACGCGCAGTAAAAACATACGGTGTCGCAGAATGGAATATGAAAATACAGCGAAAGCGGCCCGCCCGCCGCATTGGATTTGGCGATATGCCGGCGATATTCGGCATCGCCGAAACCTTCATGCAACTCCAACGCGGTTGGGTAGGAGGTATAACGCGGACCGGATTTGTCGTAACGATTGATCAGTTCCAGGTCAAACTTGATTGATTGATCCATTATTTGACTTCTTGGTTGATTAAAACGGTAGCCACTCGATCGGCAAAAGGCTGAGAGAGTTCCGTACTGCCGATCAAGTCGCCCGGCTGAGTCGTGGCTTGACCCGATTGCGATAAGCGGGCAACGATTCTGAGTTGCCGGTAGTCGCCTAAATGCGTGCTGGGTTGCATCGCCATGCTATCGTTCAAAACCAGCTTAAGCGGTAAGTCGGCTAACTGCTTCCGCACGATGGCCAACGGCATTTTCGGTCCGGTTACGGCCTGAGCGTAAATAAACAGCGTGGTATCCGCGGGTAACTTGGCTTTAAGAGCGGTATCGGTATCGATATCGACCCGCACCTGAATCTCGACAGCGGGCACGGCGGCGGCCTGTTTGGCCAGCTCTGCATCCAATGCGGCCAGCATTTGCCGTACTTGCGGCAAGGATTCGGAATTCGCCGGCAGTAAGGCCGCCAGTTTTTCCCAATAGTGCTTGGCTTGCTTATAGTCGCCTTGCTCCGCTTTGGCCATCCCGGCCAACCATAAGGCATTGTTGTTTTCGGGTTGTTTTTGCAACACCCGGCCGATCAGCTGTTCAGGTTCGCCGGCCATGCGGCCGCCGCGCGACATGGCCAGGTTATTGGCATACTGCAATTGCACATCGATATCTTCCGGCTGCATACGGTACAGCTTGGCATAGACATCGGCGGCTTGTTGGTATTGCTGCAAATAACTATAGGAGCGTGCCAGCATTTTCCAGCCTTCCATATCGTCGGGCTGCTGCCGCAGGCGTTGCTCCAGCTTGGCTATCATCTGGGCGACATTTTCCGCCGCTTTGGTTTCATTGGCCTGCAATTCGATTTTATTCAAGGCATTGACATCGCCGAGCATTAAATAAATGAATACACTCAGGCAAGGCAGCAGTAGCGCCAGAAGCGGAATAACCCACCTGCCCTGTCGATTCGAAGGCTGCGTAAGCACGGCCGCCTGTATATCGTCGTTCAAGATCAATTGCAGTTCGGCATATTGTTCGTCGAACTGGGTTTGCGTCAGTACACCGTCCTGCAATTGCTGCTTCAATTCAGCCAAACGCTGGCGGGCGATTTTGATATTGCGTTGTTGATGGTCGTCGTCAACCGGCAACTGCTTTTTCAATAATGCCGGCACCAGCATCGCCAGCGCCGCCAAAATCAGGCCGGCAACGATTAACCAAAATAGCGTATTCAATCCTCTTCACCTTGTTGCAATAATTCGTTGAGCTTGGTTTTTTGCCTGCCATCCAAAGCTGTTTGCGCCGCTGTATTTTTTTTGTGACGCGCCAGCAGAACCACCGTGACGATGCCGATCAATAAAAAGGCGATGGGACCCAACCACAATAAACCGGTTTTCATGCCGAAGGCCGGCCGATACATGACAAAATCGCCATAGCGTTGGGTCATGAAATCCACCACATCCTGCTGAGTCTTGCCCTGTTGCAACATGTCGTAGACTTGCTGACGCAAATCCTTGGCCAGATCGGCATTGGAATCGGCGATGGTTTGATTTTGGCACACCAGACAACGTAGTTCGGAGATCAGGGTTTGGTAGGCCTGCTCCTTGGCCGGATCGGTAAAAGGATGGTATTCCACCACAGCAGACACTGGCAGGGCCAGCAGGCACAAAACCAGTGCAATCAGCGTTTTCATGCCGGCTCCAGGTTCAGGGTTTGCAATAGCGGCAGGAAAATACGCTCGATGTCGCCGGGTTCGACCGGACCGGTATGCTTGTAGCGGATCACGCCGCGCTTGTCGACCACAAAGGTTTCCGGCACGCCGTAGACGCCGTAATCGATACCGACCCTGCCGTCGCTATCCATGATACTCATGTCATAAGGGTTGCCCAGTTGTTGCAGCCATTGCGTGGCGGCTTGGGCTTCGTCTTTGTAATTCAGGCCGACGATGGTCACCAATTTACGTTTGGCCAATTCCAGCAATAAAGGATGTTCCTGCCGGCAAGATACGCACCAGGAAGCCCATACATTCAGCAGCCAAACCCTGCCCTTTAAATCCTGTTGGGACAGAATTTTCTCGGGTGTTTCCAGGATCGGCAACGAAAACGCCGGCGCGGGTTTGTCGATTAAAGGCGACGGAATGTCTTTCGGATTCAGACGCAGCCCAATCGCCAGAAAAACCGCCAGCACCACAAACAACAGCAACGGCATTAAATATTTCAGCTTAAGCATGCGCAACCACCGCTTTTTTGTTGAGCAGTCGATAGCGCCTGTCCATGGCGCCCAATAAACCGCCCGCCGCCATGAACACGCCGCCCATCCATATCCAGCGAATAAAGGCTTTGTAATAGACGCGCAGACTCCAGGCGCCCTCCTCGCCCAAGGGTTCGCCGATGGCCACGAACAAATCGCGGAACAGGCCGGCATCGATGGCGGCTTCGGTCATCGGCATGGTTTGCACCCGGTACACCCGTTTTTGCGGAGCCAGCTCAGCCACGGTTTCACCGTCGTGCGTCACCGTCAAATAACCTTGCTCGGCCCGGTAATTGGGGCCCTCGGTCGATTTGACGCCATGAAAACTAAAGATATAACCGAACATATCCAGCGTATCACCCGGGGCCATCCGCACATCGCGTTCCATGCTGTAGACGGAGGTCATGGTAATTCCGACTACGAATACCGCGATGCCTATATGCGCCACGGTCATGCCGTAGAAGCCTGCTGGGATTTGTTGCAAGCGTGCAAACGACCAGTTTTGCACGCGTTGCTTGAACGCAAATCCGGTTATCGCCAAAGTCCACAAAGCCAGACTTAAGCCCAGAACCGCCGCCCAGGAATAAAAAGGCATCAGCAAAGGCAATGAAACGGCAACGGCAATACAGACAACAGCTATTAGCCATATCGATTTTGGCAATGCCTTTAAATCGTCCCGCTTCCAATGCAGCAACATGCCGAAGCCCACCACAATGGCCAAGGGCGCCATTAACGGAATGAACACCGCGTTGAAATACGGCGGACCCACCGACAATTTACCCAAACCCAGGGCGTCGATCACCAATGGATACAAAGTACCCAATAAAATGCTGGCGGCGGTCACCACCAACAGAACGTTGTTGATCAACAACACCGATTCGCGGGAGACCAATTCGAAACTGGCGCTGCTTTTTACCTGCGGCGCCCGGATCGCATACAGCAGCAACGATCCGCCCACCACCACGGCTAAAAACACCAGGATGAATACCCCGCGAGTCGGATCGCTGGCAAAGGCATGCACCGAGGTCAACACCCCGGAGCGAACCAAAAACGTGCCCAGCAAGCTGAGGGAAAAGGCAAATATCGCCAACAACACGGTCCAGGTTTTAAACACCCCGCGTTTTTCGGTGGCCGCCAGCGAATGAATCAAAGCGGTACCGACCAGCCAGGGCATGAAGGAAGCGTTTTCGACCGGATCCCAAAACCACCAGCCGCCCCAACCGAGTTCGTAATAAGCCCACCAGCTACCCAATGTAATGCCGATCGTCAAAAACAGCCAGGCTACGCTGGTCCAGGGCCGCGACCAGCGCGCCCAGGCCGCATCGAGCTTGCCTTCGATCAAGGCGGCAATCGAAAAGGCAAAGGCCACGGAAAAACCCACATAGCCCATGTATAGCATCGGCGGATGAATCGCCAGGCCGGGATCCTGCAGCAGCGGATTCAAATCCCGCCCTTCGGCCGGAGCCGGGAACAAGCGCTCGAACGGATTAGAAGTGAACAGCAAAAACAGGATAAAACCGACGCTGACCAGCCCCATCACACCCAGCACTCGGGCACGGGTGGCATCCGGAATGTGCTTGCTGAACATGGCCACCAAGCCGGTCCAGATCGACAAGGTCAACGCCCATAGCAATAGAGAACCCTCATGCGCCCCCCAAACCCCTGACACCAGATAAATAAACGGCAAACCGGTATTGGAGTTTTGCGCAATATATGCCACGGAAAAATCATGCACGATACAGCTATAGGTCAGACAGCCGTATGCGAGCGCCATGAACAAGAGTTGACCGAACGCGGCCGGTTTGGCGACATGCACCCAGCCCGCGATGCCTTTCGATGCGCCGACCAACGGCAACGTGCCTTGCACGACGGCCATGCACAAGGCCAAAATTAGGGCAAAGTGGCCGATTTCGGGAATCATTCGGCCTCCGGGGCTTTTTTCAGGCTATCGGCCACTTCCGGCGGCATGTAGTTTTCGTCGTGCTTGGCCAACACTTCTTCGGCAACAAATACCCCCCGGCTATCCAGGCGGCCCTTGGCGACGATGCCCTGCCCTTCCCGGAATAAATCCGGCAAAATGCCGCTGTATTCGACGGTCACTTCCTTGCTGAAATCGCTGAGTTTGAAACGCACCAACAGATCCGCCCCCGGCCGTTCCACACTGCCCTTGACCACCATGCCGCCCAAGCGGAATAAGGCGTCCCGGGGCGCTTTACCTTCCGCAACATCCGTGGTCGAGAAAAAATACATCAAATTTTCGTTAAAAGCCTTCAAGGCGAAGGTTGCCGCCAAGCCGATACCCACCAGCATCAAGCCGATCAGCATCAATCGTTGTTTCCGGTGTGGTTTCATCGTTGTCCGCGTTTTTGTTTAAGGGCCAGTTGTCTCAGCAGTTGTTTGCGCAGCACGATGGGTGCAAACAGATTCCACAGCAACACCGCAAAGGTAATGCCATAGGATGTCCACACATAAAAGGCGTAACCGCCCATGGCAAAAAAACTTTCCAACGTCATGCTTTGTTCTCCAGCAGGCTTTTCACCCATTGCGCCGACGGCTCGCGTTTGATCAATTCCAGTTTGGCGGACTGCAGCACCGCTATCGCGTAATACAGCTTAAAGGCGCCCGCCATCAGCAATAGCGGAATCAACATACTGATATGAATGGACGGTTTGTCCATTTTGCTGACCGTCGGCCCTTGATGCAGAGTGTTCCACCATTCCACCGAATAATGAATGATGGGGATATTCACCACACCCACCAAAGCCAAAATCGATACCGCCCTGGCCGCACTGCGCTTGTCTTCTATTGCACCGTACAAACTTGTGACACCCAGATACAAAAACAGCAGGATAAGTTCCGAAGTCAAACGCGCATCCCACACCCACCAAGTACCCCACATCGGTTTGCCCCATAAAGACCCGGTCACCAAGGCCACGAAGGTAAAGCCGGCGCCGATAGGTGCGCTGCTGATCAGCATCACTTCCGCCAACTTCATACGCCAGACCAGCGCAATACCGCCCATCACCGCCATCAGTACATAGATAAACAAAGACATCCAGGCAGCCGGCACGTGGATATAAATGATCCGGTAACTGTCGCCCTGCTGGTAATCGGCCGGCGCCGCCACCAGTCCGCCGTATAAACCCGGAATCAGTAACAATAAAAACAGTACCGTCAGCCAAGGCACCAACTTATCGGCCAGCGCATAAAAATGCGGCGGCGAGGCGGTGCGGTGAAAAAAACGGCTGAGGGGAGCGGGAATAAAAGACATAGGCGTTAATTAACACTCATTTTCAGCGCCGCCGCGGTGGGCAGCGGGGTTAGAACCAAGGCCAACAGCAACATGGCCAATAAAATATTGATTTGCGCGGATACCGGCAAACCGCTGGCGGCCCTGTCCACGGCGCCGCTGGCAAAAATCAGCACAGGAACGTACAACGGCAGCACCAGCAGGGACAAGATCATGCCGCCGCGCCGCAAACCGACGGTCAGGGCCACGCCGATAGCGCCGATCAGGCTCAGCAGCGGTGTAGCCAGAATCAGGGTCACCCACAGGGTAGGCATGGCTTGCCCGGGCAGGCCCAAGAACAAGGCCAGCAAGGGCGCCACCAGCAGCAACGGCAAGCCGGTTACCAGCCAGTGGGCGAATATTTTACCCAACACCAACACGGACAGCGGATGAGGACTGAGCAGCAATTGTTCCAGCGAACCGTCGTCAAAATCCGAGCGAAACAAGCCGTCCAGCGACAACAAGGCCGCCAGCAACGCCGACACCCAAATCACGCCGGGCGCCATGGCCTGCAATAAATTGGGCTGCGCGCCCACCGCCAGCGGAAATAGCGTCACCACCAGCACGAAAAAAAACAACGGGTTGGCCATTTCGGCGCGGCGGCGAAACGCCAGCAGTAAATCCCGCCGGACAATGGCGAAAAAAGCTTGTATTAAAGACATGAATCCAGATGAATGCGTTGCAGGCTGAGGTGCGGGAATGTCAGATCATGGTGGGAGGTCAATATCACCATGCCGCCGTTTTTAGCGTGGTCATCCATTAAAGTTTCGATGAGTTCCATGCCTTGTTTATCCAAGGAAGTAAAAGGTTCGTCCAAAATCCATAAAATATTGCGAGTGATGAGCAGACGCGCCAGGGATAAACGGCGCTTTTGTCCGGCGGACAGCGATTGCACCGGATTGTCGTCGTATCCGCTCAATTGCACTTTTTGCAAGGCCTGATCGATGCCGTATTGGCCGGGTTGGCTCAAGGCCAGGGCAAAACGCAGGTTTTCCAATACCGTCAATTCCTTTTTGGTGCCGTCGGCATGGCCGACATACGCCATGTCGGCAAAATAACTACTCTCCGCGGCCGGCCGGCCGGACCAATAAATTTCGCCGCCGTCGGCCTCGCGGAAACCGCATAAAATCCTTAACAGCGTGGTTTTGCCGCTGCCGTTGCTGCCTTCCAACAATAAAACCTGGCCCGGACGCAAGCCAAAACTCAAGCCGGAAAACAGCGATCTATCGTCGCGGCGGCAATACAAATCGGCCACTTCAAGCATTGCGGGTTGCAAATGTTCCATCAAATTCAATCTGATTCCATCTCAAAAGAGCGGCATTTTACCAATAATTCGGGCCCGGATGGCGAAACGAGGATAAAGGATATCCGAAATTCGAGATAATTTCCCGCCGCTAGTGGGGTTGGGCGGGTTACAAAAGCAGGCACGGACGCATGAATCGCTACCTCGCAACCGACAGGGTGCTAGGCAAACCGATGTGGATATTATGGAAACGCTTGGCGAAATCCTGTTGTCGGGCGAGACAATTAATGAAATTTTCCGAATGCAAGCCGAGCTCTATTTTCGATTACCGATATGAAGATTTCGAAATCGAGCGCTACCAATGCCATCCCGACATTAAGGGTATCGATTTCGAATTAAAGCTTCAGGAAACAGCTTTGCAACTCCCCGCATTAACCATAGTCGATTCGAACGCACTCCGGCAGCCGAGGCGTTAAAAGATCACAGGCTTTTCAGTTTAGTCAAATGGCTTAAGGCAAAACTTGGTAAGATTTTTTGTTGCTAACGACTGCATCGACAAGTTTTTCTTATTTTTTAAAGAGACGGAAGTCTGAATAGTCAAATCAAAATGTCAGTATTTCTTACACCTGCCTTAGCCTCTTTAATCGTCGTTTTAGGGGTTTAGCCAAATGGCTTAAGGCAAAACTTGGTAAGATTTTTTTGTTGCTAACGACTGCATCGACAAGTTTTTCTTATTTTTTAAAGAGACGGAAGTCTGAATAGTCAAATCGAAGTGTCAGTATTTCTTACACCTGCCTTAGCCTCTTTAATCGTCGTTTTAAGGGGTCTAGGCCCAAATCTTCGAACTTGTTCTATTAGGGTTCACGGCTGAATATTCGTTTCCAGAGAGATAAAATCACTCTTCTGTCAGATAGGTGTTCACACCATAACGCCTAGAGGGAACCGAGACATTTGATAATCATTATTTTATTATATTGTTGAATTTACTGACAGAAACTTTTACAGGCTTTCGGTTTAGCAGCCCTCTTTTTCAGCAAACGCCGCATCACAATCACTGATCGATGTTGATTTGCTGCCAAACACTTAATCGATAAGTTTTCCATATTTTTTGAGGGGTCAAAAGTCACATCAACACCTACCAAGGTGTCACTATTTTTTACACATACACTGACCTCTCGAATTAATTAAAAATAGCTTTATATTTATCAGCAACTTATATTTTGGCATTGAATATGCCTTTAAATTGGCATCCCTTAAACAATATAAGGAAATACCATGAATAAGTTTTTTTTGGGTTTACTTGTTAGCTGCCTTATTGGTCAGACTAACGCCGCATCATTTTCAGAGATTGGTGATGCGGGCGAATTACTCGATACTGCGCAAGTAACTGTTGGCAGCGGTCCTCTCACCTCAATTTCCGGCTCTTTAATTAATTTAGGGCAAGCTCCAGATGATGTGGATGATATCGATCTTTTCAAGATATTTATTTCGGATACCGCTTTATTTTCGGTAACAGTTACTTCCGATCTATCCGCGGATAATGATTCGACGCTGTTTTTATTTGACTCCCTTGGCCAACTGGTCGATTTTTCCGATGATGTCATTGGCTTAATTCCTCAGTTCAATCCTGGAGACATTGATGACTTATCCATCGGCACCTACTTTTTAGGTTTCGCCCTGTATGGCACATGGCCCGATGCTTCACTAACCGAACCGCTTTCCGGATGGGATCGGGACCCATTTCCTTTTCAAACCGGTGATTACAGGCTTGACTTAACGGGTGCCGAATTTTCCGATGTGCCGGAACCAACATCTATTGCTCTGCTAGGGCTTGGCTTGGCCGGAGTGGGTTTTTCAAGAAAAAGAAAATCGCCCAATTAACTTAATTATTGACAATAGAAAGCCTCGAATTTTATCGAGGCTTATTTGCATAAATAGGCGCTTGCGGTTTTGCCAAGAAATTATTAAATGATCACCAATAAAAAATATCATGATTATTTATTATGTTTACCGAGGCGCCTGCTCCATTCCTGATGAAATATGAGTTATCCATGTTCCCATCACATATTCTAATTTTAATTTCTATATAACAAACAGAATTACCGACTTAAATACTCCGTTTTTTTTGCAACCATTTTGTGGTATCTATACTTCTAATTAAACAAATCCATTAATACCAAACCTATTGTAAAGTAGGGGCGGAAAGTCGCGGGTCCTTCCCGGAAGGAAAGCCGGATTACCGAACATCGACCTCGTAAGCGTCGCAAGCTGTTCTTTATTCTATGAGAGGTATTCCATGAATACTATAAATATAAGAATTCCCAGACGAGCCGCACTACTTTTGGTAGCCAGCACGCTTGCACTGGGAACCAATCAAGCTCTCGCCGATGACGGCGGTAACAGCGAGCCCGGCAAACCAATACTGAAGAGCACGTCCAAATTGCCAGCCCCCACTGTAGAAGGTTACCTGGACGAGGCCGAGCACGCCTTCATCGGCCAGATGAAATTGTATGTGCCGATGCAGGCTGCCAGTGGCGCTATACCTGGGACGGATCCCGACGCCAACTCTGACGGCAGTCTTTACTTCGACGTTGATGGCAACCAGAAGCAGACGCGTTCTTTGGCTAAGCCACTGGTCGACGTCCACATGTACGGGCCCATGATAGAAGTACCCGGCGTTGGCTTTATCGGCCACGGCAAGCGCGATGCCTACGCCTCTGTGAGCCTGGACGACGGCACAACCTGGAAAAAGACCAATCTCTCCGAATCCGCCACCGAAACTTCTTGCGACAACGCCAATTGCAACATCACGCGGACGGATGTGCCTTTGTTCGCAGACACCGCATATAAATACCCCGGCGATGTGACCAACCTTTTTCACAGCATCATGGGCAACAAGGTGCTGGTGGCATGGCAGAGCCGTTATTGCGGCAGCGGCCAGCCCAGTTATTCGCTGGACAACCCCGAAGCTTCGCCTGAACAGATTGCTCGCCGCGCCGCAATCGCGGCCTATTTGGGCATCGACATGACGACAGCCTCGCCGGACGACCTTTATTTGATCGATATGTATGGTGTCGGCGGCTCCCAGGGTTCCGTCAATTACGCGGAAGAGGACGACTACGTGCCAAACCAGGCAGTCGGAGAAGTACCCTTTAACTGCCTTTGGACATCCCGCGGCGTGCTGAACAAGGGTGACGACCCTCGCACAACGGATGTCACCGAGTCGAGCTATATGCGTTGGTTCAAACCGGAACGCTTGACCTCCGGCGTGCGCGATGTTAACCGTATCGAAACCGTTTGCGTGGCAGGCGCCGGTTGCGGCATCACTTGGCAAGAAGATCCCGACGGCTTACGCGGCGGCCAGGGCGAAGGCCCCGGCGAAGGCTGGAGCGGCGCGGTCGCCAACAGCCAAACCGACATTTGGTATTCCTATATCGATGCGGAACATTTCGACGTGGCGCAGGATCCGGCCGATGCAACCGGCGCGACACCCATGACGCTCGCAAACTATGAGCTGGCGGCGGCTGCCCCCGATAGCGACAGCACCCAAAAACCCAAGCCTTTCGTACCTTTCGCCATGCCCATGCGGCTGACCGACAACGCCAAGTGCAACGTAACCAATCCAAAACCCTACTGTTACGGTTCGGCCATTGTAGGTACGGTCGCCGATGAAAATAAACCGGTCTTTCCGGTCCCGAACGCGACACCGATGAGCTATGGGCTGAAGGATATGTGCGCTAAGACCGTTACGGTTATCACGGGCAAACAAAACCCGAAAGAAACCGTACTCTGCGTGACCCAGGATGGTCTGCCACTGGTCGGCAACACCGCTGCCACCCGCCCACGGCTGGCAATGTATGGCTACGACACCACCGGCAAAGTAAAAGACGCAGTCGTGGATAGTGCTTTCGTCGCGGTAGTCGCCGAGGAAGACAAGGGGCTTGGCGCGTTTACCTTCGACGCAAGCGGCCTTGCCTGCGAGCAGGAAGGCAACAACGATCCCGACTGCTTTACGTTCGACGAAGGCAAGAACATCAAGTATTTCACCTTCAGCATGTCGATTAAGGACACCGTTGGCGGCAAAACTCAAGACGGTTTGTTAACCAACCTGACACAGCCCGGCCATCAACTCAATCAGCCGGAAGTGAACTGGCAAACCGGCGCGTTCTATCCACCCCGGAACACCAGCGAGTTTTGGAATTTTGTTGGCGAGTCAGGGGATTTTAACTTCAACATCTACAACACCGAGATCGCGCGCCGCGGCAGTTGGCTGGGGCAGGACATTTACAAGGTGCACAAGGACACGTCGAAAGCCGCCTACGGTTTGCTGGCCTTACCGACCTGGAAACAGGGCATCATGAACCAAGGCGGTCCCGCGGATGTTATGTCGCGCCGTATCGTGATACCGAACAGAGGTAGGTGGAATCTGGCAAAGGACGGCAACCCTTATGCTTTCCGCAATATGGCTTGCGATAACTTGGCCGAGCAGAATAATCCTTATTACCCAGGTGGCCTCTGCCTGGATTCCGCCGTCAACCTGTCGGCCACTATTCCAGATACCTGCACGGATTCGGGCACCGGCGAAGCAATTGCCTGTCCCGCGGTCACAATAGGAAGCGCGCCCTTTGGCACCACTACCACTAACCCGGTGCTGCAAGGAAGTCAGGTCGAGCCCAATAAAACCAAAGTCCTATCCTGGCACCAGTGCCCCGCCAGCTTTACCACGGTAAGTTCCACCGCTGGGACAGCGCTGTCTACCTGTGAGACCGACTTGAGGGCGGATGCCAGCACCCTGGCCGATCAGTCCTGGTACAACCCGCTGGATGTAGCAAAAGGCCATCGCGGCTTCCTGGATGGGGATATGGTGATGATGTTGTATGCGTGGTCGCCGAACTGGCGTCTCAACGTGGACGGCCACGACCGCTACGAGCTGTACATCCGCCGCTCCTTCACGGGCGCCACGAGCTGGACCACTCTGCCGTCGAAATACAAATACTGGGATCCTAACGACAAAAACAAGTACGTTGGCGTTGGCACGGTCACTTGCGAAACCTTCCGTAGCGACCAGACTCAGGCGTCCGGAGATTTGCTTGAACCCAGAGTGTGCAATAGCTATGCGGCAGGCGCCGCCGAGCAGGCTCGCAACGTAACTCAACACCAGTCCATGCGGATCACCACCCTCGACCCGCGCTTCGCGATGACCGGCTCGCCGCAAGGCGTCAGCAACACACTGGATCCATTCGGCTACGGTGCTAACCCCTACGGTGAAGACGTGCGGAATCCATCGCGCTTCTTCATCGTGTACGAAACCGGAGACAACACTACCGCTTCCGAAGGCGAGCCCGAGCCGCTGGACCTGTTTTATAGCCGCGCGGTGAACTTTGGCGATGCCTATCAGGTGTGGGCGGAAGAAAATGACTTAAGTACCTGTTACCCATCGGATCCGCATGGCGACATCGACCCTGACAAGGGCGTACCCGCGGAGCAGATAGGCTCCGGCTTCTGCAACGAGTTCGACCAGCTGGAGCAGGGCAAACCCGGACTAGAGGCAAGCGAGGGCAGCCTGACGGCCAACCCTGGCGGCCAGTTCCTCTATGGCGTCTGGGCGCAATTACAGCACCCGGTGACGAACGGCGAAACGCTGTGGGACGAAGTGGAGTCGGCAGACGCCATGGCCCGCCGGGTATGGTGGATAGACGGCTACATCTCCGACACCTGGGGTTGGGATTTTGGCCAGGGTAGCGGAGACGGTACACCAGCGAATCCATAGCCTTACCATCGCATCCTGCCCGTATTAGATTCCGGGCAGGATGTCTCACCGCGTACGGCTACCCTTACCTCGTATGACACCACCTTCGCAAGGCGGAAGCCAGCGTAGGGTCGTAATTGCCAGCACAGTTGCAAACATGGCTTCTTCAACTCCGGTTTTAAGAACCAGCCGGTGATTTTTTCATGATTTGAGTCATTAGTTTTTCACTAATTTGGCATGCTTTTCACCGATTGCGTCCTCCGACACCTTTCGATGCCGGTTTCACGCAAAACGGTGCTGTTTTTCGGCCTCCGGGTAGATGTCAATCGGCTATCCCGCCGATTGGCCGGAGTTTCTTTCTTTTGTGCGGCCTCGATAACTGCTCCATGCGTTGTACTGCCTTCGGCATCTCTCCGCTTCGCGAACCGCTTTCAAGCAAACTAAACTCCACATCCGTTCGAATCGCACCCCAGCCAACTCGCCCGGGCAGGAAAATTCGCTTTTATGCGATAATGCCGCCGTTTTCGACTAATGCATAACACCGGAGATTTTGCATGACTGCATTGATAGGCATCATCATGGGGTCCACCTCGGACTGGGAAACCATGCAACATGCCGCGCAAACCTTAGAACATCTCGATATTCCCCATGAAGTCGAGGTGGTTTCCGCGCACCGCACGCCCGACAAGCTGTTTCAATACGCCGAAAATGCCGAAAGCAAAGGTTTGGAAGTCATCATCGCCGGCGCCGGCGGTGCCGCGCACTTGCCCGGCATGACGGCCGCAAAAACCGCAATACCGGTGTTGGGGGTGCCGGTGCAATCAAAAGCCCTGAACGGCATGGATTCGTTACTGTCCATCGTGCAAATGCCGGCCGGTATTCCGGTCGGCACGCTGGCGATAGGCAAGGCGGGGGCCATTAACGCAGCTTTGTTGGCGGCGGCGATTGTCAGTAACAAGCATCCGCAATACCGCCCCGCTCTGGATGCTTACCGCCAGCAGCAGACCGACAATGTCACCGCCAATCCGGACCCCAGGCAGGTGCAAGCATGAAGGTCGGAATTTTGGGGGGCGGCCAACTCGCCAGGATGATCGCCTTGGCCGGCTATCCGCTGGGGCTGAAATTCATCGTGCTGGATCCGGATGAAAACGCCGGGGCGGCCGGATTAAGCGAGCATTTGCAAGGCGCGTATGACGACCCGGACCTGTTGGCGCAATTGGCGGAAAAAGCCGATGTGGTCACCTACGAATTTGAAAACGTGCCCGCGCATGTGGCCGAATTTTTGGCCAGCCACACTAGCGTCTATCCGCCCGCCAATGCCTTGGCGGTGGCCCAGGACCGGTTATTGGAAAAGAATTTTTTCAACGAAATAGGCATAGGCACCGCGCCTTATGCGGCAATTGATAATCTGCGGGATTTACAACACGCTATGGCGACCATCGGCTACCCGGCCATTCTAAAAAGCCGGCGGATGGGCTACGACGGCAAAGGCCAAGTGGTGTTAAAGTCCGAGGCGGAATTGGAATCGGCCTGGCATTCGATGCAAGGCGCGCCTTCCATTGTGGAAGGCTTTGTACCGTTTCAGCGCGAAGTTTCCATCATCGCCGCCCGCCGCCCGTCCGGCGACATCGTGTTTTATCCCCTTTCCGAAAATCAACACAGCGGCGGCATTTTACGCGTGGCTAGAGCCTGTACCGGCGACGCGGAGCAGGCCATGGCCGAAGACTATGCGCGCCGCTTGCTGGAAAAGCTGGATTATGTGGGCGTGATTGCGCTGGAACTATTCGATGTAAACGGCCGGCTATTGGCCAACGAATTCGCGCCACGGGTACATAATTCCGGACATTGGAGCATAGAAGGCTCGGAAACCAGCCAGTTCGAAAATCATCTGCGGGCTATTTTGGATTTACCGCTGGGTTCCACCCAAACCCGCGGCCATGCGGCCATGGTCAATTTCATAGGCGGGCTCCCGGATACGCGAGAACTGCTAAACTTAAGCCATGCCCACTTGCATTTGTATGACAAATCACCCCGCAAAGGCCGCAAGGTAGCGCATGCCACCGTCAGAAGCGACGACGCGGGCGCATTTAATAACACTCTACAAACGCTTTCCGCCCTGGCGCGACGGGTCGATAATTCGTAAATTTGTTATCTGTGATCACTTGAATAACCGCCGGGCAATAAAACCCGGCTTTAAATGGAGTTATGAATGATTGAACACATGATTAGACACTACAAGATTCTGTCTATCGTTGGCAATATCATCACCGTCCATGTCGACAGCCAGTCAGCCCGGCAAGAGATTACTACCCGATTCGGGGATTTAGCCCAAGTCGAGGACGGCAATGGCACTCAATCCTTGGCGCAAGTTATTAAAATCGATGGCGGCAAAGTGTCCCTGCAGGTGTTCTCCGGCACCCGCGGCATCTCCACCGCCGCATCGGTGCGCTTTTTGGGCCATGCACTTCGGGTGACTTATTCGGATAACATCCTGGGCCGCATATTCAACGGCATAGGGGAACCGATGGACGGCGGCTCGGATTTGGAACCGGACCCCAAAGTCAGCATTACCGGCGCGTCGGTGAATCCGATGAAGCGGGTATTGGCCTCCAAGATGATCCGCACCCAGGTGCCGATGATAGATGTGTTCAATTGCCTGGTGGAAAGCCAGAAAATCCCCATTTTTTCCATCGCAGGCGAGCCTTACAATGCCTTTTTGGCCCGCGTCGGCATACAGGCGGACGCCGACATCGTGGTGTTTGCCGGCCTGGGTTTGATCTTCGACGATTTCCATTATTTCCGCTCGCAGTTTGAGCTGGCGGGCGTGTTTGCCCGTACGGTGATGTACTGCAATCTGGCTTCCGACCCCATCGTGGAACGCTTGCTAGTGCCGGATATGGCCTTGGCGGTGGCCGAACGGTTTGCCGTGGAAGAAGGCAAACGGGTGCTGGTGTTAATGACCGATATGACCGCTTATGCCGACGCCATGAAGGAAGTCGGCATTTCCATGGAACATGTGCCGTCCAACCGCGGCTATATGGGCGACTTATATTCGCAATTGGCCAAACGCTACGAAAAAGCCTGCGATTACAAAGGCGCCGGCTCGGTAACCATTTTGACCGTCACCACCATGCCCGGTAACGACGTTACCCACCCGGTACCGGACAATACCGGTTACATTACCGAAGGCCAGTTTTACCTGCACGACGGCATGCTGGATCCCTTCGGTTCGCTGTCGCGCCTGAAACAGCATGTGATAGGTAAGGTGACTCGCGAAGACCATGCGCAAATCATGAACACCATGATCCGTTTTTATGCCGCCGCCAACGATGCCGAACAAAAGCAGTCCATGGCTTTCGATTTATCCGGTTACGATCAAAAACTGCTGAAATTCGGCAAACTGTTTAGAAAGCGCTTCATGGACATTAACGTTGCGCTTCCCCTGGAAGATGCGTTGGATTTAAGTTGGCAAACTCTGGCGGAATGTTTCTCCGAAGATGAATTGTTGATGAAGCAAGCGTTGATAGACAAGTATTTCCCCAAGGCCGGTCATGGCGAAGCTGTCGCTTAACAAAGCCGCCCTGCACAAGGAAACCGGCAAACTGAAACGCTACCAGCAATATTTGCCGTCTTTGGAATTAAAGCGGCAAAAGCTGGTGGTGGAGCGCGCCAAGGGCTGGGCCAAATTCGAGCATACCAACCAGCGCATCGAACAATGCCGGCAAATCGTGGCGGATTCTCTGCCGATGATAGCCAATCGCGATATAGACCTCGGCCACTTGGTCAGTGTGCATGCGCTCGAACTGGATAAGGAGAATATCGTCGGCATCAACCTGCCGGTGTTAAAACGGGTCGAGCTGGTCAGCAAACCTTATTCGCCCTACTTGAAACCTCACTGGGTCGATGCCCTGGTCGTACAACTGCGCGTGATGCTGGAATTGCAATGCCAGCATCGCATCGAGCAACAACGTCTGGAATTATTGAATATTGCGGTCAAAAAAGTCACGCAGAAAGTCAACCTGTTCGACAAGGTTTTGATCCCGAAAACCCTGCAAAACATCCGAAAAATCCGCATATTTCTGTCCGACGCCGAACGTGCCGATGTGGTGCGATCCAAACTCACCAAGCGATTGCGGGCAGCGGAGGATTGAATGGCGATTGTCAAACTTAAGAAATTGACCTTTTGCGGTTTGATCGAGGACAAGGCAAAGGTGTTGGAGCAATTACAAACCCTTGGAAACCTGCATTTGATTTCCCAGACGTCCTCTAAGCGCGCCAGAGAACGGGATGGCGGCAAACAATCCGATCGTATGATCGAAGCACTGAGATATCTGCACAGTTGCCCCAATAAGCGTCATCAAGCCAAACACGCAAAAACTTTCCATGTCGATCAGGTGGTCGACGAAGTATTGAAACTCAAAAGCAAGATCCGCGAATTGTCCGACCGCTTCGATTTATTGCAAAAACGTATCCGGGAACTGGAACCCTGGGGTGACTTTCGCTTGCCCGAGGCCGGCTTGCTGGCCGAACAGCGTTTATGGTTTTACATCATTCCGAAACGCATGATGAAACAATTGCGGGGCTGCAATCAGGTTTGGCAGACCGTGTATCAAAACAATCTGTTCTGCTATGTAGTGGTCATTTCCGAAACCGAACCGCCCGAACATGCCCTGCCGGTCTCCAGAACCCATACCGGATCGCAACCCTTATCCGCACTCGAAGAACAGCGTAGTGAACTCGAATTGAGCTTGGAAGACCTGCAGGCGCAACGCGAATCCTTGACTCGTTGGATCGCATTGTTGACTTTGCATTTCAACGAATCCGTGAATCTGGACGATTTGAAACAGGCGCAAACCTTGACCCGCGACGAGGCCGGTGTGTTTGCATTGCAAGGCTGGCTACCGGAAAACTATCTGCAGCGTTATCTCCAGTTCGCCGAGGCGCAGGGCTTGGCCGTATTGGTGGAAGAGCCGACGACTGCGGACACGCCGCCAACGCTGCTGGTCAATCCGCCGTTATTGGCCGGCGGCGAAGACTTGGTCAATTTCTATCAGACTCCGAATTATCAAGGCTGGGATCCATCCCTGATGGTGTTCTTCTCCTTCGCGCTGTTTTTCGCCATCATTACGTCCGATGCGGGTTACGCGGCGGTGTTTGCCGGTATTTTGGCGGTAAAATGGCGGCGCCTTGGCCAAAACATCAAGGGCCGACGGATTCGGGTGTTAGCCGCTACCGCCATCTTGCTGTCTATAATCTGGGGGATTTTATGTGGCAGTTACTTCGGCTATGGCCCGCAAGCCGGCGGCATTTTGGAAACGGTTCAAGTGTTTGACCTAAAAGACTTTGACGGCATGATGCGATTTTCCATCGCGGTCGGCGTGATTCACATTGCGCTGGCCAATTTGATCAAGGCTTGGCAACTGCGCGCCTCCAGTCAGGCTTTGGCGCCAATTGGCTGGATTGCCATGGTGTCGGGCGGATTTTGCTATTGGCTGGGAATGGATTCCGGTACCGGCATATTGCAGACAACCGGTCAAGTTTCCTTGGGTTTAGGGGCCTTGTTATTGCTACTGTTCAGCAGCGAACGCAAGGTCAAGCATTGGAGCGATTGGTTTTGGCGGTCAGTGACGGGCGTCGAGAGTCTGATTAACATCACCAAACTATTTGGCGATGTTCTCAGTTATATGCGTTTATTTGCCTTGGGTTTGGCCGGCGCCTCGTTGGCATTGACATTCAACAATCTGGCCGAGCAAGTGTTTCATGCTCTACCTGGCCCCGGTTTATTCTTTGCCATTTTAATTTTTGTGCTAGGACATGCGCTGAATCTGTTGCTGTGCATCCTGAGTGGTCTGGTACATGGGCTGCGTTTGAATTTCATTGAGTTTTATAATTGGAGCGTGTCTGATGAGGGTTACCCGTTCAAAGCATTTTCAAAAAAAGGAGTCAATTCATGACTGAAGTACTGATCATTTTAGGTTGGATAGGTTTATACGCCCCGATGGCAATGGGTGCTCTCGGCAGCATCATGGGTTGTGCGGTAGCGGGTCAAGCCGCCATTGGCGCAATGCTGGATACTGAAACCGGACACGGACGCTATGTCGGCGTATCGGCCATGGCGTCGTCTCAGGTTATTTTCGGCATCGTGGTGATGTTTACCCTCAACAGACCCGTCACCGCCGAGAATGCGCCCGGCTTGTTCGCCGTGGGGGTATTATCGGGTCTGGCATTGATGTTGAGCGCCATTTATCAGGGCCAGTGTTGCGCGGCGGCGATTCATGCCTCCAAATCCAAACCGGAGATCTTTGGCTTGTCCATCGTACCGGCCGCCATCATCGAAGGTTTTGCGGTGTTTGCGTTTATTTTTGCGCTAGTGGTCGCCGGCGGCATTCCGAAAGGCTAAGGACGTAACCATGAAAGAAGAGGGAAAAGCCGATTACGCATCATCCGGCGTTGAACAACTGATAGAGCGTTTGCGCGACAAGGCCATCAATGTGGGCCAGGCGAAAGCCGAGGACATTGTCAGCAATGCGCAAAAACGCGCGGCCTGGTTGATCGACGAAGCCGAACAGGAAGCCAGGCATATTGTTTCTAAGGCCAGGGCCGAAGCGGAGGCCTTAAAGGTTGCCGGTATCGACGCGCTGAATCTGGCCTCTCGCGATGCCTTGCTGAAACTGCGCGACACCTTGCTCGGCAGCTTCAGCCAGGAAGTGCAGCGGGTGGTGGGCGAAAAAATGGCTCAACAGGAATGCATCGAACAGATCATTCTGGCGTTAGCCGGTCAGGTACGGGATAAAACCGGACTGGATAACCTTCAGCAAATTACCCTGGTGCTGCCGCAAGACATCATCGGTGTCGAAGAGTTGCGTAATAATCCGGAAGAACTGCGGCAAGGCGCTTTATCCCATTTGAGCGCTGCCATAGCCGGCGATTTATTGCATAAAGGTGTCAATTTCGAAGTCAGCGACCAGTTCAAAGCCGGTTTGCAGATCAAACTCGAAGAAAGCGCCATGAGGGTGGACTTTACCGATGCGGCTGTCGCTGAGCTGTTGTTGAAACATCTGCAGCCTCGTTTTCGCGCCTTGCTGCAAGGCATTGTCAAGTGATCCAGCAACAATTCAAATACACGTTGTTGTTGAGTAGTTTGCCGGTACAGCCGGTCGAGCTGTTTTCGACCAAAATACTGCCGATTTCGCGCATCCAGCTGGACAAACGCCTGCTATTGCTGGATACGGAAGACAGCGCCGATTTAGTCCGTATCGAAGAATTGTTGCACTGGTCGAAAATGCATGAATGGGACGACTTCAACATCATCAGCCACGGCCAAGAAGCGATGGCTTTGATTCGCAGCGACTTTTTGCGTTCCCTGGTGCAGTGGCGTCTGGAGCTTAGAACCCTTTTGACCGTGTTGCGGCGCCGGCACGCGGGGCAAGAGCTGCCTGCCGACCAACAGTTTTACGGCTTTTGCGACCGCTTGCGCTTGAGCTTCATCCGCCGCAATTGGCATAAACCCGATTTTGGCCTGGGTTTATCCATCCCCTGGCTAAAGCCGGCGCAACAGTTGATAGCGGAGGACAAAACATTGGAACTGGACAAATTGATGCTGACCCTGAATTGGAATCACTATGCCCGCCTGAGCTTGGGCCACACTTTCGATTTTCCCGCCGTCGTGCTTTATGTGCTGCGCTGGTATCTGATCAACCGTTGGGTGAGTTACGATTCCGATAGGGCCCTGTTACGATTTAATGAATTAATCTGTGCCGAAATGGCCAATGTATCGCTGGAGTGTGAAGGAAGCCATGAACGAACCTAAGCCATCGGAAGCTACCGCCCGCGTCATCGCCGTACAGGACGATATCGTCTCCATCGAATCGCAAGGCGATGCCTCGCTGACCAAGAACGAAGTCGTTTTTGTGCTGCCCAGCCGTAGCGAAGCCAAACACCAGGAGCGCCTGAAAGCCGAAGTGCTGCGCATATACGGCAAGCGGGCCGATGCCCAGGTTTATGAAAGCACCTTGGGCGTCGGCGTCGGCGACCCTGTGGTGCAAAGCGGCGAGCAGCTGTCGGTCGAACTCGGTCCCGGCCTGTTGTGCCAAGTCTACGATGGCCTGCAAAACCCGCTGGATTTATTGGCCACCAAATTTGGTTATTTCCTGCCGCGCGGTGTCGATTTACCCGCGCTGGATCGCAACACCAAATGGGCCTTTACGCCTTGCGTGCAAACAGGCACCAGACTCTATGCCGGCGCGACCTTGGGAAGCGTACAGGAGCGCCGTTTCAAACATAAAATCATGGTGCCTTTCGATATCAAGGGCGAAGTGGAAGTGGTATGGATTCAGCAAGGCAATGTCACGGTAGACGAAGCGGTGACCAAAATACGCCTGCCCGGCGGCAAGGAGCAAATTGTCACCTTGAAACAGCGTTGGCCGGTAAGAAATCCCTTGTCGCAAACCATGCTACGCAACAACGTCAACCAGCGCCAATATCCCAGCGCCCCGCTGGTAACGCATTTGCGGCTGATCGATACTTTTTTTCCGATTGCCTTGGGCGGCACCGGCTGCATACCAGGGCCGTTCGGAGCGGGCAAAACCGTCTTGCAAAGCCTGATTGCCCGCAATTCGGAAGTGGATATTGTCATTGTGGTGGCCTGCGGCGAACGGGCCGGCGAGGTGGTGGAAACCATCAGCGAATTTCCGTTGATGACCGACCCCCGCACCGGCGGTTCCCTGATGGACCGCACCATCATTATCTGCAACACCTCGTCCATGCCGGTGGCGGCGCGCGAAGCCTCGATTTACACCGGCATTACCCTGGGCGAATATTATCGGCAAATGGGCTTGAATGTACTGTTGCTGGCGGACTCGACCTCGCGCTGGGCGCAGGCCATGCGGGAAACTTCCGGACGCCTGGAAGAAATTCCGGGCGAAGAAGCCTTTCCTGCTTACTTGGACTCATCTATCAAAAGCTTATACGAACGGGCCGGCGTGATCGCCAATGCCGACGGCCATATAGGCAGTTTAACCATGATAGGCACGGTTTCTCCGGCCGGAGGCAATTTTGAGGAGCCGGTGACTCAGTCCACCTTGAGCACCGTAAAAACCTTTTTAGGTTTGAGCGCCGATCGTGCCTATAAGCGTTTTTACCCGGCGGTCGATCCGTTGTTATCCTGGTCGCGGTATCTGGAGCAGTTAAACCCTTGGTACCAACGGGAACTGGCGCCGGATTGGACGGAACAGGTGCAGGCGGTCCTACGCTTATTGGGCCACGGCAATAGCGTGCATGAAATGATACAAGTGGCCGGCGAGGAAGGCGTCACGCTGGAAGATTTCATCGCTTACCAGCAAGCCCTGTTTGTCGATATGGTGTATTTACAACAAGACGCCTTCGATAACGTGGACGTGTCGGTGCCGCTGGCGAGGCAGAAAGAAACCTTTATGTTAATCGTAAAACTGATTGCCGCCGATTACCGCTTTGCCGATCAGAACCATGCACGGGATTACTTTACCCGTTTGACCGGCTTGTTTAAAAATTTGAATTACGCGGTCTGGCAATCGGCCGAATACAAACAACTGTTGGACAAGATTATTCATTTGAACACGGCGTCGTAATTTCAGACTAAGCCTCCCGCCGCCGCTCGGCGGGCCGCCGGCCGATGCGTAAAGTCTGCGGGCCGCGTCCGCTTTGGACTAGAATAGCCGAAATGCCGAGGCATTGAGCAGTCACCTTTCTTTCAGGCGGTCAATCATGAATTATCAAGCGCATGCGTATCATATGGCGTCGGACGAACTTGACCATTCAAGACGCTTCAAATCGCCGCGTTTGCGGCGCTGGCTGGTGTTTTTGCTGGTTTTCCTACCCTGCACGCTGGTTTCGCAAATTTATATCTTTCTGCAGCCGGCCATTTATCAAAGCGTGGCCACGGTGTTGACCATGGCGGCCACCGATATAGACCAAGCCAGCCCCGCCGCGGATATTCAGCATGTTAATATCCAAAAACAACTATTGCTGGGCGGGGCGATTCTGGAAAAAACCGTCGAGCATTTGCAAGGCATGCTGACCAATAACCGGGAATGGACAACGGACGAATTAAAAAACATGTTCGCCGTGCAAGCCGAACCCGGCACCAATTTGGTCCATTTGCAGGCCGAAGGCCCCGAAGCCAAAGTTTTGCAACGTGCCGTCAATGCCTGGATAGAAACGTATTTGCGGATACGGGCCGCATTCGTTGCCGAAAACACCGACAAAGTCACCGCGGAAATCAACGATCAGTTACGGCGGATCGAGCGCCAAGTGACGGAAAAGCGCGGCGAAGTCGAGCGTTTCCGCTTGGCGCACGACATCCTGTCCGTCGAAAGTGCCGACAATCAGGCGCATGCCCGTTTGCAAGGCTTGAATAAAAGCTTGAATAGCGCCCTGGAAGATGAAGTTAAAGCCAAGGCCAAGCTGGACACCATTCTGGCCGCCATATCCAGAAACGAAGTCGTGGTGCCGGAGGAAGATACGCGCGCAATGGCGGTTTTGCTGCAGCAAGCGGAAAAACTGCGCGAGGAATTGGCCGCCATCGAAGCGCATTACACCAAGGACTACATCGATCTCAATCCCAACCTTCACAAGGTGCGGGAACAATTAATGGAAATCGAAGCCAAAATTGCCCAAAAAGCCAGCGTCGGCAAGGATTTTGCCCGCCAGGAAGCCGAACACAATTATGCGGCCGCCCGAGAAGCGGTAATCGCCATAAAGCAGCAATTGCAGGCGCATAAACAACTGGCCGCCGACTACACCTCGCAATTTGCGGAACATCAGGCACTGCAACAGGAATTGTTGAAACTGGAAACCTTGCAACAAGATACCAAGCAGCGGCTGGCGGACATCGATGTCAAACAACGCGAAAAATACCCGCAGGTCGACGTGGTCGAATGGGCGACGTTGCCGGACAAACCCATCCGGCCGAATTATCTGCGGGAATCGTTATTGGCGCTGGCGGGCAGTTTGGCGCTGGCGTTGCTGGCTGTACTGATCCTCGATTATTTAAGCCGGGAGCCCCAACCGCCCGCCCCCATGTCGTTGGGCGGCATTCATTTGCACCATCAGCCGCGGGCGATGCTGGATGTGTCCGGGCAACCGGCGGCCCAAGTCGGTTACGATCCGTTGAAAGCCTTGCCGGCCGCCGATACCCCCATGGAGTTGCCGCGCCAGGAGGTCCTGGTGCTTACCCGAATCGCCGAGCCCTCGATCAAGGCGGTCATTCACCTGCTGTTCAACGGCTTATCGCTGGCCGAAATCCTCTCGTTAAGCCCCGAATGCCTGAATTTTGCGACGCGGTTGATTTTGATACCCGGCCAACGCAACGTGGCGATGACGGCTTCCGTTGCCGATTGCCTTACCGAGGTTTACGCAGTGGAAAATTGGCCGACCGAAGCGGAAATCAAAACCCTGCTTTGCTGCGCGGCGATTGACGGCGGCTTGCCCGACCCGGAAAACATTACGATAGAAACCCTGCGCTATACCTATATGCTTTTTTTAGTCCGCCAAGGCATCAAATTGGCGGATTTGACAAAAGTCGTGGGCGCGCTTTCACCCAGTCAATTATTGGAGTTGGGTCGGTTTTCGCCGACTCAATCCGGCCTGCCTTTAGAATCGATCGATCTGGATTACTTTGTAAAAACCTGACTCGCTCGATTTCGCTCCCAACGCCTAAGGGTTTCGTCAAAAATACCATCCCCGTATTTTCGGGGATTGTTGCCGGTGAGAGTGGCTTTAGCCCCGATCGAGACGCTCATCGCGGCTAAAGCCGATGCTACAAGTAAATGTCTCGGTAAGCTGTTTCGAACCATATCCTAAGCGTTAAAACAAACTCCAGGTAACCGTTAATCCCGCCATCACGATCGAAACCATGCTCATCAACTTGATCAGGATGTTCAAGGATGGCCCGGAGGTATCTTTAAACGGATCGCCTACCGTATCCCCCACCACGCAGGCTTTGTGTACATCGGAACCTTTCCCGCCCAAATGGCCTGCTTCGACATACTTCTTGGCGTTGTCCCAAGCCCCGCCGGCATTGGCCATGAAAATCGCCAACACAAATCCCGAGGAAAGCCCGCCAACCAACAAACCCATCACGCCGGAAACGCCAAAAACCACGCCCGTAGCCACAGGCACGATGATCGCCAGCAATGACGGAAACAACATGGCTTTCTGTGCGCTTTTGGTTGAGATTTCCACGCAACGCGCATAATCGGGCAATCCGGTGCCGTCCATAATGCCCGCGATTTCGCGGAACTGACGCCTGACTTCTTCCACCATTTTTTGGGCGGCGCGCCCTACCGCGTTCATGGTCAAGCCGCAAAAGACGAAGGCCATCATGGATCCCAAGAACATGCCGATCAACACTTTGGGATTCATCAAGGTAACTTGATAGTAGGTCATGAAATCTGCAAAACCGGCTTTTTGGGTATCGAAACTTTCACCACTGGCAAATACCAGCGTGTTATGGCCGATGCGTATCAGGCCGATTTTAACTTCCTCGATATACGAAGCCAGCAAAGCCAACGCGGTCAGCGCCGCGGAACCGATGGAAAACCCCTTACCCGTGGCGGCGGTAGTATTACCTAAAGCGTCCAGGGCATCGGTACGTTTGCGCACTTCCTCGCCCAAACCGCTCATTTCGGCGTTGCCGCCGGCGTTATCGGCAATCGGGCCGTAAGCGTCGGTGGCCAGAGTAATACCCAATGTCGATAGCATGCCGACGGCGGCAAACCCGATGCCGTACAATCCCATGCTTAAGTTTTCCGCCCGTAGCATATTCGCCACATCGAACTGAATGGCGCACAAATACGATAGGATAATGGCGGCGGCAATCGTCATAACCGGGATCGCGGTTGAAATCATGCCAAGACCGAGACCGGAAATAATCACGGTAGCCGGCCCGGTCACCGCGCTTTCGGCAACTTTTTGGGTGGGACGGTATGAGTGCGAGGTGTAATATTCGGCGGTTTGTCCAATGATAACGCCCGCAAACAAACCGGTAACCACGGCAAATGAGATTCCAATCCAGTTAGGCAAGCCGATCAGATACAGGATCGCAAAAGCAGCCATGGCGGTCAGCAAGGAACTGATATTGACCCCCAGATTTAACGCAGCCATCAGTTGTTTCATGTTTGCGCCTTCCCGGGTTTTAACCAGAAAAATACCGATCAGGGACAGGAAAACCCCGACCGCGGCAACCAGCATCGGCGCCAGCACGGCCTTCTCTTGCAAGGCGGGGTTCAACAGAAATGCCGACGCCCCCAAGGCAGCCGTTGCCAAAATCGAGCCGCAATAGGATTCGTAAAGGTCGGCCCCCATGCCGGCGACGTCTCCTACGTTATCGCCCACGTTATCGGCGATGGTGGCGGGATTACGCGGATCGTCCTCGGGAATGCCGGCTTCGATTTTGCCCACCAAATCCGCCCCCACATCCGCCGCTTTGGTGTAAATGCCACCGCCTACCCTAGCGAATAAGGCCTGCGTGGATGCTCCCATGCCGAAAGTTAGCATGGTGGTGGTGATAATGACGAGTTTATGGCCAGGTTCGATTTCCTCGACAAAATAATCCAATACAAAATACCAAGCCGATATGTCGAACAGCGCCAAGCCGACCACTACCAACCCCATCACGGCACCGGAGCGGAAAGCGATTTGCAAGCCTTGATTCAAGGATTTCGACGCCGCATTGGCGGTACGCGAAGAGGCGTAAGTGGCCGTTTTCATGCCGAAGAATCCGGCAAGTCCGGAAAAAAAACCACCGGTCAGAAAGGCAAAAGGTACCCAGGTATTTTGCAAACCGAAATACGCCATAACAGAGAACAGCAAAGCCAGTACGACAAAGATAAGCGAGACGACTTTGTATTGTTGTTTAAGATAGGACATCGCGCCTTCGCGCACGTACTGCGCAATTTTTTTCATGGTGCCGGTCCCCTCGCTTTCCAGCATCATCTTCTTGAAAAAGTAAAATGCAAAAGCCATCGCGGTGACGGCGGCAAAAGGCACTAAAAAGAAAATATTGTTTTCCATAAGTTTTTATAAATTGTATTTATTTTTGTCGGACGGATGTCCACGGCAAACAGCACAGCGAAAGTTTAGGCTATGTTTGCAATAAAAGGCATGGGCCTTTGGTTAGTTACCTCGACTTAATCATGTAAAATGGTATTTATTCGCAGTCACTTAAAACGCTGCCGTTTGCTCCCTCTCCTGCCGGACGACTGCAACGATGCAGAAGGAAGGGTAATGCCGGGAGAACGGGGTGAGGAGATTGGAACAGGCAAAACACCCGATTTTGATGCTCCTCGCCCCACCCTCTCCATCCGGAGCAGGTGTTTGGTGCTTCGCGCCGAATAGTTACAAGTTCTTTAGATTGCACGATATATGAAAAATATGAACAGACTATTACTTATTTTATCCGTGAGCTTTTTGCTAAGCGGTTGCGCCAGCTTCGGCAAGGGCATCACCGAAGCTATTTTAGAGAAACAGGACGAAGAAGACACCCGTTTGTGCGAAATTACCGGCAACGGCTTCGCCGGACTTAAACCGCAATTGGAAACCCCCGGCCGTAAAATGAAAGTGTTGATGGTGCACGGTGTCGGCAATCACTTGCCCGGTTACGCCACCGAATTTCTGGAAAAACTGGCCAAGGAATTGGACCTGCCGGTCACTACCCGGGCTTACAAGAATATCAAGCTGGCCGACCCCAAAAACCCGGAAACCAATTTAGGGAATTTGCGTATTCACCGCTATCTGGATCAGGCGCAAACTCAAGAATTGCTGTTTTACGAATTAACCTGGTCGGAAATCACCAACAAGGACAAAGAGGTGTTGGCATACGATAATTCCGGCGAGCAGTCCTTCCGGCGCGCCGAAGTCAACGATTTGTTAAAAAAGTTTTCCAACGACACCGGCCCCGATCCTATCATTTATTTGGGTGAAAAACGCGAGGATATATTGGTGGCCTTCGCCCAATCGTTCTGCTGGATGATTAGCGGCGACTGGGACAATTTGCCGGATGACGTGCACAAAGTGTGTTCGTCGAAAAATGTCACGCCGTTTTATAACGACAGCTACGCCTTTGTCTCCCACAGCCTGGGCAGCCGGATCACCATCGATGGCTTGCAGCGTTTGGCCTCGATTTACGCCGATAGCGACAATGCGCTGTATTATTCGGCGATTGCCAATGTGCTGAAAAACAAGGAAGTGCCGATTTACATGATGTCAAATCAATTGCCGATGCTGCAATTGGGCCGGGCTATTCCCAAAATCACCAATCAGGAAGCGGCTTATTGCAAACCGGCCGGCGATAAATTCGCCGAGCGCATGCTGCTTAAAACCAACATCATCGCTTTCAACGATCCCAACGACCTGCTCAGCTACACCCTGCCGCACGATTTCGTCAGCAAATATCTGGATTCGCGTTTGTGCATCAACGTCACCAACGTCAATATCAACGTGGCGAAAATTTACGATGCTTTCGGATTGGGCAAATTGGCCAATCCGATGGACGCGCACATTGGTTACGATACCGACGACCGGGTAATAGCCTTGATCGCCAAAGGCATCGCCAACCCTAGAACCGCGCCTGTCGTCAACGAGCGCTGCCGCTGGATCAGGACGATAGATTAAATCTGAATCGGCAGCCAAACCACAAAACGCACTAAAGACAGCAGGTCTTTCAACTTTGTTGCAACCCGCCTGTTATGTGCCTTTCTCAATACAGGCGTTTCCTGAACAACCAGCCCGCGCAGATCAGGCAGCATAGGCCGATGACGGCCAGCGGCCAGTATTGATCGAGCAAATCCCCGGTTCCCAGGCCTTCCAAGAACACCCCGCGAATGATCACCAGAAAATAGCGTAGCGGGTTGAACAGGGTTAAATGCTGTACCCATTCCGGCATGTTGGCGATCGGGGTGGCGTAGCCGGACAGGATTACCGCCGGCACGATCACCAGAAAGCCGCCCAGCAAGCCTTGCTGTTGAGTGACCGACAACGAGGAGATCATCAGGCCGACGCCGATTACCGAAAACACATACAGCACGATGCCCAGATACAAGGCTGCCAGACTGCCCAGCAGAGGAATCCGGAACCAAAATACCGCCATCAATATGCTGAAAGAGGCTTCCAGGACCCCGATCAGCAAGCCCGGCACCGCCTTGCCGAGCAGAATTTCCGCCGGGGTCAGCGGCGTTACCAGCAACTGATCGAAAGTGCCTTGCTCGCGTTCGCGCGCTACCGACAGCGCGGTAACTATCATCGTCACCACCAGGGTCAGCAGACCGACTATACCGGGGACGATAAACCAGCGGCTTTCCAGGTTGGGGTTGAACCAGGCCCGCACCACCAGTTTGGCCGGCGGTAAGGTTTTATGCCGTTGCCGGGCCCAATCGAAATTGAAATTGCTGATCACAGACTGGGCGTAACCCAAAGCGATCTGGGCGGTATTGGAATCGCGGCCGTCCAGCAGAAGTTGCGCGACGGCCGGTTGCCGGCCCGTCAACAGGTCGCGGCTGAAATGTTGGCCCAGATGCAGCACCAGCAAAACCTGTTTGCTATCCAGCGCATCGGCGATTTGCGCGTGGCGTTCGATGCGCAATACTTCTTTAAAGGCCGGCGCACCGGTAAAGCGGGCGATCAATTCACGGGAAGCTTGGCCCTGATCTTCGTTGTAAACCGCTATCGGCACCTGATTCAGGTCGTAAGTCGCCGCGTAGCCGAACACGAATAACTGTACTATCGGCGGTACGATCAGTACGAAACGGCTCTTTTTATCCTTGAGCAGATTTAGAAATTCCTTGATCAGCAAAGCGTATATGCGCAACCACATGGCTTACTCCAAGCGGCACGGCGCGCGCCACAGGGCCAAACCCAGAAAGATCATCGCCATCAGCAATAGCGCCAGGGCATTGGGAATAATGATCGCCCAGATATTGCCGGCCAGAAACACGGTTTGCAGAATGGCGACGAAATAACGGGCAGCCACCAGATAGGTGAACGCTTGTACAGCGGCCGGCATACTGTCGATGTTGAACAGAAAACCGGACAGTATGAAAGCCGGCAGGAAGGTGACAATAATGGCGATTTGGCCGGCCACAAATTGATTTTTGGCGGCGATTGAAATCAGCAAGCCCATGCCCAACGCCACCAGCATGAACAGCGAGCCGCAGACCAATAATACCCACAGCGAGCCCAGCAAAGGCACTTGAAACAGCCACACCGCCATGGCAATGGCCAGCAGCATGCCGCCCATGCCTAGCAGGTAATAAGGGATCAACTTGCCCAGCAATATCTCGCGAACACTGACTGGGGTGGCTATCAGCGCTTCCAAGGTACCGCGTTCCCACTCGCGCGCCACCACCAGCGCGGTCAGCAACGCGCCGATCAGCGTCATGATCACCGCGATCAGGCCCGGCACCAGGAAATTTCGGCTGCGCAGAGCGCTGTTGTACCAGATGCGCGGCTGCAATTGCACGGCAGTGCTTGGTCGTTGGCCGCGCCGTTCCGCGCGGCTGTTCAGCCAGTTTTGCCAGACGCCTTGAATATAACCATTCAACAAACGGGCGTTATTGGCGTCCACGCCGTCCAAAATAACCTGAATCGCGGCGGGTTCGCCGCCGGACAGTTGCCGGTCGAAATCGGCTTGCAAATGCACGATGGCGTTGATCTGCTTAGCGCGCAGGGCTTGTTGGGCAGTCCGCATGTCGTGGTAGTAATGGGTTTGAAAATATTCCGAATGCTCGAAACCGGCGGTAAACTCGCGGCTTTCCGGCGAGTTATGCTCTACCACCAGTCCGACCGGTACGTGTTTGGCATCCAACGATACCCCGTAACCGAACAGCAATAGCAAAAATACCGGCATCACGAAGGCTATCGCCAGACTGCTGGGGTCGCGCAGCACTTGCAGAAATTCCTTGCGTATCAAGCCTGCCAGTCGTTGGCGGGAGGCCTTCATAATGGTGCCGCCTCGCCGGTTTCCACCAGCCGGATAAAGGCTTCTTCCATGTTGTCGGCGGGCGCCTGGTCCGCGGCAATACCCAGCCGTTTGATCTCCGCCGGGGTGCCCGCCGCCAGAATGTCGCCTTCGCGCATGATCAGCAGCCGGTCGCAATATTCGGCTTCTTCCATGAAATGCGTGGTAACCAATATTGTCACGCCTTGTCCGGCCAGCTGGTTAATGCGAGTCCAGAATTCCCGCCGCGCCAGCGGATCTATGCCGGAAGTGGGTTCGTCCAGAAACAGAATGGCCGGTTCGTGCATCAGCGCGCAGGCCAACGCCAGCCGCTGCTTGTAACCCAGGGCCAGATCGGTGCTGTTGACATCGGCGAACGCTTGCAGGTCGAACTGCTCTAAAGCCCAGGCTATGCGTTGCCGGCGGTGTTGATTGCGCAAGCCGTAGGCGTGGCTGAAGAATTCCAGGTTTTGCCGCACCGACAGCTGGCCGTACAGGGAAAATTTTTGCGACATATAACCCAGCCGGGAACGGGCCTTGGCGGCGGCGCGGCGCAAATCCACCCCGGCAACGCTTAATTTGCCGTTGCTGGCCGGCAGCAGGCCGCATAGCATGCGGAAGGTGGTGGTTTTACCCGCGCCGTTGGCGCCCAGCAGTCCGAAAATTTCGCCTTGGCATACCCGGAACGATAGCTTTTTGACCGCCTGAAACTCGCCGAACCAACGGTCCACCGCATCGACTTCGATGATGGCGGGCTGATTGGCGAAACAGGTCGGCGTCGCGTTATCGAGCGCTGTCACGCAGATCGGCGGCGGCATTTTTTCCAGCGGACGCTGCGCCTGCAACAGCATGATAAAAGCATCCTCCAGGCGCGGGCTGGCCGCTTGGCTGTGCAGCCGGTCGGTCTCGCTGAAACAGGCTTGCCAGTCCGGCTTCGCCTCCGGGCGCAATAGTATCCGTACCGCCTCGCCTTGCACCACGGCATCGATAGCGCCCGGCAATGTGACGGCACGCTGTTGCACGATGCGGTTGGACAGTACCGGACTGGATAAGATAAAACCGCGGCCCGCAGTCAGCGCATGAAACTCGGCCGGACTGCCTTGCCGAAGTATCCGGCCCTGATCCAGCAAAATGACGTGGTCGCAACGCTCGGCCTCGTCCATGTAGGCGGTGCTGAGCAGGACGGTGGCGGCGAAGTCCCGCACCAGGGTTTCGATGATGTGCCATAGCTCGCGGCGCGATACCGGGTCGACGCCGACGGACGCTTCATCCAACAATAACAAACGGGGCCGGTTTACCAGAGTGCATGCCAAACCCAATTTTTGCTTCATGCCGCCGGACAGCCGGCCGGCCAGGCGCTCGGTGAATTTGGCCAGCCCGGTCATGCGCATCAGCTCGTCAAATCTTTGTTGCCGTTCCAGCCTATCCATGCCGTGCAAATCGGCATACAGATTCAGGTTTTCCAGTACGCTGAGGTCTTCGTACAGGCCGAAACGCTGCGGCATGTAACCGCTCAGAGTATGCAGGCTATCGCCGTCATCAGCCGTATTCAAGCCGAAACTCTCAACTTTGCCGCTGTCCGGTAGCAGCAAGCCGGCTGCCAGCCGCAACAAGGTGGTTTTGCCGGCGCCGTCCGGGCCGACCAACGCGGTGACGCCGCCGCGCAGATGCAAGGAAACGTTTTGCAGGGCGCTAATCCTGCGCTGACCGGCCAGGAAGGATTTGCCGACATCCTGAAAATTCAGCGCCGTAGTCGTATCGATGGCGTTTGCCGCTGGCTTCACGGCGCGTCGGCTCGGCAATCCGGTATGGAAGAAGGCGATTGCGCGGTGTCGATGCTCACGGTTACCGGCATGCCCAGCCGCAGCTGATCTTGCGGGTTGCAGACGTACACCCGCAGCTGGTAGACCAGACTGGTTCTGAGTTCGGTGGTTTCGACCGCTTTAGGGGTGAATTCGGCGGTAGGTGAGATGTAGCCGACCCAGCCTTTATATTGCTTGGAAGGAAAACTATCGCTGCTTACCAGGGCCTGCATGCCGTGGCGCAGTTTGCCCAACTCGCGCTCCTCGACATAGGTTCTGACCCAGAGCGTATCCTGCAGAGCCAGGGTCAAAACCGGCGTTTGCGCATTGGCCATGTCGCCGGGTTCCAAGATACGGTTTTGTACTACGGCGTCGCTCGGCGCAAGCAGATGTGCGTCTTGCCAGGCTTTGTTGGCCAGTTCAACGCTGGCTTGATCCGCTTTCAGTTGCGCGCGCGCTGCCTGTATGTCTTCCGCGCGCGGGCCGATTTTGGCTAGAGCATACTGTTCTTTCAAGGCTTGCAGGTTTTCCGTCGCGCTGTCGTATGCGGCCTTGGCCTTGTCGACGGATTGGGAGGACGCGAGTTTTTTGATCGCCAACGTTTGCAGGCGCTGCAACTCCTTTTGTGCCAGCTTGACAGTCGCTTCGGCGGCTTTGACGTCGTTGCGGGCGATGCCGATTTCCTGCGGCCGTGAACCGTGCAGCAGCCTGTCGAGCTGGTGCCGTTGCACTTCCAGGCGAGCGGTGACCAGATCGATTTGATACTGGTAGCCGTTAAGAACTTGGGTGGCGAGTAATTGTCCGGCCTTGACTCGTTCGCCCTCTTGTACCAGGATTTGGTCTACGCGTTCCGGTTCGCGAAAACTCAGTTCGACTTGGCGAATATCGATATTGCCGTATAGGGTTAATTGAGTGCTGGGCGGGGCGTCGTTGCGGAGCAAAAAAAAGGCTATTAAACAGCCCGATACGGCCAGCAATACCGTGGCCGCTATGTGGTGTTTAGTCATGAGTACATTTCCTTTTGAACGAATCAGAATAGTGGTCGCTTATCCTGGTGTGTCCGGCAAATGTACTTGATAACGGCTGCCACTTGTAGTTTTTTTAATGCGCGGAGCCGTTTATCCGGTTAGTGGGACAGCTTAAAGGCCGGTTTGAATTATGCTTGTATTGCCGGTCCGCTCGATCCCCTGGCTTTGAATCGGAGCCGGCTGTTTGCGCGGCTTCCGATCCGGGTTTCTAATTATTTTTATCTTGAATTAACTGGCGCGACCCGCTGCGGTTGCCTCTGGTATTTCGATTAAGCCGCCGGTTTTAACGTCGTATACATAACCGTAAACCGGAATGTTGGACGGCACTAGCGGATGGGCCTTGATGCGGTTTACGTCTTCCAAGACGCTTTCGGCTTGGTTTTTGATGGTCAACCAATTGATGAATTTGCCGTCGGTGGAACCTGGGCCCGCACCGTGATCGTGCCAGCCGGAGGCGTCGACGCTGGCGGTTTCCAGGCTGCTGGCCAGCAAGTCGCTCATTATCTCGTTGGTGAATGTTTCCATGCCGCAATCGGTGTGGTGTATTACGAACCACTCCTTGGTGCCGAGCAATTTGTAGGAAATGACCAGCGAGCGGATGGCGTCGTCGCTGGCGCGGCCGCCGGCGTTGCGGATGACATGGGCATCGCCTTCCGACAATCCCGCATATTTGGCAGGGTCCAGGCGGGCGTCCATGCAGGTGAGGATGGCGAATTGGCGGGCCGGCGGCATGGCCAGACCGCCTTTGTCGAAACCGGATACGTAATCGCGGTTTGCCAGAAGAACTTCATTTAGAATTTTGCTCATAAGAACCTCGGTGTGTGAAAAAACGTCCGGCCCGACGTATCAAAGCCAGACGGTGTAACGACTATCTCCGCCGCAGATTGTATACAGGCAGTGTAGCGGTTTAAAGACTTTGTTTAGTTTATAAAATATAAACTTCTGGTTTAAAATATGTCCTAGCGTTTACCGTGCATAAAAAACTCTAATGTGGTCATACGCTTTTCGACAATAGCGGGAAAGTGTCCGTTATCCGAATCCGTGTTCTCGTTAATTGTATTTCAGTAAGAAGCATACGACATCGCCCGCCGCTATTGGGAGATAGTCTGCGTGCGCACAAAGTCAATTTGCGTTTTTTGGGGGGGGGGGGGGG
>NZ_JANIBK010000031.1 GCF_024505165.1 Methylomonas rivi
GCCCTGACCGCCGACGGCAGCGCCGGCATGGCGATTGCGGTAACCCACATCGCCGCCGCGGCCGGATCGTTAACCTGGATGACCATCGAATGGCTGCGCTTCGGCAAACCCAGCGTACTGGGTATCGTGACCGGCATGGTAGCCGGACTGGGCACCATTACCCCGGCTTCGGGATTCGTCGGCCCCATCGGCGGCTTGGTCATCGGCGTCGTGGCCGGCGCCGTGTGCTTTTACGCCACCCAATACATCAAACGCGGCTTGAAAATCGACGATTCGCTGGACGTATTTCCGGTGCACGGCGTGGGCGGTTGCGTCGGTTCGATTTTGACCGGCGTATTTGCGGCCGAGAGCTTCGGCGGCCTGGGCTTGAGCGGCGTCAGCATAGCCGATCAGGTCGGCGTGCAAGCCTTGGCCGTGGCGGTAACACTGGCCTGGAGCGGCGTGTTCAGTTATCTGATATTGAAGTTTATCGATGCCACCATGGGCGTGCGTGTCAGCGAAGACGAAGAGGTACAAGGTCTGGACATCGTTCTGCACGAAGAAACCGGCTATCACAATCTGTAATCCCGAGGCTGCCGGGTTAAAATAAGGCCTTGTTTAGCGGGGGCGGCGTTTCGCCGCCCCACATTCCTTATCACCCGAGAACAACATGCCTATTACCCTCGAAACTCTGGAAAAAATCGTTCGCGCCGCCGGCGGTGTAGCGATGACGTACTTCAACGATCTGGATCAGTTGGCGATCAATAAAAAAAGCGCCCGCGACCTAGTCACCGACGCCGACGTGGCCGTCGAAAACTACCTGAAACAAGCCCTGCACGAGCATTGTCCCGAATACGGTTTTTGGGGCGAAGAAAGCGGCAAAACCGCCAATCAGGCCAGCCGCTGGATCGTCGACCCGATAGACGGCACGCATTCGTTCTCCAAGGGTCAATACTTCTGGGGCATTAGCGTGGCGCTGGAAATCGGCGGCGAACTGATTATGGGCGCCGTTTACGGTCCGGCCCTGGACGACTATTATTGCGCCGAAAAAGGCAAGGGTGCGTTTAAAAACGGCAAACCTATCCGCGTATCCGCTGAAACCAGTTTGGCCGCCAGCATGGTCTCGACCGGCTTCGCCTGCCTGCGCCAGTATTTGGAAGACAATAACCTGGCCCGCTTCGGCCGTATCGCCCAGGCCACCACCGGCCAACGCCGCCTGGGTTCGGCGGCGCTGGATTTATGTACCGTCGCCGACGGCCAAGTGGATGCCTTTTGGGAGCAGGAACTGAATTTATACGATGTAGCGGCCGGCGCATTGATTGCCATGGAAGCCGGCGGCACCCTGACGGATTTCAAAGGCAACCCCGGCGTCTTCCCGAAACAAATTCTGGCCACCAACGGCAAGATTCTCGAGCAAATATTGCCGTTGATGTAGTCGATAGTTCGGCTGGCTGTTCAGGCCGATCCATCCCTTTTGACTTGCCCGAACCTGCTTCGATGCGGGCTTGGAACGAATCCGTTACTGAGTGCAAACAGTTTTCCAATACTTGCCTGCTATTGCGCCGCAGCCGATTTTTTTATAATCCAAGGTATGATACTGTCGATAGGTGCCTAAGCTATCAATAGAGTCCCAGATGGATTACCGCTTCGCTGACTTGGTCGACATCGAAAAATTCCATAGCATGCTGACGTCGTTTTACGAAGCGACCGGGATTCTGCACGGGCTTGTAGACCATGAGAATAAGGTCATCAGCGCCATCGGCTGGCAGGAAGCCTGTACCGATTTTCACCGTCTGGCTCCCCTTTCCAACGCCCGCTGCCTGGAAAGCAATTGTTATCTGGCCGATCATCTGAGCGACGCCTCCTTCGTCGGCTCGACCTGCAAGAACGGCTTAGTGGATTATGCCACGCCCATCGTTATCGAAGGACAACAGCTGGCAACCTTGTATTTCGGGCAAATCCTGCATGAACCGCCAGACATGGCTTTCTTCCAAAATCAGGCACGCGATTGCGGCTTCGACGAGAAAGCCTATCTGGCGGCGATCCGCAAGGTGCCCGTCATTCCCAGGGAACGCATCGAACCCATCATGGCGTTTTACGTACAGTTAGCGCAAATGCTCGCCGCGGCCGGCCTCGACCGCCTGCGCCAACGCGATGCGGAACAGCGCCTCGCGGCTTTGAACCAGGGGCTCGAGCAAGGCATCGAACAACGCACGGAAGAGCTCGCGACTAAAAATGACCTCCTGGTCCTCGAGGTTGCCGAACGCAGGCGAACCGAACGGGCCTTGCGCGACAGCCAGAAACAATTGCAAACGCTTCTGGACTCCTCGCCAACCGGCATCGGCATGTCCGATGTCGACGGCAATGTAAAATACATCAATAAGAAATTCATTGAGCTGTTCGGCTACGGCATGGAAGACATCCCAACCGTCGAACATTGGTACCGGCTGGCCTACCCGGACGAAACATTCCGCAACACCGTTGTGCGGGCCTGGGCGCGCGAAGCCGCCGTGGCCAAAGGGACCGACAGGCGCCCTCCTATCTTGGAAGCGCCCATCCTCTGTAAGGACGGCAGCATCCGCTACGTCATCATCAGTCTGTCCTGGGTTGACGATTACCGGCTGGTAAACTTCAGCGATATTACCGACCGCTGGCTGGCCGAGCGGCGGAATCGGGCGCGCAATGCCACCCTGGAGCTCATCGCCAAGGGCGCATCGTTACAGAAAATTCTGCATGCCATCGTGTTGGGCGTGGAAGCCGAAGACCAACGCATGCTTTGCTCCATCCTGCTGCTTGACCGCGATGGCCGTCACTTGAGAAATGGCGCCGCCCCCAGCCTGCCTGAATTCTACAATCAGGCCATCGACGGGGTAGAGATCGGCGACGGCGTGGGTTCCTGCGGTACTGCCGCCCATACCCTGCAACGGGTGATTGTCGCCGATATCCAGAGCCATCCCTATTGGGCCGATTTCAAGGATTTGGCAGTCAGCGCGGAGTTGGCGTCGTGTTGGTCCGAGCCCATGCTGTCATCCAAAGGCCGTCTGCTCGGCACTTTCGCCATTTACCACCGCCAGCCCAGCGAACCGAATGCGGCGGCCCTGGAGCTCATCGGCTATGCCGCCAACCTCGCCAGTATTGCCATCGAACGGCATCTGGCCGACGCCGAGCTGGAACGCCAGGCACATACCGATTTCCTCACCGAACTCGCCACCCGCCGGCGCTTCATAGAATTGGCTACGGCGGAATTGACGCGCGCCCAACGCTACCGAACAGGCTTATCGCTGATCATGTTCGATATCGATCACTTCAAGGCCGTCAACGATACTTTCGGCCATAAGACCGGCGACACTGTGTTGCAAAAACTGGCGGCCACCTTGCGGCAAACCCTACGCGATGTGGATATCGTCGGCCGCCTGGGCGGCGAGGAGTTTGCCGTCATGCTCCCCGAAACCAACGCGTCCGAGGCCTGGGATGCCGCGGAACGCTTGAGACTGGCTATCGCCGATACCGAAATGCAAGCCGAAGGCGATGCGCGCTTTCATGTCACGATCTCGATAGGCATCGCTACGTTAACCGATACGGCTTGCGATATCGAAACCCTGTTAAAAAATGCCGATGAAGCGCTTTATATCGCCAAAAATAACGGCCGCGACCAAGTCCACGGCGCCCCAGGCGCATTCCGCTCAAAAACAGCCGGTTATTCCGATTGAAAACCGCCACCTGTTCCGATGAATTGCCGGCCACCAATTCCGATATGCTTGCGCCAGTAGCGAATGAGGTCTTTTGGAGGAGGCGAATTGTCGCAAAAGACCCAAAAGCAACGGTCGTATTTTTCAATATCCATGTCTGCTGTAATTCGTTTAACCGACATTGGCAGATTAACGGCATAACACCCCATCCACGCTTGTAATGCAGGCTCCGCCTATGCTGACGCGCCCTTCGCAATCCACCTGAACTGCAATGCGTCCATTTCGCCCGACGCATTGTCCTTGTGCCGCGGTGTAGCTTCCCCCCTCCACTGGAATCAATCCGATTCACGCATAAACATGGCCACACTGCCATTGCCGCTTCCGCTAATCCGCCTTGGCTGTCGTAGGTGGTAGCAAGAAGGTCGTCTCGGATAGATTGGTCCAGCGGGCAATGGTCAGGTTTCAGTGTCCAAGTCTTCGGCATCAAGCGCCACCGCCACCGGATTACCCAACAGTGGTTGGCTGGTGAACGCATCGACGACTTTATACCTGCGCTGCTTTGTATCCACTGGGTAAGAGCCTTGGATAAATAATAAAATGGGCTTGTTTCGCCAGCGCATTACTCGCGAATTCTGGTGACAATCAACATGGCTAATAAGGCAAACGCACCCGAGCAAACAAAAGCCAGGTTGTAATTGCTGAATACGCTATGCAAATAACCGGCAAAATAAGCGGCAGCGGCGGCACCGATTTGATGCGCGCAGCAAATCCAGCCAAACACCACACCCACGTTACGCCTGCCAAACAAATCGGCGGTTAAGGTCGACGTTACCGGCACCGTGGACAGCCAGTTCAAGCCGTAGACCACAGAAAACAGCATCAACTGCTGGGTGGATTCAACATAAGGCAAGCCGATCAATGACAAGCCGCGTAGCGCATAATAAAAAGCCAGCAGTTTGCGATGGTTGAAACGGTCGCATAGCCAGCCGGAGAACAGGGTCCCAATTATGTCGGTGGCGCCCATCAAGCCCAACGACATGGCCATGGTCATTTCGGAGAATCCATGCTCGATGCCATGCGGTATCAGATGGGTTTGAAACAGGCCCGATGTGGTAAAGCCGCAGATTGCAAAACTGACCGCAAGCAACCAAAACTGGCCTCGAACAACGACTTCACGCATGGCAATCACTTCATCTTGCGGTGCAGCGTGCTTTTGCGATGGAGCACCAAAAGCAGATAAGCCTTTTTGTTCTGGCTCGTCCGCCAATAACCATGCCGCCAACGGCAGCACGATTAGCCCCAACAGCCCGGCCAAAATCAGCAGCCCCGGCCGCCAGCCGAAATCGGTATTGATCTGCATCACCAACGGCGTAAAGATCAACTGCCCGGACGAAAATGCTGCGCCCAGGATACCTAACGCCAAGCCGCGTCTTTCCCGAAACCAGCGGTTGATCAATGCCGAACCGAGCACGATGGACGTACCGCCGGAACCAATTCCCACAATCAAGCCCCACAGGCAATAGAACTGCCAGAGCTCGTTCATCAATGCACAAGCGCCGGCGGCCAGGGTTAACAGCGCAATACTGATGACGCAAACCCACTTCGGGCCGTAGATGTCCATCCATCGTCCCAGCCAAGGCCCGGAAAATCCAAACACCAGTAAATTGACCGATACCGCACCGCTGATCGCCGGCCGGCTCCAACCGAATTCCTGTTCGAGCCCCAGCATCAGGATGCCGGGTAAGGCGCGGAGCGCGGCGGCGACAAACAAACACAGGAAGGTCACCGCCAACACGATCCAGGCATAGTGCAAGCGGCTGGGTGCGCTACGCGCCATGGATGCACTCATGGTGAACTTATTCGGCGTCTTCGATTTTGTCCAGCAGTTCAATCAGCCGAGTAACCCCTTGCAGCAGGATGCCGCCCACACCCAGTGCAAACCACACGCCGATCACAAAGCCCCAATGAATCGGCGCAGCGAAGAATTCTTCTCTAAACCAGAAGGTATGTCCCCACTCGTTGAAACCGACGCTGACCAAGATCATGAACGGCCCAAACACCGCCAAGGTCAATGGCAGCGAGATGCCTTTGGCATACAAGGGCAAGCGGGTTCTGGCATACAGCCAGGCACAACCGCCCAGAATCACGTAGAGCGGAAAATTGAAGTAAAACTCGATGATGTGATTGGCGGTAAACGGCGTATCGCGAATCGCCACCTGGTGCCACGAATTGTCCTGCTCGGCGAAATAACTGCCCGCCCAATACACGGCAAAGGTGTAAATGCTGATCCACATCGTCAACGTGAAATAGCGGCGTATCTCTTCCTTGGGTTCCAGTTGATCCAAAGTCCGGTCGCGCGTGGTCCATAAGTAACCCCAAAAGCCGCTGGCAACGGCGGCGATAACCGCCAGTTCGATATAAAACAGCCGCATCCAGTATTGCTCGAACGCAGGTTCCGTGGAATCCAAACCGTGCGCTACGGCAAAGGCGCCTTGATACAGTCGTAAACTGACGTAGATCACGGTTAATACGCCAAAGCCCTTTAAATATTTGGGTAGGTCGATCAAGTACCAAGGCAGTGAGGGGGCGTTTTCTTGGGTTGAGATAATATCTTCGCTGGTAGTAGCCATGTTCTGCTCCTGAATTAAATGAATTTGGGAATGACGGCGGCGGAAATGCTGGAGATATAACGTTTGCCCATCACATCGTCGTAAAGAAACAGCAAGCCGCCCACACGGGAATCCGCATCTCGGATCAGACCATCCAGCCTCTCCGACTCCCAGGCTGCATCGCGCACTTCGATGCTGACAGTGCGTTGTTCGCCGGGCTCTATGGGTGCAACGTTATCCAGGCTCAGGCCGTTGTTGCTGACGTCATCCCTGCCGGGGATGTAACCGACATTGGTCACATCGGCGTTCATGAAATGCACATTGGAACTGGCAAATTCGCCAATCCGCACCGCGCCCTGGCTGCGATTATCGACCTTGACCTGCAACACCATCGAGCGTTTGGATACGTTGTATTCCGCTTTAAGGGTGTCCACATTGACGGTGCCGGCATTGACTTGCGCCGGTAGCGGCAGAATCTGATCCAAACCGGCTTGCAGCGGGATGGCGTCAGGATAACGGTTGGCGGTGACGGCATTCAGCACCAGTACCAAGACCGGTACGCCGACCAACACCAATTTGGCAATCAACTTATCCTGCGGCGTAATCAGTTCGTGTTCCAACCCTGCATCCAGCATTCGGTAACGGCTGATAAATAAAGGCCGGCGCACCCACCATAACAGCCAGGCCGCCGCCAAGGCGCCCCAAAACAGGTGCCAGAACACGCCATTGGCAAAACCGAAACTTTCCATGTCGATCATTTCGCCGTTGATGGTTTTGATGGTGTTGCTAAAGTCGCCGGGTTCCCCGCCGATTTCCAGCCAAACGCCGGGCCCCATGACTTGCCCCGCGTCTTTCAGGTTAAAAAACGGATGGATGTGATAACGCCCAGGCAAACGGCCTTTCAGGACCACTTTAAAATCGTAATCGCCGCCTGGTTGCAAGGCTACCGAGTTGGTCCAGGGTTTGCCGTTCAGATAGCGTTCGGTGCGAATCAAAACCGGTCCGGGGGTGGAGATATTCAAAAAGCTGGCTTCCGGCTTGGGTACGCTGATCGGCCAATCCTCTGCGACATGAAACTTGCCGCTGACGCTGACTTCTTCGTTGACGTTGAATTTTTGCGTGGACCATTGCACGTCGTACCATTGTATGGTTCGCATCCTGATGAACGGTTCCAGGGCTTTTTCGCCGTGGGCCTGGGCAGACGAGAGGGGTAAACCGGACATTACCGTGAGTGCGATCAAGGCTAACAGCCAGGTTTTAAAATGCGTTTTCATATTGGCTGCTCCTTAAATTTTGGTCAGGTAACGGGTACTGGCAAACCACTTGCCGATATGCCACCACAACGGATACATCAGCGAACACAGCAGCGCCGAACAGAAAGCCGATAGCGGCGTCGCATACTGGCCGTAGGTGCGCAAGGTGCCGCGCTCGATGATGCGCAGATATTCCGGCATGCCGGTACGGATGTATTGAAAACCAAACAAATCGGCCACCGTCAGCTGGCTATTGGCCACTTCGACCGCTTGGTGGAACATGCCGAAGATCGGCCAGTTGGTGGGGTAAAACAGCAACGCAAACGCCGCGCCGCCAAAGATGGACGTGACGGTCAGACTATTAGTCAGCATCAGTAAGGTGTCCAATACCAAAGCGCCCGGAATCATCGTCGCCGGCAACACCATGTTGATGGGGAAATAGTTCCAGTAGTGGTAGGCAAACACGCGCGTTACCCAGGTACCGATCAACAACGCGGCGACGCATAAGGTAGCACCCAAAGGCAGTCGAAACTTATCCCACAGCACCGCTTGCACGGCGGCTGGAAAGGTGATGCCGATTAATGGCGTCACCAACGGCCACCATTGCCTGTCCTTCCAGTCGACCCAGAAGTCCCAGTCGCCGACGGTCAGGGCAAAATGCAGATGAAACGATCCAATGAATAAAAACAGCGCCAGAACCAGGATCAGATAATCGTAAGCCCTGGCCAACCGGGCTTTCTCGCCCTGATAGGGTTTGAAGGTAGAAATTGGAATTTGTGCGGACATAGTAGATTCCCCCATGATGTTTCGTAGTAAGCGACAGTCGTCGCATGATCAGTTGGGCGCGCCGCCAACCGCCGGCAACCCTTGGGGAGTTAAAACCTGAATGGCTGTTCGGCGCGCTCGCGGTATAAAGTAGGGAGAAAGCGTCCGCTTGTTAAATGTATAAGCTTCATCCCATCATCAAGACTGTTCATATGGGGATTTCAGGATTTGTGCTTGCGGCGGATTTGGGTACAAGATAGGCTGGATTTTGAGCGGTGGGAGGCGGGCAATACCTGCCGACCGGGGTAACTATCCAATTACAATAGTTCAGGTATCGGGTGACTCAGCCGAATGTCGGTATTCGGCAAGCAAATCGACTTTATGACTGCGTCACTCGGCCATCTGCGGACAGACGAAACAAAAGTGCCAATGGCAGCAGTCCCGTGAAATGAGTCATCCGTAAAACTTGGCTTTGTTTACATTTTTTACACTTATAATGAGCAGATTCTGATAGCTCTCAAGAAACTCTTTGGAATTGTTGTTTTTGGTGATGGGCAATTTGTTAGGCGAAGAATGAATCGATTTGATAAGTATGGATAACGAAAACTTGCAAGAACAAGAGTTATTGGAAGAATTGACTTCTGATCAGCAGCGCACTGGAATAGAGGTTGAGAAAACATCTGATGACTCTGCAGCAATAGTCGAGCCGTTCGATCCTGAGAAGATCGATGTCAAAACTAAACCTATGACGGTTGATTTGATCATGGCAAGGATTCGAGGCGGCGATGAAGAGATAGACTTAATGCCCGACTTTCAGCGTCGGGCCGGCATTTGGGACTTGACTAGAAAATCGCGCCTCATTGAGTCTTTGCTGCTACGGATCCCTTTACCTGTATTTTATGTTGCATCGAATCAACATGATTGCTGGTCTGTAGTTGATGGCCTTCAACGTATCACGACACTTAAAGAGTTCATTCATGACAAAGTGTTGGTGTTGCAAGGCCTAGAGTTTCTTCATAAGCTGAACGGCAAAAAATTCGTTGACCTTAGTCGGCAGATGCAACGCCGAATCTTGGAAAGCGAAGTAACCGTTCACATAATACAGCCGGGTACTCCGTCGCCGGTTATGTTTAATATCTTTAAGCGCATCAACACCGGCGGATTGCCGTTATCGGCACAGGAAATTCGTCACGCGATAAAGCAAGGAGCCGCAACAAAATTACTAAAGGAATTGGCTGAATCCAGAAATTTTAAAGAGGCCACTCGCAACAGTATTCGTGACGAACGCATGGCCGATCGGGAGTGCGTACTCAGATTTTGCGCTTTTTACATTAATCCTCCGGATAAATACAATACCGGTGATCTCGATGCATTGTTAATTCAAACCATGGATGAAATCAATTCGTGGCCGAGTAATAAAATTCAGGATCTAACCAAATGCTTCAAAAATACGATGGATGCAGCAAAGCGACTTTTTGGGAAATGGGCGTTTCGAAAATATTACGGTTCCGGATATAGGTTAAGCCCAATTAACAAGGCGCTTTTCGAAGTATGGGCTGTACATTTATCAAAACTTTCGAAAGCAGAGATAGATTATCTTGAGAAACATCGTGATGACCTCATGAAGAGATTCGCATACCTAATGGTAAAAGATTATTCATTCCAATCGTCGATTTCAGTCGCTACCGGCTCTGTCTCAAATGTAAAGGAGCGGTTTAGTAAAATCGAAAAGTTGATTCAGGAGGTTATACATGCTGAAAAAGCTGCATCTTGAAAACTTCAAGGGATTTAAGGCACTAGAAATTCCATTTCGCAACGTCACGCTGCTTGCCGGATTGAACAGTGCGGGTAAAAGTTCGGTAATACAAGCACTCTTGCTTTTGAAACAGATCGATTATCAACGAGATCCAAGCACTGATCACATCGAATTATTTCCCAATGGCGACTACGTATCTCAGGGCAGTGGTCGAGAGTTGTTATACGAGTTTGCCGAAACTGATGAAATATTGATAGCTTGTGAAACGTCTGAGCAATCGCATTCTTGGCGTTTCAAATACAATCCCCAGACTCACCGGCTTGTTACAGAGGATATATTCGGGCGCAACGATTTGGCGACCCTTGACCAGTTACGGTTTTCCTATCTAAGCGCGGAACGTTGGGGTCCGAGGTTGACCTATCCATATGAAGATGTGGAGCAAACAAAAGGATTAGGTATTTACGGCGAATATGCGATTCGCTACCTAATCGAACATGGCGATGCGCCAGTCGAAAATATTGCCGCACGCCATCCGGCAGCTAAAGGCGATAGCCTTATTCATCACGTTCAGGCATGGTTAGGCGAGCTTAGTCCCGGTGTACGAATAGATGTGAAACCGCTACGTGACGCCGGAGTTTCTCTGCTAGGCTATGGTTTCGAACGGCGAGGCGATGTGGCTTCGCGTTATTATAGGCCAACTCATGTTGGCTTCGGGTTGACGTATTGTTTGCCACTCGTAGTGGCTATGCTTTCTGCTGAGCCTGGCACCGTATTACTATTGGAAAACCCTGAGGCTCACTTACATCCACGAGGCCAAGCCGAACTTGCAAGGTTGATTGCTTTGGTTGGTCGAAATGTGCAGGTTATTTTAGAGACCCACAGTGACCACGTCATGAATGGATTGCGTGTCGCAGTTCGTCGAGAAGAGTTAGCACCTGAAAACGTCGCATTTCATTACTTCCAACGTGAAGGGACAAATGCCTATATAGAAACACCGGAAATTGATGCTAACGGTAGGCTTTCCTTCTGGCCTGACGGCTTTTTTGATGAACACGAACGCATGCTCGCGGCACTCGTTCGTAAATCGAAAACTTGATATATGCGTATTCCAGATATCATTTTCAATGAAACATCGGTTAAAAGTTGTTCTGTTCCAGACTTAAATTCGGCACGTAAAGCTTTTGAAGAGTTTGTTTCGGTTATTGGCACACTAATTGACATAAGGGTCACTAATAATGTCGTCCGGTCTCAATGCTGCCTTCAGGATGTCCGTATATCAACACAGTCTGGTGATAAATGGGCTGTAGAAGATTGGTTATTTGATAACACCATAGATCGTGAAATGCGATCCTTCGTATTGACACTCGATACAAAGATACCGATTGAAAACGGCGTATTACTTGATCAAGAGCTTGAAGACGCATTGATTGATCAAGAGTACCGCGTAGCCACCGCTGAAGGACCAGACTGTTTTGCAGTTGGATTCGCGATTTACAGTGGAGATATTGTCGTCAGCGTGCCCACGTCTCCTATATGGGACACGCATCAGCTCCGAGCATATGTTTGCAGTGACCTATCAATTATTCGAGAAGTTGTGGTTGACCATGCCTGCCGGGAAGGCCACTGCTATTTGCTCCAGGAACTGTTCGAGAAAAGATATATCAGCTCAGTTACCACAGCAGCGGAATTGAATTTTGAAAAGGAAAAGCTTTTTCCAAATCTACGATTCTCACCTGATGTGGCTGATCAGATCGAGCAGATCGAATCACGATATATTACCCGAGTGTTGGCAAAACTGGCCAAAATGAACGAAACAGCCGAAAACTGGCGTGACGCTGAATCAGTTACTCCGAGTTATCTATTTCAATGGCGAGGAGAAAGTGCTTCTACCATGAGCAACGCTGATTGCCTTGCCGCCCGTAAATTCCGCATGCCAGATGGCAATACATTTGGCACATACGAAAATCATACTGATTTTTCTAAGAGCCACCGTGTTCATTTCATTGAAGACAGAAATGAACGCGACTTCATAATCGGTTATATCGGAAATCATCTTCCGACGGTGCTTTTTCCACATTGAGTGTGGAAATATGAATAATAAAGGCTGACCGCTTAGCCGAGAAAGTTGTCATTGACTGGAAGCGGTTACGAGCGACTAATAAGGGTCGTTTGTGACAATTCGCCACTTCCAAACGCTGCCATTCATTGCCGGCGTAATTCTATCGGCATGAGGGGTCGTTTTGTGGTTGGAATCGGTGGCTGGTTTGGACTGGCTTTTGCAGTTACCATGAAAGCTGGTTTCAGCCCGGCAGGATACGGTGAGGAACGAACCGCATCAATCGCGAACGATGCGGTTCAATGTTAACCGATAGCTTGGGCAAGTTTCCACGCCATAATTACGCCCAAGCATTGAAAGACTATCAAGAGGACAGTTGCAATGAAAACTACCATTTCCCTGGACAACGCCGTACTGGAACAACTGCTGACTTACACCCAAGCCAAAACCACCAAGGAAAGCATTGCCAAAGCCATTGAAGAATACATCCTCTTTAAGCAACGTCAAGAATTGCTGAATTGCCGGGGGGCAGTCGATATTGAAGACAACTGGCAGCAATTGCGCGATTTGGAACGTCGATCATGAAACGGGTAATGATCGACACCTGCGCCTGGATCGACTTTTTCAAATCTAAAAACGGTCGTTTGGGTGATCAGGTTGCAGCATTAATTGAAACCAACCAAGCTGCCATAACGGGTGTGGTCATTGCGGAATTGTTGCAAGGTGTTAAACAGGAAAAGGAAAGCCAGCGTTTAAGGCTGCTATTCCGGTCCATACATTACCTGCCAACCGAAGATAGCGATTGGTTCACGGCTGGGATACTCGCCCAACAATTACGAGCAAAAGGTTTAACCTTGCCGTTGACCGATGTTTTGATTGCCGTCATCGCCCAACGTCATGCCATAACGGTTTTAACCTTGGACAAACATTTTCAACACCTTCCGGTCGAGCATTTTTGCGACGGGTAAACCGGAGCAAACTGTTATGGAGACAAAAATGTCCATCGCCGAAACCATCTACCAACACGTCAAATTCTTGCCACAAGCCAAGGCTTTGGAAGTGCTTCAGTTTGTCGGGGATTTCTGGAATCCAAATCCGATTCAACAATCGAAACCGGTGCCAACGAGGCTATGTCGAGTTTTCTGCAAAGCCTGCCGGTCGGTCAACGTAGCGACGCGGAAATAAATACCGAATTTCAAGCGTTGCGCGATGAATGGGATAGGCCATGAAGCTGTTCCCGGATGCCTGCAGCATCTTTATTTGCTCGAATCGCAACAAGATCAGGGGCGGGACCCGTTTGCTGATCAATCAGGCTCTACAGGCGAAAACTCAACTGGTGATATCCCGATTGTCATTTCTGGAATGCCGGGTATTGCCGCTGAAAGCCAAAAATCCGGAATTGCTGAATTGCTATGACCGCTTTTTTCGGTTACCGGCTTTGGAAGTGGTCGAACTTGATGCAACCGTCATCGATATAGCCACCGAGTTGCGAGCCAACCATCCCGGTTCCCTACGCACACCCGATGCCATCCAGCTGGCTTGCGCTATAACGTCCGGCGCGGATCAGTTTCTGACGGGCGATAAAAAGTTGGCAGCCATTCAGGAAATTAAAGTCACTGTGGTTTGACCATCACCTAAATGCTGAAAATTTGAGCATACGTTATCCTTCAAGCGTAATAGCTGGCTGGTTTGAGGTGGCCTATGCAGTTACCATGCAGCCTGTCTTTCAGTGAGGAATGGAATATGTCCAATCTCCGCAATTTCGATTTAAACCTATTGTTGGCTTTCGATGTGTTGATGCAGGAACGCAATGTCACCCGTGCGGCCGAGCGCATGTTCGTCACGCAGTCGGCGATGAGCCATACCTTGCATCGTTTGCGCCAGCAATTGGACGATCCGCTGCTGGTCAAAACGCCCAGCGGCATGCAGCCAACCGATCGCTCATTGGCGTTAGTGGCTCCCGTGCGTAGCCTACTGCTGGAAATGGAACGCCTGCTGGAACCGCCGCAGGCCTTTGACCCGACAACCAGCCAGCGCCGCTTTACCATCGCCGCCACCGATTACATGGAGTTTTTGCTATTGCCTGAGTTTTCCCGCTTGATCGAGCAAACCGCGCCCGGCGTCGACATCCATATCAAACGCACGGAATCGGTATTTCCGGTGACGCCATTGGAAAACGGCAGTCTGGATGTGGTGCTCGGTTTTGCTTCGGTTTTGGAGCCGCCGGCACAGCTAAACTGCGAGCATTTATTTGTCGACCAGATGGCCTGCGTGGTCCGTAAAGACCATCCTAAAATCCGCCATGCGCCTACGCTGGAGGAATACCTGGCGGCTGGCCACATGCTGATTTCGCGCACCGGCAGTCAGGTCGGCGTGATCGATGAAAAGCTGGCTGAGCTGGGCCTGGAACGGCGCATCAATTTGATCGTGCCGCATTTTTTATCGGCACCGTTGATCGTGGCGGAAACCGATATGATTTTGTCCTTACCTTATCGCTTGGCGGCGCAATTTCGGAGACTGGTGGCGTTGAAGATTTTGCCGGTGCCGCTAGAACTTCCGAACTACGATCTGGCGATGATCTGGCATCCGTTGCGGGAAAAAGACCCGGCCCATTGCTGGCTGCGCGAGCAGATCATGGCAATAGGCCGTAACATCGATGCTACGGCCATAGCACTTTAGCGCCCCGGTAACCCCGTCGCCAGAGCTTTCACCTTTAACAGATAGTAAGGCGATTTGGATTGCGCATCGCCGCCGTTGAGCGTTGCCGAGCGATGCAGGCGATTGACCACGGCAAACAGTCCGTCAGGGCCGAAGCTGAATGAATCGACCCAGGACAGTCTGGGGCATTGCGCCAGTTGTCGGTATTTGCGGTCGGTGCCGATTACGCCGATGGCATTGTTGGCAAGATCGCCCAGATAGATGTTGTTATTCTTATCGATGCTGATACCGTCCGAGATCGGTTTGCCGCTATAGCGTTCCACCCGGCTGGCGAGCTGTTGCGCCGTTAAAGACTCGTCGACCAAATCGGCGGCCTTAACGCGGTACAAACTTAGCCCATGCATAGGGCCAAAATATACCCATTCGTTAGCCAAATCCTCGGTGATCGGATTGACGCCGATATGCGGCCTGACCAATTCGCCGGCAGTTGTTTTAACTTGAATCGGCACGTTGTCGATGACAAGATCGACGTTTTCCGGCACCACGCTGGCATGGCCTTCCAACACCCGCCGCGCGGCGCCGGTATAGAGATTGACCACAATCAACGCCGCATTGCCGCCGCCGGCCGGATCGCTGATGTAGGCATGATTGTGCCTGGCATCCAGCGCAAAATCGTTGACGAAGGCGTCCTTGGGCGCAATCGGCGTTGGCAGGTAAATCAGTCGTTGCAATTTATCGGTCTTGGTATTCCAGCCGACCAGTTTGGGCGTCACGCCGCTACGCATGCCGTTATCCAGCATCCACACCGTGCCGTTGGCATCCGAACGTATGCCCAATACCGAATCAAGCTTGACCGCCGCAGTCGAATTGGCCGCCGACCATGCTCGATTGGGGAAAGGGATCAACTTGTGGTCCTTGTATTCCACTACGGCGTATTGCGGTTGATAAAACTGATGTTGGCTCATCACGATCCGGCCGTTGGCGGTTGCCGTGACATTGCCCGGCCCGGTATCCAATTCGGCCAATACCTCAAAGTGTGAGTTGCCGGCCGCAAAGACGTACCCACTCGCCAACAGCATAACGATACCCAGTGTTTTAAAAATTTTCATGGTTTTCCCCAAAAGTTAATTGACTTGGCACACCATACTGAAGTGCTGGGGAGGCGTGAAATGAAGTTTATTAATGGTGCCATGGGCAAAATTGATGTAACGCCAGGTGCTCGATCGGCGAGTGACGGCTTCCGTCCGTAAAGATTTTCGCCCATCCATGGGACGAAAATCGGGACTCCACCGTCACGGTGATTGCCTTCGGCGGCCCTGGCCGTCCGCGTCACCTCGGCTTTGACCCAGCAAGGGGATCAAAGCCTTGGCTCTCGCATGACTCGACGCCGTTTCGCGATGCCTTGCAGTTTTTCTTATCGAAAAACCGCCCGGCGCTACGGCTTCCAGGGACTACTCGGCCTTCGCTCGCTAGCGCTTTGCTTTCCGGGCCTCGCAGCGCTAGAAATAGTACAACCTCATGATGGTTAGTGTACGAACCCAATCAGTAAAGCTGTAGGCCCACTACACGCACAAAGAGGACCATTTTCGACACTTACGATGTAAGCATTTTCAGAATCGACAAGGCATTGTATTTCTTTAGCCTTTTGCTTTTTCTTGTCGATTAGTTTTTGTCTTCAAAGCATGATCGATACCCTTTCGCGATCAGCTTTAAGCTTTTTCCATTCGACAATGGCTGCCGGGAATGATACCGCAGGCCAGCGACCGATAGCCGTTTGTCTCATACGATTATCAATAGGACTTTTATACCGATATACCCAAGTCCTCGTCGTAGCAGTTGCAGTTAGACGCAACCCAGAGTAATCAGAGATAATAATATGTTGTCCGGGCGATAGAGATTTAGCTGCCTTAGCATCAAAATGGCGTAACATTTAAAGTTCAGAACTCCCAGGCGTAACTTTCAGTTTTCGCTGATCTAAATGTCACGCCAAAAAGCTGACTTAGCCTAGCTTTAGTTGACCGTAGATAGCCTAAACCTTTTGCCAAGAATGCAATAGAATCGAGCTATATAAGCCGTAATACCACGAATACCAAGATATGCAGAAAGACGAGACAACTCAACACACCCCTATGATGATGCAGTATCTGCGCATCAAATCCCAACATCCGGACACCTTGCTTTTTTACCGCATGGGGGATTTTTACGAGCTGTTCTTCGATGATGCCAAAAAGGCCGCGCGTTTGCTGGATATCACGCTCACCGCGCGCGGACAATCCGGCGGCCAACCCATCCCCATGGCCGGGATTCCCTACCATGCGGCGGAAAATTACATTGCCCGCCTGTTAAAGCAGGGCGAGTCGATTGCCATTTGCGAACAAATCGGCGATCCGGCAAAATCCAAGGGGCCGGTCGAGCGCAAGGTGGTGCGCATCGTCACGCCCGGCACCGTGACAGACGAAGCGTTGCTGGAAGACCGCAAGGACAATTTACTGGTGGCGTTGGCGGTATTCGATAAATATTACGGACTGGCAACGCTGGATCTGGGTAGCGGCAAGTTCGTGCTGCAACAACAGGACGGCGAAACCCAATTACTTAGCGAAATCGAACGTCTGAATCCGGCCGAATTACTCTACAGCGAAGACACGGCGTTACCCGCCGCCCTCAAGGAACGCAAGGGCTTGTGCAAGCGGCCGCCCTGGCATTTCGATTTGGACAGTTGCCGGCAGCTGATTCTGAAGCAGTTCAACAGCCACGACCTGAAAGGCTTCGGCTGCGAACATCTGCCGGCCGCCATTTGCGCGGCGGGTTGTTTGCTGCAATATGTGCGCGATACCCAGCAAAGCGCCCTGCCGCATATTCAAGGCATTCGGGTCGAAGATGCCGACGACGGCATCAGCCTGGATGCAGCCAGCCGCCGTAATCTGGAGCTGGACAGCCACCCCAGCGGACAATTGCAATACACCTTGTTGGGCGTGCTGGATAAAACCGCCACGGCCATGGGCGGACGTTGCCTACGGCGCTGGATACATCGCCCGCTACGCGACCAGGCCATCGTCAACGGGCGCTACGCCTGCGTGGCCAGTTTGTTGGATAAACAGCTATACCGCGATTTACAAACCAGTCTGCGCCAGGTAGGCGACATTGAGCGCATCAGTTCGCGCATCGCCTTGAAATCCGCCCGCCCGCGGGACTTATTGGTTTTACGCCAAACCTTGGGCGTATTGCCGGCCTTGCAAAACCAACTGGCCGATAGCGAAAACCCGCACCTGGAGCAATTGCGGCAAGCCTTGCGGGAACAGCCCGACATGCTGAATCTGCTGCAACGCGCCATCATCGACAATCCGCCGGTATTGATCCGCGACGGCGGCGTGATCGCGCCGGGTTATCACCCGGAACTGGACGAACTGCGCAATCTCAGTCAAAACGCCGATCAATTTCTGATCGATATGGAGTTGCGCGAGCGCGCCAGTACCGGCATCAACAATTTAAAGGTCAATTACAACCGGGTGCATGGCTATTACATCGAGATATCCAATACCCAAGCCGACAAGGTGCCGGCGCATTACACCCGCAAGCAAACCCTGAAAGGCGCCGAGCGTTATATCACCGCCGAACTTAAAAACTTTGAAGACAAAGTGCTAAGCGCCCGGGAAAAATCGCTGTCGTTCGAGAAAGCCTTGTACGATGAATTGCTGACTACCCTGGCCGCCTGCTTGCCGGATTTGCAGTTGTGCGCCGAGGCGCTGGCCGAGCTGGATGTACTGGTTAATTTCGCCGAACGCGCCGAAACCTTGAATTTGACGCAACCGGTTCTGGATCAGCAACCAGGCATCGATATTATCGCCGGCCGCCACTTGGTAGTGGAACAGCTGTCCAGCATCCCTTTCGTGGCCAACGATTTGGATTTTTCCGACGAACGCCGCATGCTGGTCATTACCGGCCCGAATATGGGCGGTAAATCCACCTATATGCGCCAAGCGGCTTTGATCGTATTGCTGGCCCATATCGGTTGCTTCGTCCCCGCGCAATCCCTGCGCTGCGGGCCTATCGATAAAATTTTCACCCGCATCGGCGCCTCGGACGACTTATCCAGCGGCCGCTCGACCTTCATGGTGGAGATGTCGGAAACCGCCAATATTCTGCATAACGCCACCAGCAACAGCCTGATATTGATGGACGAAATCGGCCGCGGCACCAGCACCTTCGACGGCCTGTCTTTGGCCTGGGCTTGCGCGGACTATCTGGCCCGGCAAACTCGGGCCTACACGCTATTCGCCACCCATTATTTCGAACTGACCACGCTAGCCGAAGAGCAAACCGGCATCCACAATATTCATCTGGATGCGATGGAACATGGCGACAAAATCGTGTTTTTACATGCGGTGAAAGAAGGCCCCGCCAGCCAGAGTTACGGTTTGCAAGTTGCGGCGTTGGCGGGCGTACCGCAAAGCGTGATCGCCAATGCCAAAAGCAAATTGCAACAACTGGAAAACACCGCCTACATCGAGCAGCAAAGCCATCATGAAGTGAATCAGCTGGATTTATTTACCAGCCGCGAATGTCATCCGGCCGTAGTGCTGTTGGAGGAAATCGACCCGGATAATCTCAGTCCTCGGCAGGCGCTGGACGAATTGTACCGGTTGAAGAAAATGCTGAAAGAATGGAAGTGACTCGAGGGAACCGTTAACGACTTGCATGTATGGACGGCAGCTTGTCGCCCACACATGCCTACAAAGTTACCGAAGACAAATCTCGGTGACTTGGAAATTATTCGTTGCTTAAAATTTTCGCCAACTGCGCCGCGGGCACATAGCCCGGCAGAACATTGCCCTTGCCGGTAACAATCATCGGCGTGCCGCTCATGCCGAACGCCTCGCCCAAGGCCATGTGCTGATCGACCGGGTTGTCGCAGGTTTTGGACTCCAAGGTATCGCCTTTTTTGGCGGCGGTCAGGGCCTTTTGCTTATCGGCGGCGCACCAGACCGAAACGGCTTTGGAATAAGACTCCGAGCCCTTGCCGGCTCTGGGGAAGAACAAATAACGCACGGTAATGCCCTGCGCCATATACTGATCGATTTCGGAATGCAATTTGCGGCAATAGCCGCAATCGATGTCGGTAAACACCGAAACCACATGTTTGCTGGTTGCCGGCTTGAAAATAATCATGTTTTTTTCGCCGACTTTATCCAAATCCGCTTTGCGCACGCCCGCCAACTTGCTTTCGGTGATATTTTTCTTTTCGACCGCATCGAATAACTGGCCTTGCAACAAATAGCGTCCGTCCTCGGAAGCATAGAAAATATTGCCGCCGGCGATCACTTCGAACAAGCCGTTGACTTCGCTGGGTTTAACGGAATCGACTTGCGCGCCCGGCATAAACTCGCTTAAGGCTTTTTTAATGGCGGCTTCGTCCGCGGAAACGATATTGACCGCCAGCATGGCGACCGCAAACAATACAATTCCAGAGATTTTTTTCATGGTATGACCCATATTGAGGTTTGATAAAGTGGTGTGGACTTTGAACTGAACATTTCGTTCAGCATTATTGAAACAAACGATCCAAATCCAAAAACAGCGCCAGCGCCATTAAAGACATGAGTACCAGCATGCCCATCTGTTGAAAAACCATTTGCACCCGGTCCGAAACCGGACTGCCCTTGATGACTTCCACCAAATAAAAAAGCAAATGACCGCCGTCCAGCACGGGCACCGGCAACAGGTTCAAAACACCCAGACTGACGCTGATTAAACCCAAAAACTTCAAGAAGGCGGTAAACCCCATGTCGGCCGACTGGCCGGCGTATTGGGCAATGCTGATCGGACCGCTTAGATTTTTCACCGAAGCTGAACCGACGAACATTTTGCCTATCATTTTTACGGTGCTCAGCGAATAAAACCAGGTTTTTTCGAAAGCCGCCGGAATCGCTTCCAGGGGCGATAGGGAATACTCAACCTGCAAATCCCGCATCATCGCCTCGGGTATCTCCACCCCGGCGCCGATTTTTCCGACAGCTTTGCCGTCCGGCTGCTCCTCTTTGCGGGGCGTTAATTTGATCTGGGTTTGTACATCGTTGCGTTCCAGCGTGACGTCAATCTCAACATCCGGCTTGGCTTGAATGTAATCGACCCATTGCTGCCAATCCTCAATCGCTTGATCGTCCGCGCGCAGTATCAAATCGCCGGTTTGCAAGCCGGCTTGTTCGGCGGCACCGTCTTCCAACAGTTTGCCGATAATCGGTTTAATGACCGGCAGGAACGGCTTTAAACCCAGCCGTTCATTCAAAACTTCCGGGCTTTGCACATCGTCATCGGTCAGCACCAACGCCCGAAATTGCTTCCGGTCTTCGCGGGTAATTACATCGACAACAATATCGCGTTGGCCATCGATAGCCGATGAAAACAATTCATCCAAAGCCATGGCCCAGGTAGGGGTGGGTTTTTGGTTAACACTAACAATTCGATCGCCCGCTTGAAAACCCGCTTCCGCCGCCAGGGTGCCGGTCGCGACGTCGCCCAATATGGGTTTCAGGCCGGTTTCCCCCACCACCATGACAACCCAAAATAAACATACCGCCAGAATTAAATTAAATAGCGGTCCGGCGGCGACAATGGCCGTTCTGACGCCGACCGTTTGCCGGTTAAATGCATAGGGCAAATCCGCTGCCGCAACTTCGCCTTCCCTTTCGTCGACCATTTTGACGTAACCGCCCAAGGGTATGGCAGACAGCACAAACTCGGTTTGTTCGGGATTTTTTTGGTAGGCCCACAGTTTTTTGCCGAAACCGATCGAAAACCGAATCACCTTGACCCCTGTCAGCCGCGCCACCCAAAAATGGCCTAGCTCATGAAATGCAACCAGCACCGCAATCGCTACGGTGAAGTAAAACAGGGTATGCAGGGTTTCCATCAGGCGGCCAAGCCTTCAATAACCGACTGTGCCACTTGGCGGGCTTGACTATCTGCTTGCAGCACCAACTCCAGACTATCGGCATTATCCGACTTGAATTGCGCCATGCTGCGTTCGATGATAATGGCGATATCGGTGAATTTCACTTCTTCATTTAAAAAGGCTTCGACGGCAATTTCGTTCGCCGCATTCAATACGGTCGGCATAATGCCGCCGGCTTTAATGGCTTCATAAGCCAATCTCAAACAAGGAAAGCGCTGCAGATCGGGCTTTTCGAAATCCATGTGCCCTACTTCGAATATATCCAACGGCGCCACCCCGGAATCGAAGCGTTCCGGCCAAGCCATGGCGTGGGCAATCGGGGTACGCATATCCGGGTTGCCCATTTGCGCCAATACCGAACCGTCGACGTAATCCACCATGGAATGAATGATGCTTTGCGGATGAATTACTACCTGAATCTGATCGGGATCCATGTTGAACAGTAGGCATGCTTCGATCAGTTCCAAGCCTTTGTTCATCATGGTGGCCGAATCCACCGAAATTTTCCGGCCCATGTCCCATTTCGGATGCGCCACGGCTTGATCCGGGGTCATGTCCGGCAGTAATTCGAGCGGCGTTTTCCGAAAAGGGCCGCCGGATGCCGTCAACAAAATCCGCCGCGCCTGCTTGGCGGTATGGCCGGGGGTATAGCCGGCCGGCATGCATTGAAAGATGGCGTTGTGTTCGCTGTCTATCGGCAACAACACCGCACCGGAAGCGCTGACCGCCTGCATAAAAATCTGACCGGACATCACCAAGGCTTCCTTGTTCGCCAGCAATACGGTTTTACCGGCTTTGGCGGCCGCCAGCGTCGGCAACAGGCCGGCGGCACCGACAATCGCCGCCATGACCGCATCGACATTTTCTAAAGTCGCCACCTCGGCCAACGCTTCCGCGCCCGCTAAAACTTTAATATCCGCAACCGGAGATGCCGCAATACGCTGCTTGAATTCCTCGGCCTTGCTTTCGGTTGCCACTACCGCATATTCGGGGCGGTGGGCGACGCATTGCTGGTACAACACATCGATGTTGCCGTTGGCGGTCAACGCCACGACCCGATATTGGTCCGGGTGGCGCGCCACCACGTCCAGCGTGCTAACCCCTATCGAGCCAGTGGCCCCAAGAATGCAAATTCCCTTCATGCGAATACGCTCCGGCCGATCAGCACAATACCGGCATAAAAAAACGGTGCGGCCGCGATAATGCTGTCGACTCTATCCAAAATACCGCCGTGTCCGGGCAACAGGCTGCCGCTGTCCTTGACGCCCTTTTGCCGTTTGATCAGGCTGAAGAACAAATCGCCGTAGATGGACACCAGCACGGTCAATACCGACAGTATCAGCAAATCGACAGTCATTAGAATCGCCAATGCCGCATCGTCGGATTGCAACGCTTCCAAACCGTAATACAAGCGCAAGCCAATGGCGCAAACCACGGCCGCCGCCAGCGCGCCATACATGCCTTGCACGGTTTTGCCCGGGCTGATTTCCGGCGCCAGCTTATCCTTGCCCCATTTTTTGCCCACGAAATAGGCGCTGATATCCGCCGCGCAAATTAAAACCAGAAAGTACAACACCATGCCGGGTCCGTAATAGGCCCTCAATTTGCTCAGGAACATCCAGGCGGACAGCAATACCAACCAGCCCAGAAAGGCTTTGACGCGCGGTTTGAATTCAATAGTCAACAACTGCGCGGCCGATTGTCTGATGACGATCATCGCCAGCACCCAAAACAATACCGGCGCAATCACCAGCCATTCCAGCGCGTCGGAATAGTCCTTGACTTCCGGCCATTCCATGGCTTCGCCCAACAGCTCCAGGAATACCGTCCAATAGGTGACGCCCAGCATCGGAAAAATGAGGGCCGCGAAAAACAATATCTTTTTACCGGGCTTTTCCACACCGGTCAGAGACAGCCATTCCCAGGCTCCGCCGAAAGTAACGAAAGCGATAAACAATGAAAAATAGATGGCGGGCAATTGCATTACCGCCAAAACGACGACAGCCGCTAATATCGATGCCGTTAAAATGCGTTGTACTAACATAGTTTACTTTTTAATTATTATGGTTGTGGAAAGTGCCTAAAGAATACGCTTATCGATGATTTGCTCGCCGGTATGTCCAAAACGCCTCTGCCTGCCCTTAAAGCTGTCGATGGCTTTTTGCATCATGGCTTGATCGAATTCCGGCCATAGTACATCGGTAAAGAAAAATTCGGTATAAGCCAATTGCCAAAGTAAAAAATTACTGACCCGTTCTTCGCCGCCGGAACGAATGAACAAATCCGGCTCCGGTAAATCAGCCGTTACCAAATAGCTGTTAATTAAATCTTCCGTAATGGCCTGTTCCTGGATTTGACCGGCTTTGATACCGGCAACGATTTTTTGCACCGCCTGAGTAATATCCCAACGGCCACCGTAGTTAGCCGCAATCAGCAGGGTCAAACCGTCATTTTCAGCAGTCTGCGCTTCGGCGGCTCGGATTTTTTCCTGCAACTTATCCGGAAAGGCCGCTTTATCGCCGATAATACGCAAACGGATATTGTTTTTATCCAGTTTATCGACCTGGGTTTGCAGCGTGTTCATGAATAACTCCATCAACAAACCGACTTCTTCCTTGGGTCGCCGCCAATTTTCGCTGCTAAAAGCGAACAGCGATAACACTTCGATGTTTTGCTTGGCGCAGTATTCGACGATTTTTCTAACGGCTTTCACGCCGGCATGATGCCCCATGATTCTCGGCATCATCCGCTTTTGCGCCCAGCGGCCGTTGCCGTCCATGATAATGGCGATATGCCTCGGATTGCTCCCGTTGACTATCAAATTGCCACCCAGTTCATCTGCCATGTTAATGCCCGGCCAATCTACATGGACAGCAGATCGGCTTCTTTTTCTTCAAGATGCTTTTCCACTTCTTTGATGTATTGATCGGTCAATTTTTGGATCTTGTCTTCGCCTTGGCGGGCATCGTCTTCGGAAATCAGCTTCTCCTTCAAAGCATCCTTGATGGCCGCATTGGCGTCTCGGCGGATGTTGCGGATTGATACTCTGCCCTGCTCGGCTTCATTCTTTACCACTTTCACTAATTCGCGGCGGCGTTCCTCGGTCAAGGCCGGCAATGGAATCCGAATCACCGTGCCCTGGGTAGCCGGATTCAACCCCAAGCCGGAAGACATAATGGCTTTTTCGATGGCTTGCACCATGCCTTTTTCCCAAGGCACCACCTTCAAGGTTCTGGCGTCTTCGACCGAAATATTGGCCACTTGCGATAATTGCGATTCCGATCCGTAATAACTCACACTGATCTGGTCCAGCAGGCTAGGGTGCGCCCGCCCGGTTCTGATCTTGGTAAAGGCTTTTTGCAACGCTTCTATGCTTTTTGCCATGCGCGCCGCGGCATCTTGTTGAATATCGCTGATCATTTCTATTTCCTCACAATTAAAGAGCCGATGTCTTCGCCGCGCATCAAGCGCATGATCGCTCCCGGCTCAAAAATATTCATTACCCGCATCGGCAGGTTGTTGTCGCGGCACAGCACCAAGGCCGTGGTATCCATCACATTCAGACGCTGGTCTATGGCTTCGTCATAGGTTAGACGCGGGTAAAACACGGCATCGGCCACCTTGTTGGGATCTGCCGAATAAACCCCCTTGACTTTGGTAGCCTTGATCATCAATTCCGCATCGATTTCGATGGCGCGCAAACTGGCGGCGGTGTCGGTGGTAAAAAACGGATTGCCGGTTCCGGCGGCAAAAATGGTCACCCGGCCTTTTTCCAAATGCCGGACGGCTCTGCGGCGGATATAGTCTTCGCAGACTTGGTTAATTTTCAGCGCCGTCATCACCCGCACGGGTTGCCCCAAAAACTCCAGGGCATCCTGCATGGCCAGCGCATTGATAACAGTCGCCAGCATACCCATTTGATCGCTGGTGACCCGGTTCAAGCCGTCGGAGGCTTTTTCGGAACCGCGCAAAATATTGCCGCCGCCTATCACCAAGCCTACTTGAATACCGGCGTCGCATAAGTCCTTCACTTCTTGCGCCAAACGCTGAACGATATTGGGGTCAATACTGCCCCCTGTTTCGCTCATTAGTGCTTCACCGCTTAATTTAAGTAAAATTCTCTGACAAATGATCTGACTCATAATCGAAGTATCCAAGGGTTGAAGGGTTAAAGCAATCAATTCGGCACAGAAAAAACCCGGTTTTCACCGGGTTTTCCAGGAGAGGTTTAACCTCTTACCTGCGCCATGACTTCGGCGGCAAAGTCTTCCTCTTTCTTCTCGATACCTTCGCCTACTTCAAAACGGGCGAAGCGTACCACCGAATTACCTTTTTCTTTCAACAGCTGAGCAACAGTCTTACTATCGTCTTTAATAAAGGCTTGCCCTTGTAAGGTAACTTCGGCCAAGAATTTGTTGACGCGGCCGGAAACCATTTTTTCGACGATATCCGCCGGTTTACCTTTAATTTTTTCCTCTTGCTGCGCCAAGAAAATTTCTTTCTCTTTTTCAATGGATTCGGACGCAACTTGGTCCGCGGAAACACACATAGGCTTGCTGGCCGCGATGTGCATGGCGACATCCTTGCCCAATTCCGCATCGGCTTTTGCCAACTCGACGATAACGCCTATTTTGCTGCCGTGCAGGTAACAGGCTTGGCCGCCATCGACGGTAACGAATTTTTGAAAACGTCTGACAGTGATATTTTCACCCAATTTGGCGATCAATGCCCGGCGGGTTTCGTCAACGGTTTGACCGTTTGCCAACACCAAGGCTTGCAATTGTTCTTCGCTGTCGACATCCGCCGCCAGCAAGGCATTGACAACGTCGTTGACAAAGCCGGTAAAGTCGTCGCCTTTCGCCACGAAATCGGTCTCGCAGTTCACATCCGCCATCACCACGGTTTTGCTGTCGGCGGATACTTTGACGCCGATAACGCCTTCGGCCGCGATACGGCCGGATTTTTTATCAGCTTTAGCCAGGCCGGATTTACGCATGTTCTCGATGGCCAATTCCATATCGCCATTAGCTTCAACCAAGGCTTTTTTACACTCCATCATGCCAGAACCTGTACGTTCACGCAGTTCCTTAACCATCGCCGCACTAATATTCATTGTTTTTTTCCTCAAGATTAATAACTAAAAAAACGCCTCACAAAGGAGGCGTTTAAAAAACTAAAATCCGAACCTGATACCGATCAGGCTCGGAAGCGCCCGGCCTTAATTACCCGGGCCGCAAAAACTTACGCTTCCGCTGCAACTTCCTCGACGAAATCATCCGATTTTGTACCGGCATCCATACGCAAGGCCTTGGCTTCCAAAACAGCCGCCGCCGCGCTTTGGCAATACAGGGTTACCGCGCGAATCGAGTCGTCGTTGCCGGGAATCACATAATCGACATTATCCGGCGAGTTGTTGGAATCAACCACGCCAATAACGGGAATACCCAGTTTTTTGGCTTCCATAATGGCGTTCTTTTCGTAGCCGACATCCAGCACAAAAATCGCATCAGGCGTGCCGCGCATGTCTTTGATACCGCCCAGACTGCGTTCCAGCTTCTCCAATTCACGCTCCATGCCCAAGGCTTCTTTTTTGCTGAAACGTTGGTATAAAGTACCGTCGGCTTTCATAGCTTCCAGTTCTTTCAGGCGGTTGATGGATTTTTTGATGGTTTTAAAGTTGGTCAACATACCGCCCAACCAACGATGGTTGACATACGGCATGCCGCAACGTTTTGCTTCTTCCGCAACGGCTTTGCGGGCGGCTTTCTTGGTGCCGACAAACAGAATGCTGCCTTTGTTGGCGGTCATTTGACCCAGATAATTCATCGCGTCGTTAAACATCGGCAGCGTTTGTTCCAAATCGATGATATGGATTTTGTTACGGGCACCGAATAAATAGGAAGCCATTTTAGGGTTCCAGTAACGAGTTTGGTGTCCGAAATGAACACCCGCTTCTAACATTTGACGCATTGACACTGCTGCCATTTATTTCTCCTAAAGATTTGCCGAATGATTCGGCGTTGGGTTACGCCTCCGCACTGTCCCGACTGATGACCCATTACCGTGTCGCCACCGTAACCGGCACCCCATCAATCGTGTCGACAGGCGTGAGTATTAAACATAGTGAACTTCACTTTATACCACGATTACAATTTCACAACAATACCAAGTCTGATAGACTGTTCCGCAACCGCGATTGCAAAACCCTCTAAGTTAACTATCAAGCCCATATAATTTACTCCAAAGACCCTGATGAGCATTGCCATAAAAACAGCTGAAGAAATCGAAAAAATGCGCATTGCAGGCAAACTGGCCGCCGATGTATTGGAGATGATTGCCCCGCATGTCATTGTAGGCGTCGCCACGGATGAACTCGATCAAATTTGTCACGATTATATCGTTAACGAACAGCAAGCCATTCCGGCCCCACTCAATTACCGTGGCTTTCCTAAATCGATCTGCACGTCGATTAACCATCAAATTTGCCACGGCATCCCCAGCGATAAAAAACTCAAAAACGGCGACATTGTCAACGTCGACATCACGGTTATTAAAGACGGTTACCACGGCGACACCAGCAAAATGTTCTGCGTGGGCGACGTCAGTCCGCATGCGAAGCGCTTGGTGGAAATCACCCGCCAATGCCTGTTTCTGGGAATAGAACAGGTCAAGCCCGGCGCCCATTTCGGCGATATCGGCCATGCCATTCAGCAACATGCCGAAAGCAACCGCTATTCGGTGGTGCGAGAATTTTGCGGCCATGGCATCGGTAAAAATTTTCACGAAGACCCGCATGTCATGCATTTCGGCAAGCGCGGCGACGGAGCAGTGATTGAACCCGGCATGATTTTTACGATCGAGCCCATGATCAATATCGGCAAAAGACACATGAAAATCCTGCCCGACGGCTGGACCGCCGTCACCAAGGACCGCAGCCTGTCGGCGCAATGGGAGCACACCATTCTGGTAACCGATAGCGGTTACGAAATATTGACCTTGCGCCAGGAAGAACGGTGACAGACTCTTTATTTACCGAAGCGTATTTCGCCAAAAGCTTTACCGTCTCCCATCCCATCCCGGCCTTTAAAAACGCCATTACCCGCGAAAACGAACAATTAAAACTGCGCTTCAAACCCGCTCACTCGCCTGCGGAACTGCTCAGCGAAAAGGCCGGCTTTATCGATAATCTGCTCTCGGCCTGCTGGACGCATTTTTTGGCCGACGAAGCCGACCAGCAGGCCTTGATCGCCACCGGCGGCTATGGCCGCGGCGAGTTATTCCCCTATTCCGACATCGACATTCTGATTGTTTTAAATCAGGAGTTTACCGATAAGATTCAAGACGGCCTATCCGCTTTCAGCAATTTCCTGTGGGACATAGGCCTAAAACCCGGCCTGAGAACCTGCTTCACCAACGAATGCGTGGCATTCGCCCTGCAGGACCAAACCATTTTCACCAGCCTGCTGGAAATGCGCCTTATCAGCGGCAACCCGGATTTATTCGAAACGCTTTCCAAGCAAATCATCAACACTCAGCTTTGGTCTTCGGAGCGGTTTTTCCTGGCCAAAATGAACGAACAGGAACAGCGCTACGGCAAATTTCACGACACCGCTTACAATCTGGAGCCCAATATCAAGGAAGGTCCGGGCGGACTAAGAGATATACAAGTCATTAGCTGGGTCTTCAAACACCATTACAACGCCCACTCCCTGCGCGAGCTGATTAAGTACGGCTTCCTGCCCCGCTCCGAGTACGACAGCTTGGTAGCTGCCCGCGACATACTGTGGCGGCTGCGTTTTGCCTTGCACTGCCTGACCAACCGTTGCGAAGACCGGTTATTGTTCGACCACCAACGCGAAATGGCCGAATTATTCGGCTATACCGACAAAGACGGCAATCCCGATGTCGAACAGTTCATGCAATTTTTCTTTAAAACGGTCGTGAATATAGAACGGCTGAACGAAATGCTGCTGCAACTGCTCAATGAACGCCTGATAAACAATCATGAAGCCTTAACCCCTACCCCCATCACCGCCAATTTTTCATCCATTGCCGGCTATCTGGAAGTTAGCCACGAAGAGGTGTTTCAAAATCACCCCTTGGCGTTACTGGAAATATTTCTATTACTACAGCAATCGCCTTCGTTAAAAGGCATTCGCGCCAGCACTATCAGACTGATTCGCAAAAGCCTCGCCTTGATCGACGACAATTTTCGCCACAACAAGCAAGCCAACCGGCTGTTTATCGAAATACTCCGGCAGCCGCGCGGCATCACCCATCAGCTCAAACGCATGAACCGTTACGGCGTGCTGGCGGCTTATCTGCCGGATTTCGCCAACATCGTCGCCCGCATGCAGTACGATTTATTTCATATCTACACCGTGGACGAACACACGCTGTTTGTGATTAGAAACCTGCGCCGTTTCGCCTTGGACAAGCACAGCAAGGAATTGCCGTTTTGCAACAACATTTTTCTGCTCACCCCCAAACCCGATGTGCTGTATATCGCCGCGCTATTCCATGACATCGCCAAAGGCCGCGGCGGCGACCACTCGACACTGGGCGAAAAAATTGCATTGGACTTTTGCAAGCAACACGATCTCCCCAGACAGGACAGCAAGCTGATTACCTGGCTGGTCCGAAACCATTTATTGATGTCGATGACCGCGCAGCGCAAAGACATCAGCGACCCGGACGTCATCCACACCTTTGCCCTGCAAGTGGGCAGCATCGAATACTTGAACTATCTGTATTTATTGACCGTCGCCGACATCAGGGCCACCAATCCCAGCTTATGGAACACCTGGAAGGACGCCCTGTTAAAAGATCTGTATATCGCCACGCACCGCGCCCTGCACCGCGGCCTGCAAAACCCGGTCGCCCGCTCAGAACGCATCAAGGAAACCCAAAAAGAAGCTAACCGCGAGCTGACCAAACTCGGCATAACGAAAAACGCCATTGCAAAGTCTTGGCAACATCTAAGCGACGATTACTTTTTACGCTATTCCGCCGACGAAATCGCTTGGCACACCATTGCTATTGCCGCGTCGACGGAAGAAGAATTACCCCTGGTTTTATTACGCCCGCAAACCCAGCGCGGCAGCGCCGAAATTTTTGTCTACACCCGCAACGAAGCGCAGATCTTTTCCATTTGCACCGCGACACTCGATCACTTGGGCCTGACTATTCTGGATGCCCGCATCATCACCACCGAAGATCAATACGTCTTAAACAGCTTTCAGGTTTTGGAGCAGTCCGGCGAAGCCATCAACGATTTATACCGGGAAATCCATATCTGCGACACTTTGCGGCAAGGTTTGATTAACAAAAAAGCCAGCCTTTCGAAAAACATTCACAAGCAATCCAGACAGGCCCGGCATTTTCCAATCGAAACCAGCGTGACTTTTTTGGACAACCCTTCCAGCAAACATACCACTATCGAACTGGTTACCACCGACCATGCCGGCTTGCTGTCGACCATAGGCAAAGCCTTCACCGAGCTGGACATCCAACTGCACGACGCCAAAATCACCACCATCGGCAGCCGCGCGGAAGATATGTTTTATGTCACGGATCAAAATTGCCAACCTATCGTCGATGTGCAGGCAAAAGCCAGAATCAGCGCAACAATCCTACGTTATTTGTCAGACAAAAATTAAAGCCTTTTCCGCAGAGCGCCACACGGACAGGTAACGAGTTTTATTCCAAAGAAACAAAAAACCCCTTCATGCCGCCATATACTCAAGAGAGCAGCTTCCAGCCTTGATCAAAATTTGCTGCCATGCCGACCGGCACGAAGGGATTTTATTCGGAAGACGCTCAGTGAGTATCCAGGCTTTGCCCGCGCGCCAGCTTTGGCAACCGTCCTTCCAGGCCCATTGCCGCCTTCATCACCTTGTTTCTGACCGGCGTCAGCCGCTGCGCCAATCCCAGCCCCAGGTTGCGGATGAATTTTACCGGTAGGATGTTATTGCTGAACGACCGATAAAACACATCCATGACCGTCATCATTTTCAAATTCTCATTGCGCCGCATGGACTCGTAGCGCTTTAAAACCGAAACATCGGCAATGTCCTTACCCCGCTTATGCGCATCAACCACAACTTCCGCCAGGGCCGCCGCATCCAGCAAACCGATGTTGACACCCTGCCCGGCCAAAGGATTGATCATATGCGCCGCATCGCCCACCAGCGCCACCCCCTGCTTGACATAACTTTGCGCATGCTGGCGCTTCAGCGGAAAACTCGCCACCCCCAAAACTTGGTTTATCTCACCCAAACAATCCGGAAATGCCGCAACCAACGCGTCTTTAAGCTGATCGTAAGGCAAGGCTTGTAAACGCCGCACCTCATCGGGAGACTGGTACCACACGATCGAGCCGTAATTTCCTGTCAAGGGCAAAAACGCTTGCGGCCCGCTCGGCACAAAACGCTGCCAGGTAATATCCTGCTGCGGATAAGCGGTTTCCACGTAAATAACCAGCGCATGCTGATTGTAATCCCAACTCGTCACCCCCAATCCGACCGCCTGTCTGACCCGGGACTGGCCGCCGTCGGCAGCCACCAGCAACCTGGCCTCCAATACCCGCCCATCGGCCAGTACCACTTCGCTTTCGTGGCCGTCATAATGAATTTTACCTATAGCCTGCGACATCAACAACGTGACGTTGGCAAACTCCGCCAGACGCTCCAGCAGTGCCAATTGGGTAATTCGATTTTCGACAATATAACCCAGCTCGGACGCCTGGATATCGTCGCTGTTAAATGTCGTGTCGCCGGCGCTTTCCCACACCCGCATGCGCTTGAACGGACAAAAGCGCCTTGAGGCGACGCCCCGCCAAGCGCCAACCGCATCCAGAATATTCCGCGAAGCGATACTCAAGGCCGAAACCCGCAAATCATGCGCTTGATCGGGCGAAAAGGCCTTCGGCAATTGGGCTTCTATAATCGCCACTGTAAGGCCGCTGCCGCCCAGGCAGCAGGCAACCGCGGCGCCGACCATACCGCCGCCCACTATCAACACATCAAATTTTTGTTTCATATTTTGTCACAGAGTATTAAAACGTTAGTCTGACAACGCAGCCGGCATTTACATGGCTGATGAAATGACAGGACAGCCGCCGCGTGTTATGATTGGAAAGTTTCACTAACTGAAATTTAGAACAAACTCGCAAGCTTGTTGCCGCTTCCGACGACTCTAACACGCGGCAGAGAGAAAAACCATAAACAGCGTTAGCTTTAAGGTAATTACCCGGCAACGCAATTAACCAGCAAGACAGGATCTGGATAGCAATGATCAATAACGCCCAGAAAAACAACGCAATACATATGCTTTACGACGCCGATTTATCTCAAGACAGCTGCGGTGTAGGTTTTATCACCCGCAAGGACAGCAAACAGACGCACGCTCTTCTGGTCAAATCGCACGAAGCCTTATGTACCATTCCGCATCGAGGCGGCATGAGCGCCGAGGGCATCGGCGACGGCGCGGGGGTAAATATCGACCTGTCTTTAACGTTTTTTCGCAAAATTACCGGTATCGAAAGTCTGAAATTGGGCCAATTCGGCGTGGCCAATTTCTTTTTCCCGGAAGATCATGCCCATTACGACTCCACCGCAACGCAGCTGGTGGAAAACCATCTGAAAGAATTCGACCTGCCCGTCATAAAATGGCGCGAGGTACCGGTAGACAAATCGGTGCTGAATGCGGCGGCCGTCAAAGCGCAACTACCGATTAAACAGCTGATTTTCGGCCGCCCCGCCGCGCTGAAAGACGCCAGCCACCACGCATTCGAGCGCCATATCCAAAAAGCCTTGCTGACCATTGAAGCGGACGGCTTTAGCCGCCCTGAGTTGCAAGGTTTCTATCCGCTGTCCATGAGTTCCCGCACGCAGGTCTACAAAGGCCGCCTGAATTCCTTCGAGGTGATTCCCTATTTCATTGATCTGTACGACACGGACCATGAAATTTGCACGCTGTTTTTCCATACCCGTTTTTCGACCAATACCGCGCCGGCCACCATGATGGCGCAACCGTTCCGCTATATGGCGCATAACGGCGAGTTGAACACGGACAAGAAAAACCGCCTCAGCGAAAACGCTATCGCCCGCCAAAACAACAAACACGTGATTTTCCCGTGCGGACAATCCGACTCCGGCCGGTTGGACCAAACCCTGACCCGCCGTATCAACGAAGACGAACTGGACATCGTCACCGCCATTTTAGCCATGATGCCGCCGGCTTGGGAAAACGACCCGACCTTGTCGGACGAGGTGCGGGCGATGCTGGAGTTCTTCAGCCTGTACGAAGAAAAAAACGACGGTCCCGCCGCATTGATTTTCAACGACGGCATCCGTGTCGGCGCCCGCCTGGACCGTCTGGGCCTGCGTCCCTTGCGTTCGGTGGAAACCAGCGAATATCTGGCCGTGATGTCGGAAGCCGGCCAGATAGACTTTCCGCCGGAAGAGGTCTTGTATCGCGGCCGTATCGAAGCCGGCGGCATGCTGTATTTCGATCACGGCACGGGCCAATCGTATAACAGCCATCAGGTCCTGGAACGCCTGGCCAAGGAGAAAGACTACCAAGCCATGCTGGCCGAGCGCTGCCTGCATCTGAACGACTTACCCAAAGTCGATCTATCGGAAATCGGCAACGATCACGAATTGAATATCGACCAACGCCACACTGCGTATTCGATGAATCAGGAAAGCTTTAAATTCTTGCTGGACCCGATCCTGCAAACCGGTCTGGAAAAAGTCTCGGCCATGGGTTACGGTTTGGCGCCGAATGCATTGAGCGCGGCGGAAGGCGGCATGTCCCGCTATTTCAGCCAACGCTTCGCGCAAGTCACCAATCCGCCCCTGGACTCGCTGCGCGAAAGCGACGGCATGACCTTGCGGGTAGCGCTCGGCGCCAAACCGACCTTCGCACCCAGCCACAGCAAGCAGCTGATGATCGAGTCGCCGATCCTGCAGCGCACCCAACTGGAACAGATACGCCGGCAAACCCAGGTTAAAACCGTCACTTTGGACATGCTGTATACACCGAACTTTGACGATGCCGTGCAAAATGAAAAAGCCGTCGAATTGGCGCTGCAAAACGTATGCGAGCAGGTCGAACAGGCCGCGCGCGGCAATACCGGCATCATCATTTTGAGCGACGCCAATATCGGCAAAACCAAGGCCGCCATCCCTGCGCTGCTGATGGTCGCCGCCGCCAACCAGCATATGGTGAAACACGGCTTGCGCTTCAACTCCTCGCTGATCATGGAAACCGGCCAAGCCGCCAGCCCGCACGACGTCGCCACCATACTCGGCTTTGGCGCATCGGCAATCTGCCCGCTGAGCGTACATAACCGGGTCATGACCGAATACACGGACCCGGCCGCGCGGCAAAAAGCCTTGTATAACTTCCAAAAAGGCGTGGAAAAATCGCTGATGAAGACCATGGGCAAATTCGGCCTGTGTACAGCGGAAAGTTATATCGGCGGCGAATTCTTCGAATCCAACTACCTGGATACCGACGAACCCAAACTGCAAGCTTATTTTCCCAACATAAACGCTTCGGTGGGCGGCGTCCGCTATTCGGACATCGCCGCCAGCGCCACCGAATGGCACCACAAAGCCTTGTCCGTCAAAGATGAAAGCGATATCCCGTTCCTGGGCTTGTTCAAAGAGCGTCAGGAAGGCGCGGGCCATACCTTCGGCAATACCGCGGTACGCGAATATATCAACATGACCGACGAGCCGATTCTGTACGCCGCCCAGCAACAAGCCGCGGAAGCCAGCGACACGGCTTATCTGGACTTCGGTTACGAAAAACGCACCCCGGAACAAATCGACGCTTTCGGCATTACCCCGGCCTATCGCAGCTTTACCCGCAACTTGGCGGCAGAGCGCGCCAACCGTCCGGCGGCATTGCGCGACGTGATGGATTTTCCGGTCGATATTACCGCCGCCGGCAGCAAGGCCGAGTTCGACCGCCTGCTGGGCAGTCAGAATTTAGTCGGCAACAACAATTTTGTAATTCGCGGCTTGAACGCCGAGAAAAGCAACGGCGTTGTTTTTACGCTGAGCTTGACCAACGACAACAGCAAAGCCCGTCTGGAGCAACTGGCCGAGCATCTGAAAGCACGCTTTACCGGTAACGATTTCGGCCTGACCGTCGAAAGCACCGCTATCAGCCTGCGCGTCAACGACAGCGACAGCATCGTTTACCACTATTTGAACAACCTGCGCACGGCGCGTAGCGCCATCGACCTGAATAAGGTGCAACCCGCGCACGAAATTACGCCGACGTTTGCTTCCGGTGCAATGAGCCACGGCGCCCTATTGGCCGAGGCGCACGAAGCGGTGGCGCAAGGCACCAATATCGCCGGCGCCAAAAGCAACTCCGGCGAAGGCGGCGAACATTCCAGCCGTTTCGGTACATTGCGTTCCAGTAAAATCAAACAGTTCGCCTCCGGCCGTTTCGGCGTCTGGGCCGGCTATCTGGCCGATCCGACCATCGAGGAGATCGAAATCAAAATCGGCCAGGGCGCTAAACCCGGCGAAGGCGGCCAATTGCCAGCGCCTAAAGTCTCGGTGGAAATCGCCGCCCTGCGCGGCGGCACGCCCAAGGTAGAACTGGTCAGCCCTCCGCCTCATCACGATACTTATTCGATCGAGGATTTGGGACAATTGATACACGACGCCAAGGCCGCCCGGGTCAAAGTGGTGGTTAAACTGGTCTCTTCCGAAGGCATAGGCACCATCGCCGTCGGCGTGGCCAAGGCCGGCGCCGACGTGATCAACGTGGCCGGCAACACCGGCGGCACC
>NZ_JANIBK010000032.1 GCF_024505165.1 Methylomonas rivi
GCGGCCGATGGTGCCGCCGCGGCCGTGGAACAGGCGGCAGGGAATGCCTTCTGCGTCCGAAATCGCCGTCACCTGCTGCTGGGCGCGGTACAGTCCCCAGGCCGAGGCCAATATGCCGCCGTCCTTGCAGGAATCCGAATAACCCAGCATGACTTCCTGGCGCAAGCCGGACGCGGTCAGCAAGGCCCGGTACACCGGTTGCGACAGCAGGCCGCGCAGGACGCTATCGATATGGTTGAGGTCGTCTATGGTTTCGAATAAGGGGCTGACGCCGATATGGCAATACCATTGGCCGCCGATGCGGCCGGCCAAGCCGTTTTGCGCGGCCAGCAGCAGCACTTCCATGATATGGCTGGCCGAATGGGTCATCGAAATCACGTAGCGGCTGAAACAGTCGTTGCCGATTTCGCGGCGCATTTGCGCCATCACCTGAAACACATCCAAGGTTTCCACGGTGGCCGGGCTCAACTCGCTGGCGTCGTAACCCAGCCCGCCGGGAATGGCAATGGCTTCGCTCAGCACTTGCATGCGCCGGTCTTCATCCAGGCTCAAATAATCCATGCCCAGACCGGACGACAATATTTCCGCCACGGCCTGGCTGTGGCGGGTGGACTCCTGGCGCACGTCCAATTGCATCAAATGAAAGCCGAAGACGTCCACCAGGCGAATCAAGTCCTGCAGGTCGCGGTCGGCGATGGCTTGGTCGCCGTGGCTGATCAACGATTCGCGGATCATGCATAAATCGGCGTGGAAGGCCTGGATATTGTTGTACGCCTGGTCGTCGGTTTGCGAACTGTCGCCGGCAATGCGTTGTTCGATCAACTCCAGGCGTCGGTGCATGCGGAATTTCATCAAGGACAGTTTATGCCGGTAGGGCTCTTGCAGGCAGTTGCGTTCCAGCGCTATTGCCGTGTCGCCGAGCAGTTCCCGGTCGTTTTCCAGGCTGTCTAAAAAGGCTGCGGTAGGCTGGCACATGCCGTGGGAATAAGCCAGCTGTTCGTGCAAAACGTCGATGCGGCGCAGATATTCCTGGGCGATGGTGCGGGCCTGCAGGCGCAAGGCCAGGGCGGTGGTATGCGGTTTGACATTGGGGTTGCCGTCGCGGTCGCCGCCTATCCATGAACCGAAGTTTAAAAAACCGGGGACATGCACTTTCGCCGCGGCCTCGCTGCCGTAGACATCGACCAGAGCGCGCTGGAAATTGCGGTACACCTGCGCGGTGGCTTCGAATAGCGACAGCGGAAAGTAAAACAGCCCCGAGTCGATTTCGTCGATCACGCCCATGCCGCGGGCGCGCACCTCATCGGTTTTCCATAATAATTGAATCTGGCTTTGCAGGCGCTCCAGGGCAACGTCGCGAAAATAGCCCTTGATGCCGCTATTTTGCAGTTTTTCGTGGCTGACGAACACGCTACGCAGGGCGCCGCGCACGGTGCGGCGCTTGGCTTCGGTGGGGTGGGCGGTCATCACCGGCAGATAATGCAAATCGTCCAGCAAGGGTTGCAGTTGCTCCGCGCTGATGCCGGCGTTTTTGAAAGCCAGCAGAGTGTCGTGAAACGAGCCTCGCCAGTAGTGCTTGTTTTTTTCGATCTGATGGCGGCGATGCTGCAATTGCGTGGATTCTTCGGCGATATTCAGCAAACTGAAGTACAAACTGAAGGCCCGAATCACTTCGCTCAAGGTTTCCGCAGGCAGATTATGCAGCGTTTTGAGGATTTGCCGGCGTTTGGCGGGATTGTTGTCCCGTTGCAGTACGGTAAATTGGCGCTGTAACTGCTCGACAATTTCCGCTACCTGGGGGCTGGCCTGTTTTTTCAATACCTTGTCCAGCATGCCTTTTAACAGGCGGATATTGGCGCGCAGGGTTTTGTCGTCGTATTCGGGGGTGCGGGACATAAGTATCCTAAGCAGATTGAAGATGCTGGATAAATTACATGAGTTTTTATCAATAGAAAAATAGAATAAATAAATTTTTTATATAGAAAATTTCTATGTTTCGATTGGTGTGTTCAAGCCGGAGGTTGATTGTTACAGTGGGGCATGATGGGTCAGGTTGCGGTCCCCGCCACCGTCGATAGTTTGCGGGAGCGACGAAAATCAAGGGCCGGCTTACTATTTGAACCTGGCGGCGATTCGTGACGAGGGAAGCTTGGGAGCCGTAGTGTTCCGGTGAAGGGAAAGCTTCAATGTCATATTCTTTTTGGGGGTGGGTCGATACGACCCTGAGCGGCCTTCTACAATATAGGTTTGATCGGCTTGTAAGTGTTGGACAGCTGACTTTCGTTAAGTTATAAAGAAATCGTATATCACCCAATACGGGAATATATAGAATGAGTTATTTAAGAATAAGATCGACCTTTCTCCAAGTCCGAAGCGCCACCACCTGAGAGGAATTTTGTGTCACTCCATCGAAAAAGATTTACTCTAGCACTAGAAAGAATTCAGCCGACTGACTGGGCCAGATTCGAACAATTCGCCTCCGCATTTTTAACTTCGGAGTTTGATAACCTTAGAACTGTTGCATCCCCGTCCGGAGATGAAGGTCGTGATGCGGAACTTTTTTCACCTACATCAGAACCCGAAATAGTTCTTCAGTATTCTGTGACGAAACACTGGACAACCAAAATACGGGACACGGCAAAAAAGGTAAAAAAGAATTTAACTCATGCAAGACAATTGCTTTATGTTACAAATCAACAAATTGGTGCGGATGGCGATGGATTAAAAAAAGAATTAAGGACTAAATATCAGCTTATTTTGGATATCCGAGATAGCAGCTTTTTCCTTGATCGTTATGAAGGAGATGACCACCGAGAAGCTGTTGCAGAAAATCTTGCCCGCGATATTGTCGATCCTTTTTTAGAAAGCAAGGACGTCATTCAAAAAAAGGCTCAAGCACTCACAACAGCAGAAAGCCGTGCAGCACTTGTGTTTCTGGAGCTTCAATGGCAAGACGACGGGCGTGAAAAAGGATTAACAAAAACTGCATTTGATGCGCTTGTTCGAACAGCTCTTCGAGGCACAAATCCAGATTATCGCCTCACAAGGAATCAGGTTTATGATTTAGTGAAAAAAATTATACCCACAGATGATATTGCTTTTCTCATTGCCGAAACTGATAAGTCGCTTTCCAGGCTTAATAAAAACTTTATTCGACATTATCCAAATGATGAGTTCTGCCTTTCGCACGAAGAAAATATACGCTTAAAATCACGGATAGCAGAAGTCGAAATCAACGATCAAGAATTGGTAAATGATATAACTAATGCTCTAAAGGCTGTTATTCCAGAAGTTGAATTAGCTGATAATGGAAACCTATTGTCATATTTATCAATATGCCGCATATCTATGGAGAAATTTCTATTGCAGCGAGGTGAATTATTTGTATCGGCCCTTGAGAACGGTCAGCTACAACATCTTGAATATGGCTCAGTCAAGAGAATTGTTCAAGATGAACTTAAAATACCCAATATTAATGAAGAACAACTTACTAACAGACTTGCAACTGTAATTGAACGGGTATTGACTGATCCAAGTATATCAACTGCATCATATTTGAGAGGAATTGCCGATGCTTACACTTTTTTAGCTTTTCTAAGGCAGACGCCAGATATTCAATCTGCTGTTAAAAAGATGTTTTCGACTGGAGAAATATGGATAGACACATCGATAGTTTTACCCTTATTAGCAGAGGATTTATTGCCCGAAGAGAATTGGCAATTTAGAAAACTAATTTTAGCTGCTAAAAATGCTGGACTCAAGATAAAAGTTACTCCAGGTGTTATTGAGGAAGTTGAAAGACATATAAATCGCTCTCAAACTTGTTATGGATTAGTAAATTCGGGTCAAGAATCATGGGATGGTAGTTATCCTTACTTATTTTCTTTTTTTATTTCGACTGGGTCTGCACAATCATTTTTTTCAAAATGGCTTGAAAATTTTCGTGGCAATATTAGGCCTGAAGATGACGTTTCTGAATATTTAAAACATTTTTTCAGTATTGAAATGACAGATATTTCAATAGATGCACAAAAGGCTGACCTAGAAATTCGAAATCTCGTAAAAGAAACATGGGTAAATATTCATACAAATCGTAGAAATCGCTCCAATAATGGATTTGATCCATTGCTAAGTTTGAGGTTAGCCGAACATGATACTGAGAATTACTTGGGAGTAATTGTTAGACGACAACATGAAAGCGAGAAAGCTTTTGGATACACATCATGGTGGCTGACTTTGGATCACAAGGCATTCGAAATCAAACCAATGATTGAACAATCCTCTAAAATTAAAATCCCTTTAGCACCAGTTATGAGCGCAGACTTTCTGGCCAATTACTTAGCGTTTGGTCCTCTGAGGGGTAAAGTAGCTAAGAATATGCACGGAGCACTTCCCGTAGCAATAGATCCCGGTTTGGTTGAATATCTTTCTCCAGAATTACTAGAAATAGCAAAATCAGTAAGGCTATCCGCGAAAGATAAGCCCGAGCACGTTATACGTCGTGATGTGCGTGATGCACTTGATAACGCTAGAAGGCGTCAAGGCGATATTACAAACAAAGGCCTAAATTCTGTATTTGATAGCTAAAGCCGCAGCCAAGTAGGCCGGGTTTGCAAGGCGTAACCGATAAACATCGATGTCCGATGTCGGGTTACACTACGTTAACCCCGTCTTGAGATCGCGCAATACCGGCCTACCCATGGATCGTATCAACTACCAACATCTCTTTTATTTCTGGATGGTCGCCAAGCACGGCAGTATTACCGCGGCTTGTGATCGGCTGCATCTGGCGCAGCCGACCATCAGCGGGCAACTGGCGGTATTCGAGCAGGCGGTGGGGAGCAAACTTTTTCGCAAGGAGGGGCGTAAACTGGTGTTGACGGAAACCGGGCGGGCGGTTTTTCACTACGCCGACGAAATTTTTGCCCTGGGCCGGGAAATGACCCACATGCTGAAAGGCCGCACCACCGAACGCGGCATGCGCTTGAATATTGGCGTCAGCGATGCCATGCCCAAGCTGATTGCCTATCGCCTGATCGCGCCGATACTGCAGTGGACTGAGCCCACCCAGATTCAATGCGTGGAGGACAAAACCGAGCGCTTGCTGACCGAAATCGGCCTGCACAGCATCGATATGATGCTGGCCGACGTGCCGGCCACGCCGGCCAGCGGCATGCGGGTGTTCAATCATTTTTTGGGCGAAACCAAGGTGGCGCTGTTTGCCGCGCCGGCATTAGCGGCTAGGTATCGACAGGATTTTCCGCGTTGCCTGAACGGGGCGCCGTTTTTATTGCCTACCCATAATACGGCGCTACGGCGTTCGTTGGACCAGTGGTTCGACAGCCGGCAAATCAGCCCGGTGATTCAAGCCGAAGTGGAAGACAGTGCCTTGTTAAAAACCTTTGGCGCCGCCGGAGTCGGGCTGTTTTTTTCGTCGCAGGCGGTGGCCGGCGAAATTCAGCGCCAGTACGGCACCGAAATGTTGGGGTTGGCGGATGGCGTGCTGGAGCGGTTTTATGCGATTACCGCCCAGCGGCGCTTGAAACATCCCTTGGTGTCGGCGATTTTGGCGCACGCCCAGCAAGGCTTGTTCGGCTTGCTGGACAGGCCGGACGGGAGTCGGTCGTTGTCATGACAGATCGATGCGGATACCCACCGGGCAATGGTCGGAGCCCATAATATCGGGCAGAATAAAGCTGTCTTGAATGTCGGCCAGCAAGGATTGGCTGGCCAGGACATAATCGATGCGCCAGCCGATATTCTTGGCCCTGGCTCCGGCGCGGTAACTCCACCAGCTATAGGCCACGGTTTCCGGATGCAAATGGCGGAAGCTGTCCACAAATCCGGCCTCGGTGAAGCGGCTGAAACCGTCGATTTCGACTTGGGTGTAACCGGCGGACTTGTTGTAATTGGCCTTGGGGCGGGCTATATCGATGGCTTGGTGGGCGACGTTGAAATCGCCGCAAGCTATCACCGGTTTTTGGCTTTGCAATTGCCGCAGATAAGCCAGCAAAGCCGCATCCCAGGTTTGCCGGTAATCCAGCCGCGTCAAGCCGTCCCCGGAATTGGGCACATAAACGTTCAGCAGAAAAAACTTTTCGTATTCCGCCACCAGTACCCGGCCTTCCCGGTCGTGTTCGGCCATGCCCATGTCGTGCACGACCCGCAGCGGCTGGTTCCGGCTCAACAACGCCACGCCGGAGTAGCCCTTGCGCTCGGCGGAGTTGCAATAAACATGGTAATGATCGATGCCTTCCAGGGCTTTATGCACTTGGTCGTCCTGGGCCTTGGTTTCCTGCAATAGAATGCAGTCGGCGTCGAAGTGCCGCAAACTGTCCCTAAAGCCTTTTTCTTGCACGGCACGGATGCCGTTGACATTCCAGGAGATGATTTTCATGCTTCTGTCCGGTTACCGATAAAGGGGCGGCTTCTTGTAAAAGCCGGGTCGGCGCATAGTTTACCTATTGGTTTATGCGTAGGCCAGCCGTTCGATGGCGGGCCCAAAGCGGCATTTCCAAGCCGGGTCAAGTGCGCATGCTGGACGCAATAATTCCTTATAGTCATAATGCTTAAAGATGTTCCGGGAAGTGTTCCTGAAATCCGTCGGCTAGTCGTGAAATACTAAATTTGAGATGATAAATTCCCACTCCATCACGCGACGCCGTTTTATGACGTGTTTAAGCGGTCTGGCGTTAGCATCCGGACTGCCGGGTTGCGGCGGATTATCCGATCGGCCCGTGATCGTCGCCCTTAATAGATGGCTGGGGTATGAACCCTTGTGCCTAGCCTTGCGGGAGGGCTGGCTAGACCCCGGGCGGGTCGGCTTACTGGAGACCGCTTCCGCCACGGAATCCATGCGGGCATTGCTGGACGGCCGGGCGGATGGGGCGGCGCTGACGCTGGATGAAACCTTAAAAGTCAGGGCTGCGGGCTTGCCGGTTTCCGTAGTGATGGTCTGCGATATTTCGGCCGGCGCCGATATGCTGGTGGCCAGAGCCGGGATTCGGCGGTTGTCCGATTTAAAAGGCCGGACGGTCGGTTTCGAGGCTAGCGCCTTGGGGGCTTTGATGCTGGAGGAAGCCCTGCGGGCGGCGGGCTTGAATAAAACCGACATTACCCCTTTTTCAGTCAGTATCGATAAACATCGGCAGGCCTGGAAACATCGCCAGGTCGACGCGGTAGTCACCTATGAACCCGTGGCCAGTCAATTGCTGGCCGACGGCGGCATCAAACTGTTCGACAGCGGACAAGTGCCCAATACCATCGTGGACGTTTTGGCCATGCGTAGCGATGTGTTGGATTTTAGCCATGCAAGGGCCGTTCGGCATGCGGTGGCGGCGCATTTTATGGCGGTGAATCATTTATACCGCAACCCGTATGACGCCGCCTACCGGATGGCCGAGCATTTGGGTTTTAGCGCGGCTGAAGTTTTGCCGGCGTTCAAGGGCATCATCCTGCCGGATGAGCGCGATAATTACCGCCTGCTCGGCGGGGCTGCGCCAGAGCTTTTACGCAGTGCCGGCAAGCTGTCGAGATTAATGCTGGAAAACCGGCTGCTGGCGCGGGAAGACAGTTTGGCGGCGTTGCTCAACCCCGATTATTTGCCCAAGGACTTTTAAATGCCGCCGACTAAAACCGGACATTTTGGCCATGCGCTATTGAAATGCCTGTCGGTATTACAGTTGTGCGGCGTTTTGGCTTGCCTGCCCGTTGCGGCGGCCGGGGAATCTGTCAAGATCGGCATCCTGGCTTATCGGTCCAAGCCGCAAACCTTGGCGCAGTGGCAGCCCTTGGCCGTGGCGCTGAAACAGGCGTTGCCGGATAGGGATTTCGCCATTGAGACATTCGATTTCGATGAATTGGCGTTGGCCGTGGCCAGCCGGCAAGTGGATTTCGTCCTGACCAATCCCGGGCATTATATTCAGCTATCCAAGCGCAACGGCCTGTCGGCCCCTTTAGCCACTTTGGCGTTAAACGACCGCGATCCCGAGCGGGCGATCATGGCGTTCGGCGGGGTTATTTTTAGCCGTGCCGACGATGCCGGTATCGATACCATTCTGGATCTCAAGGGCAAAACCATTGCCGTCACCGGCATCGACTCGTTGAGCGGCTACCAGTTGCAGGCTTACGAATTTCAACGGGGCGGCGGCAATCTGTCGCAACAGGCCAAACTGCTGCAAACCGGCATGCCGCAGGATAATGTCGTGGACGCTGTGCTAAACCGCCGGGCCGAAGTGGGCTTGGTGCGTACCGGGGTCTTGGAGGAATTGGCGGGCGAAGGCAAGCTGGATATGCGGCAAATCAAGATTATCAACCGGCAGCCACTGCCCGGCTATCCGCACTTGCTGTCTACCCGGCTTTACCCCGAATGGCCGTTTGCCGCCATGCCGCAAACCGATGAAAATCTGGCCCGGCACGTGGCGGCGGCACTGTTTATGTTGGAAGAAAATAAAGCGGCCACGCGGGCCATCGGCATCCACGGTTTCGGCGTGCCCGCCGACTACACGGCCATTGCGGATGTGCTCAGGGACATGCGGGTGCCGCCCTACGACGTGGTGCCCAGTTTCACCTTGAAAGACATATGGCTGCGCTACCAGTGGCCGTTGCTGGCGGCATTGCTGATTATCGGTGTGTTCCTGTTGTTGACGCTGAATTTGTTGCTGGTCAAGCGTAAATTAGTGGTGCAGCGCAAGTTGCTGCTGGAGCAAAAACAGCAACTATTGGACAGCGAAACGTTTTTGCGCACCTTGATAGGCACCTTGCCGGACCTGATTTGGTTAAAAAATGCCGACGGCGTCTATCTGGCTTGCAACCCGCGTTTCGAAGGTTTTTTCGGCGCCGAGGAACAGGCGATCGTGGGCAAGACCGACTACGATTTTGTCGATAAAGCCTCGGCCGATTCTTTTCGCGCCCACGATATGTTGGCCATGCAAAAGGACGGCCCGTATCTGATCGAAAAATGGGTTACCTTTGCCGACGATGGGCACAAAGAATTGTTGGAAACCCTGAAGATTCCGATGCGCGACGCGGCGGGCCAGTTCATCGGCGTGCTGGGCATCGGCCACGACATTACCGAGCGCAAGCAAGCCGAGGAAAAACTTTCGCTGGCGGCCAGCGTATTTACCCATGCCCGGGAAGGCATCCTGATTACCGACGTGGACGGCAGGATCATCGACGTTAACGACACCTTTACCGCGATCACCGGTTACAGCCGCGAAGAAGCGCTGCACCGCAACCCCAGCATGTTGAAATCCGATCGGCAAAATAAGGCGTTCTATGCCGCCATGTGGGCGGATTTAAAGGAAAAAGGCGAATGGTCCGGCGAGCTTTGGAACCGGCGCAAAAACGGCCAGTTGTATGCGGAGATTCTGACTATCAGCGCGGTCCGCGATGCCCAAGGCAACACCCAGCATTATGTGGCCTTGTTTTCGGATATTACCCCGTTCAAGGAATACGAGCAGCAGTTGGAACGCATCGCCCATTACGATGCGTTGACCGGCCTGCCCAACCGTATTTTGTTGGCCGACCGCTTGCGCTTGGCCATGATGCAAGCGCTGCGGCGCGGGCAGAAAGTGGCGGTGGTTTTTCTGGATCTTGACGGCTTTAAAGCCGTTAACGATACCTTTGGCCATGACATGGGCGACGAGTTGTTGACGGCCTTGGCCGGCCGCATGAAGCAGACTCTGCGGGAAAGCGACACACTGGCCCGCTTGGGCGGCGACGAATTCGTGGCCGTGCTGGTGGATTTGCCGGATACCGAAGCCTGTTTGCCGTTATTATCGCGCTTGCTGACAGCCGCCTCCCAGCCGGTGGTTTACGGTGAATCGGCGATGCTGGTATCGGCTAGTTTGGGGGTTAGCTTTTATCCGCAGGCCGAGGATATCGACGCCGACCAATTGCTGCGCCAAGCCGACCAAGCCATGTATCAAGCCAAGATGAAGGGAAAAAACCAGTACCATTTGTTCGAGGCGGATTAGGGGCGATTTATGCTTGGTTGCCGGTAGATTGAATTCTTTGTCAATGATCTCCTTCCCACGCGGCGCGTGGGAATCGGAGTAAAACTATCCAGGGATTTACATGGCTGCATTAAAAATCAATCGGACGGACTTCATCCTCGCCTTGACCTCGAATGCCGGGGATTGGGATGAGGCTTGGTTTTTGGACAAGGAAACCGGCGAGTTATGGCTCAATAACGATGGTGACGATGAAGTGCCGGACGATCTGGAAGACAATCCGCGTTATCTGCCGATTGAGGCCATGGCTTCTCGCGATGCTTTCCAAATCATGGAAGACTTTGTCGATGAACTAGGCGACAGCCCGGAAGCCGAGGCGTTGCAAGCCGCGCTCAACGGCCGCAAGCCGTTCCGGCGCTTCAAGGATGCGCTGCTGGATTACCCTGAATTGCGCGATAGCTGGTTCGCCTTCGAGGAAACCCGATTGAACCGTCTTGCCCAAGCGTGGTGCGACGAGCAGGGGCTTGCGGTGGCGTGGATTTGAGGGAACGGGTTCACGATAGGATTACAGCGGGGATGTCTCGTTCCTATGCGCTGCGCTGGAATGCCGGGCTTGGCCGCGCTGCGGCACAACTTCACCGCAGCGCGGAAGGTCTGGGTTTCCACGCGGCGCGTGGGAACCAGGGTCGCCCCCGGCCAATTATGCCGGGCTTGGCGGCTTGATGGAAGATCAAGCTCCCAAGCCGGAGTTTGGGAGCCAGGTGAAGCTGGAGCTTGGGAACTAGGTAAACTTGGGAACCAAATCAACGATTAAGCGTTACGGCGTTTCAATCCAAGCACGCCCAATAGGCCACTGCTGAATAACCATATTGCGCCAGGAACAGGTACTGGCGCAACATCTCCCGATCTGACGATCCATGCGCCAACACCGGGGCTACTTTCAGATTCGTTAATCGTCTGAGCACCATAGAAGATATAGAACATAGATGGCTTTGCATTAGGATTTGGCACTAACTCAGTCCAGAATTTTTGATTGCCGCCAAAAGTAAAACTATCGCTGGCGTTAGCGTTGGCTGCATCTGCAAAATTGAGGAAATATCCCGTCGTATTTGTCCAGGCTGGGTTCAATTGGCCATTAGGCAAATAGCTATCCGGCAAATGGAGATTAATATGCCACATATAAGATAATTCTGACGTTGGGCTAGTGATGTTGTATCCAGCATCAGTTGCGCCGTTGTAAGATGAATTTGTATTGAAATTAGTACCGTTAATTGGGCTTAAACTTGGCAAACGCCAATTGTTATAGCCTTGATAATTTGTGCTGTTCAAATAATCAATAAATCCATGCGCACCCCACCATGTCATCGAAACGACATTGCCATTCGGATGTACGCCAAAGTCGTTTAAGGTTAGTGTATGGTCTCCGCCATTGTAACCATCGTAAACTTTTCCGTTACTAGCGGTAATAATTTGCTGTAAATAATTGATCGAATTTCCAGAGGCGTTTGCTAGAGTTTTCAACAAGTTGGTATCTTTACTCCAGGTGGCATTCAACACATCGTCATATACCAAGCCATTCCCGCGATCATACAAGGCCGCTTCTGAGTTCAAGCTAAATAGTGTGCCAACTGCCAGCAAAATTTTTCCGTGTTTCATAAGTTAGTTTCCTTAAATCGTCCGTAAATCAAATGAATGTAATAAAGTGCCGATTGATAGAAGCAATAAAGGCTCATCTGCGCAATCGGCTTTGCATGTTTTTAAACTTAGCGCCGACGTTTCAGGCCAAACAAGCCCAATAGTCCGCTAGCAAACAGCCAAGCCGCCGAAGGCACAGGCACGGCGGCAAGCGAGGTGGCGTAGACATTGCCGCTGGCGGCGCTATAGCTGGCGCCGGGCGTCAACACCCGTATCGCGAATTTGGCGGTGGCGTCGGCAAACGACGAGACATTTTGACCGGTAAACTCGGTAGTCTGAGTTTCGAAATTGAACATTTCCTGATAAGCATTCATTTGACCGCCTGCTATGGTTAGTACGGCATAGAGTCCGGTCATATCGCCCACGGAGGTATGCAGGGTGTAACTGCCGCTAAGGCTGGCATTGGTGCCGTTGTTCCAGTAATCGAGCGTGTGGGTATCGCTTCCGATAGTAAGCTGTGCGGAGGGTGTCCCTGGCGAGCCTCCATAAGGATTGAAATTGGCGGGATAGCCGGTTACGCCAAACGAAGCGTCCAGTGACCAATCCACCGCCAGTTCTACCACTGTGCCTGACTGTAGTTCGGTCGAGGTGACGGTCAGAGGATCTACAATGTACTCTTGAATATAGGAATTCGCTGCGGCGGAGGAATGGGTGTTGTCGCCCTGATTTGTTCCATAGAAAATAGAGTTGGGGTTGTTGTCGATCCAAGTGTAGTGGCCAACGGATTTAGATGCCGAACTGGACGCGTAACCGCTTAAATGATTGTAATCGAATGAGCCGTTGATCGCGGCTTGAGCGACTTGAGTTGAAGAAGTGGGGCCAATGTCATCGACGTGGGTGTTACTGACCGAATCGGCAATATGTTGAGTAGCTGTGGAATAAATCGTCACATAATTGCCAGGGGCGGATGACTCGATATGATTGTTGAGGCCATCCGTAGACGCGTTTCCTTCGTAATAATAAGAAAGATATGCATCCGCTGCCTTTGCCGTGCTATTGGCAAGCAACAACAAACTGCCGGAAATAATAGGGATAATTAGCTTGCTTGAACATGGTGTTGTCACGTTGTTTCCTTGACCCTAAAGGTCATTGCGTGTTTTGTTAAACGACGCAAACCAACGAAGACTGCCGGTTGCGTCAGGATTTCGCAATCCGGCCAGCTTCCTTCCCCAAGCTCCGTGATTTTCCGGCCCGGCTTCGCAACCGGTGTGGCGCCGAAATTCTAACGGATTAAACGATTATTCTCTACTGCCCTTTAGCCCGCGTAGGTACGATTAGCGTAGCGTAATCGTACGAATGCTGGGAAAGCATTGAATCGTCATGCCTACGATTACGTTGCACTATCGGAGCTACCTGGCCGCCTGGATAGACAAGCCAATGTAAAACCGCCTCCCACCCCTTATAATGCCAGCCTTTTTACGACATTCGCCGCCCCATGTCCGTTCACGACACCCTGAAACAACTCGCCAAAAATCTCCACGACTGCATGAGCATCGACCGGCACGGCTTTAAACGCCAACTCGACCGGCTGCGCGGCGAGGTGGGGAAAGGCAAGGATGTGTCTGGGCAAGTTCAGCAATTGGCTGAAAAAATTGAGCGATCAATCAGCCGTTGCAACCAAAGAAGGGCTTCCGTGCCGGTGATTAATTATCCCGACCTGCCCGTCAGCGGCAAGAAGGATGAGATTGCCGAGTTGATCAAAAACAATCAGGTCACCATCGTCTGCGGCGAGACCGGTTCCGGTAAGACTACTCAATTGCCGAAAATCTGTCTGGAAATCGGCCGCAGCATAAGCGGCTTGATCGGCCATACCCAGCCGCGCAGGATTGCGGCCCGCACCGTCGCCGACCGTATCGCCGAGGAACTGGGCCAAAACATCGGTCAGGCGGTGGGTTATAAAGTGCGCTTCCACGACCAGACCCATCCGAATTCGCTGGTCAAATTGATGACCGACGGCATACTGTTGGCGGAATCGCAGAACGATCAGTATCTGAGTCAATACGATACCATCATCATCGACGAGGCCCACGAGCGCAGCCTGAATATCGATTTTTTAATGGGCTATTTGCGCTGGCTGTTGCCGAAACGGCCGGATTTGAAAGTCGTCATTACCTCCGCCACCATCGACCCGGAACGTTTCGCCAAGCATTTCAATGATGCTCCCATCGTCAATGTTTCGGGTCGCACTTATCCGGTGGATGTGCGATACCGGCCCATCGAATTGATCGAGGAAGACGACGAAACTTCCGCCGATTTGCAGCAAGCCATCTTGGACGCAGTGGACGAGTTGTACCGCGATTTGCGCGGCGACATTTTGATCTTTTTAAGCGGCGAGCACGAAATCCGCGAGACCACCGAATCCCTGCGCAAATCGCACAATAATGCCCGTTACGAGGTGTTGCCGTTGTATTCCAAACTCAGCGTGGCCGAGCAGGAGCGGGTGTTTAAACCCAGCGGCAACAAGCCGCGCATCGTGCTGGCCACCAACGTCGCCGAAACCTCGTTGACCGTGCCGGGCATCCGTTGCGTGATCGATTCCGGCCATGCCCGCATCAGCCGTTACAGCCACCGCAGCAAGATTCAAAGGTTGCCGATAGAACGCATTTCGCAGGCCAGCGCCAATCAACGCGCCGGCCGCTGCGGCCGGGTGGCCGAGGGTATTTGCATCAGGTTATATTCCAAGGAAGATTATCTGGCTCGCCCCGAGTTTACCGAACCGGAAATCCTGCGCACCAATCTGTCGTCGGTGATTTTGCAGATGGCTTCCTTGAAGCTGGGCGACATCGAAGATTTTCCGTTCGTCGAGCCGCCGGACGAGAAAATGATCCGCGACGGCAAGAATTCGTTGTTCGAAGTCGACGCCTTGGACAAGCAAGGTAACCTGACCGACACCGGACGGCGGCTGGCAAAGATTCCGACCGATCCGAAACTGGCGCGGATGCTGTTGGCGGCGGCGGATTTGGGTTCCTTGCACGAGGTGGCGATTATCGTTTCGGCCTTGAGTATTCAGGATCCGCGCGACAAGCCCGCCGACAAAATGCCGCAGGCCGAAGCCAAGCATGCGCAGTTCAAGGCCGAGGACTCGGACTTTCTGACCCTGCTGAATCTGTGGAACGCCTTCGAGGAACAGAAGAAACATTTGACCAACAGCAAGCTGCGCAAGTATTGCCAGGACAACTTTCTGTCGTATATCCGCATGCGGGAATGGCACGACATCCATACCCAGATCATGCAAGTGGCGCGCGGCGATTTGGGCTTGAAAACCAGCGGCAATCCGGCCAATTACGAGCAGATTCACATGGCGTTGTTGCCGGGCTTGTTGTCCAACATCGGCTTCAGGCACGAGCAATACGAATATCTGGGCGCGCGCGGCCTGAAGTTTTTCATCTTCCCCGGTTCCGGCCAGCATAAGGCGCGGCCGAAATGGATCATGGCCGCCGAGCAGGTCGAGACCAGCAAGGTCTACGCCCGCACCGTCGCCAAGATCGAGCCGGAATGGATAGAGGCCTGCGCCCAGCACTTGGTCAAACGCAATTACTACGATCCGCATTGGGAAAAAAGCGCAGGCCGCTGCGGCGTGTTCGAGCGTACCTTGTTGTACGGTTTGACCTTACAGGCCAAGCGCAAAGTGCCTTACGAAAACGTCGATCCGAAGGCGGCGCGGGAGATGTTCATCCGCCATGCGCTGGTGAACCAGGATTACCATTCCAACGCGCCGTTCTTCAAGGCCAACGAAAAGCTGCTGGAGGAGGTGGGCTACATCCAGCACAAGGGTCGGCGGGTGGATTTGGTCGAGGACGAGGAATGGCTGTACCAGTTTTACGACAAGAAACTGCCGGCCGAGATCGTCAGCGGCATCGCCCTGGACCAATGGCGCAAAAAGGTCGAACGCGACGATCCGAAGATTTTGTTTTTGACCAAGGAAGATTTAACCCGCACCGATGAGAATCAGATCAACGACTGGGATTTTCCGGATAGCAAAAAGCTCGGCGATCTGACTATCGAATTGCACTACCGCTTCGAGCCCGGTCACGACGAGGACGGCGTCACCGCCATCATCCCTGTGCATCAGCTTAACCAGATTCGGCAAATGCCGTTCGACTGGTTGGTGCCGGGCATGCTGGAGGAAAAAGTCACGGCCTTGATCAAGTCGCTGCCCAAGCATCTGCGCAAGCATTTCGTGCCGGTGCCGAACACCGCCAAGGCCTGTCTGGAAATCGAGCCGGATTTTAAAGGCTCGTTGTACGAATGGCTGAGCAATCGGCTGCGTAAATTGACTGGCGAAGCCATTCCGCTGAACGAGTGGCAGCCGGACACGTTGCCGGACCATCTGAAAATGAATTTCCGGGTAGTGGACGATAAGGGCAGGGCGCTCGGCTATGGCCGCAATCTGGCCAAATTGCAGGCGGAACATGCCGTCAAGGCCGGCGACAGTTTCGATAAGCTGGCGCGGGAAGAAATGCATCACACCGGCTGCATCGCCTGGGTTTTCGACGATTTGCCCGATACCATGCAATTCATGCAGAAGGGGCAAAGTTTTATCGGCTATCCGGCCATTGTCGACGAAGGCGAGACGGTGGGCGTGAAAATCCTGGAAACCCAACAAAAGGCCGAGCAGGCGCATTTCGAAGGCTTGACCAAGTTGTTCCAATTGCAGTGCCGCAAGGATGCGCAATACATCTTGAAAAATAGCGGCGTGCCGGCGGCTTTGCAACTGGCTTATAACCAGTTGCCCAAGCACCCGATTTTAAAGGCCCGCGGCGGCGAATTTAAAAACGATCTGTTGTTTTTGATTTTCAGCAGCGCGTTTGTGGAGACCGGGGAGATTCGCGGCCGGCAGACCTTCGACGCCCGCTTGGCGGATAAAAAATCCAGTCTGATCGGCGTCGGCAACCAAGCCGGCAAGCAAGTCGCGGAAATCATGGCACACTACCAAGACATCGGCCGGCAGTTAAAACAGCCGGGCATAGTCCCCGCTTTAAAGCAGGACGTGGAAAATCAGCTAAGTTTGCTGTTGTACAGCGGCTTTATTCGTTACACCCCGTTGGCGCAGTTGCAGGCCATGCCGCGTTATTTAAAAGCCATCGTTTTTAGATTGGACAAGCAAAAGCCGGATTCGGCCGATGTGCAGGGCCTGCAGCGCTTATGGCAGCGGTATTGGCAGCATGTCGAAAAACGGCTGAAAACCGGCCAGCCCATGCCGGAGCGCGAAACGTTCCGCTGGGGGTTGGAAGAATTGCGCGTCTCGGTGTTTGCCCAGCAACTGAAAACCGCATTCCCGGTTTCGGTGCAACGCCTGGAAAAGCAATGGAACGAAATGTTTTGAAAAGGCTCATAAAGATGTTTTAAATCCAAAGGACGCTCAAATGATACCGATTAGAGATTCGATACCATGCAACACTACGCCCTATGTCACTTGGGGCATCATGGCGGTTTGCATCGGGGTTTATCTTTTGATGCTGCTGATGCCGGACGCCATGGCGCAGCATTTTTTGTATAAGTACGGCATGGTGCCGTTGCGTTACACCAACCCAACCTGGTCCAAGCATTTCGGTTTGCCGCCGGATTATTATTTTTCGTTTTTAAGCAGTTTGTTTCTGCATGGCGGCTGGGTGCATTTGCTGGTCAACATGATGTTCATGTGGATCTTCGCCGATAACATCGAAGACTTGATGGGGCACAAGCGGTTTGCGGCTTTTTATCTGATATGCGGCTTACTGGCGACCTACATTCAATGGTATTTTTCGCAAAATCTGGTGGTGCCGGTGGTGGGGGCGTCCGGAGCGATAGCCGGAGTGTTGGGGGCGTATTTTTTCCGTTTTCCCTATGCCAGGGTAGTTATCATGGTGCCGATTTTGTTTTTTCCGCTGTTTTTCGAAATACCTGCCATCGCCTTTCTGGGCGTGTGGGTGATTTTGCAATTGCAGGAGATCAGTACCGCGGCCATGTTTCCCGGCCTGGGCGGCAGTTCCGCCTGGTGGGCGCATTTGGGCGGTTTCGTGGTGGGCGCCTTGATTCATCCTTTGTTCATCGATAAACCCACGGTTTACAGTATCGACGTCGAACCCAGCGAAGAAGCCTGACGCAGGTAATCCAAGCGCCAAAAAGTTGAGTAAGCGTAGGGGTTTTATTTTATAATGCCGGCCGGTTTGCGACTGAAATTGTTTGCCTATCAAACCCGCCGCCGCACAAAGATTATTTAATTGACCCCGAGAAAAATAAACCATGAAAAACCTAAATGTTGCTTTGGTAAGGTTGCTGCAGTTTGTAGTGTTCGTCCTGTTTACTTTCATCGTGCTGGTATATTTCGGCACCATGATTCTGTTGCCGCTGGATATGGTTGTACTGATGACCAAGTTCCTGAACGTGTTCGGCATCGGTACTTTGTTTGGCGCCATCGTCGCCGTGCCCGTGGTGGCCTACCTGGGTAAAATCGTTTACAACACTCCAGGCTTGATCCAAATGATCGTCGATAACGGTATCGACTTGGTCAATCTGGGCAAACAACGGGTGGAAGCATTCAACAAATTCGCCGACGCCGCCAAATAAGGGTTTTCGGATAGCGAGGGAAAAGGGGCTGTGCAAGCCCCTTTTTTTTGCCTGCTGTTTTTTGGCATTAGGGGAGGGGGGCAAGCGGCCGCCTCCTGCTGGCCAGGAGATTGAAGAGTTGGCCTTATGAAGGCCATTAACCGACAGTCTTAAAAAAACATCGCCGGCTTAGGCTAGGGTTGGAAACAACTTACCGAAATATATTGCCTTTGCAGGAGCGCTTGATCGGGGCTAAAGCCCCTCCTATCCGGCAACAATCACCGAAAATACGGGGATGTTATTCTTGACGAAACCCTTGGCCCCAACTCGATGCAATTCAAATTATTTTTCCAGCAAAGCTTTGGCCCTTGCCCATTGCCTAAGGACGTTGGCTTTGCAATACGTGTCGCACGATTGCTTCCGGCAATAGCGGTCGTAGCAACTGTTGAAAATCATTTCCGCGTTATCGTCCGTGGCTTCGTCAGCCGCTTTGCTGAGCGTGATGTCTATCACCTTGTCCGCCAGCGCCCGATTGCCTAACATGGTCTCAACCAATGCCGCCAGCATGGCTTGCGGCTTGATGTCGTTGGTTCTGGAAAACTCGTTTAAACCATCGTAAGTCCGAACATCCAACGCAACTTTTTTCCTTGCCGGTTTGATTTTTTCAATTTTCATGTGTGTTCACCCTTTTAAGCGACCGCGGATCAATTTCGAACGTTGCCGAATATATGCCGGAAGAACGCCCGGCAACATTACAAATAAACCTTCCGCACGGCTATCTGTATATAAAGCACAAGTTAGCAATTTTGCATGACTTTTGTCACCTTGTTCTCGGCCGGGTTAATTTTTACGCCCGTTCTCTGTCGCATTAAAAACTGTCATACAACTGTAATCTATTCGGTATAGCGTGCTAAGCCTATGAGGGCGGAGTTTGGTATAGGTTCCCGCCGCTCGATTACACAAGAATTCTTCTTTTTAGTACGCAAGTCAACGCAATAAACATGTCATCACATAAAGTCTTCCGTATCAGCCATCCGAAACCGGACATAACCCTGCTGCCCATGCTCGGCATGGATAAAGAGCACATCACGCATGACTTCAAGCATTACTACAGCCACCGTTTGGGCCGGGACGAACATTGCCGCTCACCGGAATATGCCTACAAAGCCATTTCCCTGGCTATCAGCGATCGCATGGTCGAACGCTGGAAACGCACCTACAATTTGCAGCGCAATCAAGACGGCAAGAATGCGTTTTATTTGTCGATGGAATTTTTGCTTGGCCGGCGTTTGAGCAACGCGGTGATGAACCTGGGCGTGGATAACGAAGTGGCCAAGGGTCTCTACGATTTGGGCTTGGTAATGGAAGAACTCGTCGACGCCGAGCCCGATGCCGGTTTGGGCAACGGCGGCCTGGGACGTTTGGCGGCCTGTTTCATCGACAGTTGCGCGACCTTGAATCTACCGGTGACCGGTTATGGCTTGCGCTACGAATACGGCATGTTCATTCAGGAGATCGTCAACGGCGAACAGGTGGAAAAGCCCGATCATTGGTTGCGTAACGGCAATGTCTGGGAAATCGAGCGCCCGGAATACATCACCCGCATCAAGTTCGGCGGCCGTACCGAAACACATATAGACGAAAACGGACACAAACGCATCTGCTGGGTCGATACCCGGGATGTGTTGGCCATGCCCTACGATACGCCGGTGCCCGGTTACAAGAACGATACCGTCAACACCCTGCGGCTCTGGAAAGCCATGGCAACGGAAGACTTTAATCTGCAGGAATTCAATGCCGGCGATTACGCCGAAGCCGTGGCGCAAAAAAATACCGCGGAAAATATCACCATGGTGCTGTATCCCAACGATGCCAATGAAAACGGCAAGGTCCTGCGCCTGCAACAACAATATCTGCTGGCATCCGCCAGCCTGCAGGACGTATTGGCGCACTGGGTAGGCCGCCACGGCCGCGATTTTTCCAAATTCGCGGAAAAAAACTGTTTTCAACTCAACGACACCCATCCCAGTATCGCCGTTGCCGAATTGATGCGCTTACTGGTCGATATATACGGGTTATCCTGGAAAAACGCCTGGCAAATTACCCTCCAAACCATGGCCTACACCAACCACACCCTGCTGCCGGAAGCTTTGGAAAAGTGGTCGGTCCCCTTGATGCGCCAGCTATTGCCGCGCCTGTTAGACATCATCTTCGCCATTAATGCCGACTTCATGGCCGAGGTGTCCGCGCGTTGGCCGGGAGACAAACCGCGTCAGGCCCGTATGTCCATCATTGAAGAAGGCTCGGTACAATACGTGCGCATGGCCTATCTGGCCATCATCGGCAGCTTTTCGGTCAACGGCGTGGCGGCGCTACACTCCGATCTGCTCAAACAAGGCCTGTTCCAGGACTTTTATGCCTTGTGGCCGGAGAAATTCAATAACAAAACCAATGGCGTCACCCCGCGGCGCTGGCTTGCGGGCTGCAATCCCGAATTGGCGAAACTGATTACCTCCACCATAGGCGACGGCTGGATCACCGACCTGTCGCATCTGGCAAAACTCAAGCCCTATGCCGATGATCCGGCATTCAGAGCACAGTGGCGGCAAATCAAGCAGTTTAATAAACAAAAATTAATCGATCTAAAACAGCAGGAATTGCAAATCGATATCGATGCCGACGCTATGTTCGATGTGCAGGTAAAACGCATACACGAGTACAAACGACAGGTGCTGAACATACTGCATGTCATTCACTTATACGACCGCATCAAGCGCGGCGACACCCAAAATTGGGTAGCGCGTTGCGTGCTGATCGGCGGCAAAGCCGCGCCCGGTTATGCCATGGCCAAGCGTATCATCAAATTGATCAACAACGTGGCGAACGTCATCAATAACGATGTGCAAGTCGGCAAGCAATTGAAACTGGCATTTCTGCCCAACTACCGGGCCTCGGCCATGGAAAAAATTTGCCCCGGCACGGATTTGTCCGAGCAAATTTCCACCGCCGGCAAGGAAGCCTCCGGGACCGGTAACATGAAATTCATGATGAACGGCGCCCTTACCATCGGTACCTTGGATGGGGCCAATATCGAGATTCGGGACGAGGTCGGCGCGGAAAATTTCTTTTTATTCGGCTTGACGGCCGCCGAAGTGGAGGCAACCCATGCCCATTACAATCCGCGGCGGCTTATCCAACAGGACAGCGATTTGCAACGGGTCATGCATTTGCTGGAATGCGGTCATTTCAACCAATTCGAACCCGGTATTTTCGACGACATCCTTGCCTCCTTGAAAAGCCCGCAAGACCCTTGGTTAACGTTAGCGGATTTTCGCGGCTACATAGATACGCAAAAACGGGTGGAGCAGCTCTGGCGCGACCCCGAACAATGGACGCGGATGAGCATACTCAATACCGCCGCCAGCGGTAAATTTTCCAGCGACCGCACGATTGCGGAATACAACCGCGACATCTGGAAATTGGCGCCGATTACTGCCGATAGTTAATTTCGGCGCTTGTAGCCGCGGCATTTCATAAAGCTGTAACCTGATCGGTATAGCTTTCCCGCATGGGATTAAATAGGCGGGCGGCTGAGGAGGTTTCATAAAAACCGATGCCGTTATTACCAAATCGCCCATTTACACAGGTTTTGCGCAATTCGGCCGAGATTAAAAATTCACCACCATGACCGACATCGAAAATGGATACAAATCAAAGCGGCTTGAACATGCGGCTTGCTGAACACATAACGGTTTCCTCAGAGGGCAACGAGGAAAAATTCAAGATTAAAACCTATAACAACCTATCGCCTATCGGGCTGGAAAAGCTTTCAAGCGCTCGTTACGAAATTGGCTCCGAGATTGAATATCCCGATGCAATCCTGCTACGTTCGCAAGACTTACACAATGTCGTCATTCCCGATACGGTTAAAGCCGTGGGCAGAGCGGGTTCGGGCGTAAACAATATTCCGGTCGATGAACTGTCAGCGCGCGGCGTTCCGGTTTTCAATGCGCCGGGCGCCAATGCCAATGCCGTGACCGAGTTGACAATTGCCGGTCTGTTAATGGCGGCGCGCAATATTCCGGAAGCCTTGGCTTTCGTCAACGGTCTTAAGGATGAAGATGGCGGACTGGATGCGCGCGTCGAGCAGTCCAAGTGCCGTTTCTCCGGCATTGAACTGGCCGGCAAGACCTTGGGCGTCGTCGGGCTGGGCGCAATTGGCGTCAAAGTCAGCAATGTTGCCCGGGCGCTCGGTTTGAAAGTCGTGGGATTCGACCCGCAAATGACGCTGGAAAATGCATGGCGGCTGTCGTCGGATGCCATTCCGGCTGACAGCTTAAACGAATTATTATCCCGTTCCGATTTTGTCAGCCTGCATGTCACGCTGAACGATCAAACCCGGCATCTTATGGACGACATACGTATCGGCAAGATGAAGCCCAATGCCACCTTGCTGAATTTCTCCCGCGCCGAAATTGTCGATGAAGCCGCGCTCCTGGCCGCACTCGATACCGCCATGCTGCGCGCTTATGTTTCCGACTTTCCGTCGCCAGCCTTGTTGAATCGCCCGCGCGCCATCGTATTACCGCATTTGGGCGCATCGACCAAGGAAGCCGAAGAAAATTGCGCGCGGATGGTTTGCGAACAGGTGCGCGATTTCCTTGAAAACGGCACTATTCGCTGCGCGGTTAATTTTCCGGATATTCATTTATCCCGCAACGAACATTTTCGGCTTGCGATTGCGAATGACAACATACCCGGCATGGTCAGCCAGATCACTGCAATTCTGGCGGAGAACAACATCAATATCGTGGATATGTTGAATAAGTCACGCGGTAATTATGCGTTTACATTAATTGACATCAATGAGCGGATTTCGCCGGAATTGCTTGCCCGCCTTATCTCAATAAAAGGCGTTCTTTCGGCACGCGGCATCGCTTGATAACCGGTGCCCGACACAATCGCCCTTAGGGTCATGCATCAATAAAAATCAGACAGCGCTATTCCCCCCGGACAACACCGTTTTTATAAAGCCTACGAGGATACTATGACCGCCGATACTCTTGATAGACCCCTTTCCCGCCCCCTGGAAACCATATTCAAGGAACACCTCGATAACACCATCGAGTGCGGCAACGTCCTGAGCGAGCTGTTCTTGAATCTTGAGGAGCCCGACCAATACATCGCCAAAGTCAAACAGCTGGAGGAGAAGGGGGATAAATTAACGGCCGAAGCATACGGCGGCCTGGAATTGCTGACCTACTCAGAGTATATCCATATCACCGAACAACTGGTCAAGCGCTTGGACGATATCGTCGACGGCATTAACAATACCGCGCGACTGATCGATATTTGCCATCCGAGGCAGATAGAGAATGCGGCGCAGGAGATTCTATCGGCCTTGATGTCGATGATAGAAACATTGCAATCGCAGGTGGCTCGGTACCCGGACATCGACCTGGCAAGCATGAGAGCTTGCTGCAAGGCGCTCAAGACCAACGAGGAAAATGCCGACTTAATTTATCACGAGTGGCGAAAAAAACAGCGCCGCGTGCTGGTGCTTTCCCTGATCGAAGAGAGTAACTGGACCGAAATTCTGGGGGTTCTCGAACAAACCACGGACGCCGCTTATCACGCGGGGTTATTGCTGGAACGCACGGCCCGCTATCGCCAAAAATAATAGCGCGCGCCGAAAATTAGCGCTTCGCTTGTTCCCTTTGCAATTGCATGGGGAGGCATTCTACCGTTGCCGATGTAACGCAATTTGGCGGCCGGCGATTGAATTTCGCATGACTATTAACACACGCCATGCCGTTAAACGGCTGTTCGAAACCCACTATTGCCCTACCCAAAATATAGCGCCCTTGTCATGACAAATTTATGCAGAAACCCGATCTATTGGCTGCTGCCGTTTATACCATTGACTTGGTATCTGCAACACTTGGGTGCTGAAATGGCCGCGGATATTAAATTTTCTTGCGCGGCATTGGCCATCATCCCGCTGGCGGGCCTGATGATCGAATCAACCGAGCAGATAGCCTTCCGGGTTGGGGAGGCCGTCGGCGGTTTGCTAAACGCCACTTTCGGCAACGCACCGGAATTGATTATCTCGCTGATTGCCCTAAAGGCAGGCCTGCTGGATATGGTAAAGGCGTCCATCGTCGGCGTTATTCTCACCAACCTCTTGTTTGTACTCGGTTTGTCCTTGTTGGTCGGTGGAATATGCAACCAGGAACAAAAATTTAATCGACGAGGCGCGCGCGTCGAACGATCGGTGCTGATGATCGCCGCCATCAGCATTGTGGTGCCCAGCGTTTTCGATAACTTCATTTCATCCGATACCTACAAACAGGAAATGGCGCTCAATGCCGGCGTGGCTGTGGTTTTATTGATCACTTACGGCTTTAATCTGTTATTTATGTTGAAAACCCATCCGCATTATTATCTGCCTAAAAAAACCGAGGAAGTCCAGGCGCCGGAAACCGAACAGTGGCCGCTATTTTCGGCGATAACTGTATTGCTGCTAGCATCGGTGATATTGGCTTTGATGAGCGAAGTATTGGTAGGTAATGTCGAGGAAACGGCAAGGCACTTTGGCATGTCGAAAGCTTTCATCGGCGTGATCATTATCGCCTTGATCGGCGGTGCCCCGGAGAGCGTGGCGGCCGTAACCATGGCAAAGAAAAACAAACTTGACTTAACCCTGGGCATCGCCGTGGGCAGCAGCATTCAGATTGCGCTGTTTGTGGCGCCCGTACTGATGCTCAGCAGCTATTACATTGCTCCCAGACCGCTTAATCTGGTGGTGGGAAATGCCGGCATCATGATAGTCATGCTCCCCGTTATGATTTTTTCCATGATCGGCGCCGACGGCAAATCCAACTGGTTTAAGGGCGTCCAACTCCTGAGCGTTTATTTGCTGATGGCCTTGTTCTGCTATTTCCTGCCGGATAGGCCTGAACTTCCGATGATCGCACCATGACTATAAGCGTGTGGCCTGAACGGAGCGCAAGATCGTTTGTCATATAGCTGTAATATTCGGCGTGAAGAATAATAAGTTTGCGTATGGCAAGATGACAACCGCTACGGACGGTTTTAACCCCGTCCGCTTTTAAAACCCTTATATTCTGTTAGGAAGTTGAATATGCCCAAACTCGACGATCTTGTAAAAAACGGCACCCCGCTGGGTATTGCCATAGGCTTGGGCGCGGCTATCGCCGCAACGGTGATTGTACCGGCATTGCCGGCCATCGTGCGCGCCAGCCGCCCCACCGCCAGAGCCGCCATCAAATCGGGGCTGGTATTGCTGGAAAAAGGCCGGGAAGTCATGGCCGAAGCCAATGAGGAATTCGACGATATGCTGGCCGAAGTTAAAGCGGAATTGAAGCAGGAACGCAAGGCCCGGACAGCCCATGTCGATGACACCGAGGTCGTTATCAAATCTAACAGCGACGAAGCATGATGGCGCAAATACTTTTACCTAAAGCCTATATCAAGCATCAACTGGCGGGGCGGGTGCGGCTAAAAATTCCGCAAAAGCGAAACGACGAGGCCTACTTCGAGGCGGTAGCCGAAGCGTTTGCGGACTGCGAAGCCATTACCCAGTTGCAACTTAACCCGCAAGCGGCCAGCCTGTTGATTCAACACGGTTCCGCGCCCTTCAGCGACATCGCTACATTTGCCGCCAGCGCGGGGCTATTCGCTTTAGTGGCGCAAGACGATCCCGATCTGCCGGCCGTCGAGCATGCCTCTGTCGCCGGTTTGTCTTCGCTGGTAGCATCGCAGCTGGACCACAAACTGGCCGACTTAAGCGCCGGCCGCATCGACGTGCGCTCGGTGTTATTCGTCACCTTCATGGGCCTGACTATTCACGAGGCCGCCAAGGGCCATGTCATGGCCCCGGCCAGCACCTTTTTATGGCGGGCCATACAGCTGTTGAACAAGAAGAACGAAAAACTGTTCGACTGAATAAGACCGCGCTATTACCTCAACAGCGCGGCTTTATCGGTATTTTCCCATGGCAGAACCAAGCCGTGTTCGCCGAAATGGCCGATGGCCGGCAGCCGTTGATAAAAAACCCCGTTATGCAGGGCCGGCAGCTGGCGCAGATTGAAATCGCGCACGATGGCGCCCAAACGGAAATCGAAATGCCTGAGCAGGCGTTTACGAATTTCGTGATCGTCCAGCTTGCCGGTACCCTGGGTATTCAACAATACGCTGACCGGGCCGGCATGGCCGATGCTGTAACTCAGTTGTACCTCGCATTGTTCCGCCAGACCGGCGGCGACGATATTTTTTGCCGCGTGCCGTGCCGCATACACCCCGACCCTATCGATACGGGATGGCGATTTGCCGCTCAAGGCCGCGCCGCTATGGCGGGCAAAACTGCCGTAGGTATCGCTGTCGCTTTTCCGCCCGGTCATGCCGGAATGCGCGGCCGGCCCGCTGCGCACGAAAGGCCCGCTGGGATTGATGACGATTTTGGTCAGGTTATCCGGCTGTAAAGGCGCTTGCGCAAACACCGGCGCGATCACATGGTGGCGCAAATCTTCTTCCATGGTCATTTGCGTGGGCGTTTTGTCGGGATTGTCGCAGCCTATGATCAAGGTAATGCTGTGAATGCGTTTGGGTTGGTTATCGACGAACTCCACGCCAACCTGGGTGGTGCAATCGGGCGATATGTAGTCCAAAGTGTCCCAAACCAAATGCAAGCGCCGCGCCAGCGCATTGGCCAGCGTGATCGGCAGCGGCATCAGTTCCGGCGTGTGGCGGCAGGCGTAGCCGAACAAGGTGGATTGGTGCGACACGGTGATCTGCTCGATTTCGTCGTCTTCCAGCGCCGAAAAATCGGTCTCGCGCGACGACTTCTGCTGTTCGATCAAGCTGGTCACCACCGTGCAGTCCGCCGCGTTGAAGTCTTCCGGCCAATAGCCGATGTTCTCGATGACTTTGCGCGCGGTTTCCGGAATATCGACCACCGCGTCGCTGGCGTAGCGGGCCGCCAGAAACAGAATGTTGCGCGATAGCGCGCATTCGGCGGTGATGCGGGACGTCGGGTCCTGACGCAAAAATGCGTCGATGATCGCATCGCTGACGATATCGCACATGCGGTCCGGATGGCCGGCGGTTACCGATTGGGAGTTGAATACGAAATCGCTGATCATGCGGCGTCCTCTCGAACTGGATTGCGTTTATTGGAGATTTTTGCGGATTCATTAACAACCAGCGGCAAACCGGCTCCCGCCAAAATAGCCAGCAGGTCGACCGGACCGACCGGCGCCAGGCGCAACAAACCGCGCAGAGCAGGCACCGTGACCGCCAGAATTTGCAACAGCACCGAAAAACCGATTGCGTTATCCAGATAACGGTTGGATTCGCGGTTTTGCGGGTTAAATACCGAGGTCTGCTCGGAACGGCAACTGTAAGCTTGCAGCAATTGGCCCAAGGTTAACGACATGAAGGCGTTGGTACTGGCTTTCGGCCCCATGCCGTACCGTAACAGGCTGTAGCCGTAAACACCCAAGGCGCCGGCGCTGATGACGCTGGATTCGCGCAACAGTTTCGCATAGTCCTTGGGCGAAACGATGGGCTGGTTGGGGTCGCGCGGCGGGCGTTTCAGCACGTTGCCTTCCGGCGGTTCCAACGCCAATGCCAAGCCCGGGAAAATATCGGTAATCAGATTAATCCACAACAATTGCATGGGGTTCAATATTTCCGCGCCGCCTATCATCGCGCTGACCAACATGACTTCTATTTCGCTGAGGTTGGTGGATAACAGGAAATGCAGACTCTTGCGAATATTATCGTAAATGGTTCTGCCTTGGCGAATGGCGGTTATCATGGTCGACAAATCGTCCTCTTCCAGTACCACGTCGGCAATCGAGCGGGCCACATCGCTGCCTTTGTCGCCCAGGGTTACGCCGACATTGGCGGCTTTCAAGGCCGGGCCGTCGTTGATACCGTCGCCGGTCATCGCCACTACTTTGCCGTTCAGCTGCAAGGCCTCGACAATACGCAATTTATGCGCCGGACTGACGCGGGAAAATATCGAGGTGGTATTGACCAGACCGGCCAACACCTGCGGATTGAGTTTTTCCAGATGCACCGAGTCGACCATTTCCAGCGGCTCGTTTTCGCCTTTCAATCCCAGCCGCCTGCCTACTGAATAAGCCGTCGCGCTTTGGTCGCCGGTAATCATCACCGTGGCTATGCCGGCGTCGTGGAATTCTTGCATCAGCTCCGCCATGCCGGGACGCATCATATCTTCCATGCCGACCAGACCCAGCCAGATCAAATCGGCGGCACTGTCGTCGGCAAGCTCGTTCATCAGCCGGTAGGCGACACCCAATACCCGCAACGAATCCGCCCCCAAGCGTTCGTTACCGACTAGGATTTTCTCTCTGGTCTCGTCGCTCAAGGGTTGTAAACCGTCACTAGTCTCATGCCATTTGCACAAATCCAACATGGCCAGCGGGCTGCCCTTGACGGCCACCAAATAATCGCCATCAACCGCCATGTGCACGGTCACCATGTAGGGCCGGTCTTCGGCGCGATAGTCGGTTTTTAGCAGAGGATATCGCCCGCGCAGATCCCGCACATCCTCGCCGGCATCCATCGCCAGTTGCATCAGGGCGTTTTCGGTCGGAGAACCGATCAATCCCTGCCCGTGTTCCGCGAGCTTGGATTCGTTGCACAACACCAAAACTTCCATCATGCGTTTGAATGCCGGGTTAAGCGCATAAAGATCGACCGCTTCCTCGCCCTGCAAAAACCGGCCGTGCCGGACTTGCAGAACCGTTTCCAGCCCATGCACGGCAACAGCGCTCATTTTGTTCAACGTCAGCGTACCGGTTTTATCCAGACATATCACCTGCACGGAGCCCAGGTTTTCCACCGCCGGCAGCTGCCGTATCAGCACTTTATGCCGCTGCATATCCTTGATGCCCAGCGCCAGCGTGGTGGTCGCAACCGCCGGCAATCCTTCCGGCACCGCCGCCACGGCCAGGGAGATGGCCGACATCAACATTTCCAGCAGGGGCCGGCCGCGTACCAAGCCGACCGCAAATACCAACGCGCAAACGCCGGAGCTGAACAGCGCCAGTTGCATGCCCATGGTGTCGATTTGTTTTTGCATCGGCGTTTCCGGCGGCCGAGCTTCGCCGACCAACTCCTGAATCTTGCCGATTTCCGTGTAACGCCCTGTCGATACCACCACCGCCTTGCCGTTGCCGCCCGTCACCATGGTGCCCATGTACACCATGTTCAACCGGTCCGCCAGCGCGGTTTCGTTCTGGCAGGCGAAGGCAAAATTCTTGGAAACCGGCAGGCTTTCCCCGGTCAGCGGCGACTCGTCGATACTCAGCCGGTTGCTGTTCAGCAAACGCGCATCGGCCGGAATGTAGGCGCCGGGCGCTAGCAACAACACATCGCCGATCACCACTTCATGCAGCGGAATCTCGAGGGTTTTGCCGGCGCGAATCACGGTTGCCGTATCGGGCGTCAACTGCCCCAAGGCGCTGATGGTTTCCTCGGCGGATTTTTCGGTGAAATAGCCGATCACGGCGTTGATACCGACCACGACCGCAATCACCGCTGCATCGGCCAAACCGCCCGTGGCAATGGATATCGCCGCGGAAACGCCCAACATGGCGACAGGCGCCGAAGCAAATTGCTGCAATACCATCTGCAAGGGCGAGCGGTTTCTGTAATGAACCAGCGCATTAGGCCCGAACCGAGCCAATCGCTGGGAAACCGCATTGGCCGGCAAGCCGTCCTCGGCGCTGTCCAGAATTTCCAGCACGCGGCTGTGCGGCAGGGTATGCCAAAAATGCTGTGCCTGGGCTTGATAGCCTTGCTCATCGGCGGATATTTCTTTTTTGGCTTTGGCGGCGGGTTTTTTAAGCTTTGCGGTTTTGCCGGGTCGGTCTATCCCTTCGCTACGCCGTAAAACCGGTTGTCCTAACTCGGCTTCCAGAAAGCGTACAATACCCCGCAAATAGTTTTCCAGCTCCTGCTGGCTGGCGTATTCGATTATCAGATTGCCGGTCAATGTGCTGGCGCGCACCGAACGCACGTCATCCAATCCCAGCACATAGGCTTCCAACTCTTCCCTTAACTGCTCATTGCGATACAAGCCGGGAATTTTCACGCGGCCGCGCCCCGCAACATGTTCATGCAGCACGGAAAGATAAAGCGGCGGCCGGTCGGTTGCGGATTGCATAAGCGATGTCATGGCAAAAAGTGCGGCGAATGATTGCTCAAAGCATATTACGCTTGTGTGACAAATTTATGACCGAAAGCCTGGTGTTAGGTCCCATCTTATTGAAAAGATCTCACAATTCTTATACAAAATGTCAGAATTCGTAAAATTAGGCATTGATGGCTGGTGACGACCTTAAATTGTCATTCGGCGCTTTGAGCTCAATATCGGCAGGTATTCAATTTGCTGCCATTCAAAGTCGCAAACGGAGAGTAGCGGAATTTGCATCCGAATAAATTTGCTTTGTTTGAAACTCCAAGCCTAACCTTATCTGTTTTATTATCTGCTTGATCAGTCCGTTTTTGAAGGAGGGTCAAGCCTGTAAATCGCTTCTAAATTCATACAAAATATTGTATATTTTAGCCTATGACAAACACCAAAACCGTCGAATTTAGAGGCCGGTCGTTGGAAGATTTGCGCACGTTTCCGCTGTCGGCGCGACGTGAAGCAGGATTTCAAATCGACAAAGTGCAGCACGGCCAGGAGCCGGACGATTGGAAACCGATGAATACGGTCGGCCACGGCGTGAAGGAAATCAGGATTCGTGACTCAGCCGGAGCGTTCCGGGTGCTGTATGTCGCCAAGTTTGCCGATGCAGTTTATGTGCTGCATTGCTTTCAGAAGAAAACGGAAAAGACCAGCAATACCGACCTAGACTTAGCCACCAAACGATATTTAGAGTTAGTAAAGGAGTTGAAGCCATGACCACTCAACGATTTGCCAGCGTATGGGATGCCATCGAGGACACGCAGCAGGAAGCGGAAAACATGAAATTGCGTTCCACATTGATGATGGCCATCAAAAACCACATCGCCCGCGCCGATCTCACCCAAGCCGATGCCGCCAAGCTGTTAGGCGTCACTCAACCCCGCGTTTCTGACCTGATGCGTGGCAAAATCAATTTGTTTGGGCTGGATGCCCTGGTGAATATGGCTACTGCGGCGGGGTTGCAGATTGAGATTAAAGTACTGGAAGTGGAAGCAGCCTAAAACCGGAGCCGTCAGAGATTAATTCCAAAACACTCGACACGGAAAAGAATTGATCAACACATATCAGCTGACTAGAAACTCTATCCCACGTTAGGAATGAAAGAGCTAAATCGACCCTTTGCAGACGCCAATACGATGACCTTTATCGGCGGCAGTAGAATACATACCTGTCGTTCGAGGTAATAACAGTGCTTGATTGCAAGACCTGACCCCGTTTTCGTGCGCCTTCGATTACGGCAGCCGTTAGGGTTTGATCGTGGAATTGAATGTTGATGAGTTGAGCAGTCATGACGGCCTCCTATATGTTATTTTCGATTTAACTTGGGTGTCGGGAGTTCGAAACTGCATATAGTCAGCCAGGCCTATTCCCCTTGCGGGTCTTATATTAGCCTACTCCCGGCATAGATTTGATTATTTTCGTGACACCACGAAAATGGTAAAAAACGCCGGACATAAAAAAGCCGCAAGGCTATCGGGTGCGGTTGACCGCTATATGCTGTGGGTTTCGAGGCCCGGGGGCAGTTTAGCGCTGGGTGGCGGCGTTGTCAATATGGTGACAATAAGAGCAGTAAATACATTAAGCTCAACACTTATAACTACTTCTTGCCTCCACATTGCCGATCTGTTAGAGTTGAAATGGTAATATCGAATATATTTACAAAATATTACACGAAATAATTTGTCGATTATTTTACCTGTATAAAAATAAAAATATTGGACGGCATAATGTTAAATAAATATGACATAGGGGTTATTCACTGGATCAATGGTGCTCACACTTGGAGATTAGGTGTGCCTGGTTTTTTCCTTCGTCCGCGGGGGTTTATCGTTGTTTCATCAAGCTCTATTTTAACTGTAGCAGGTGTTTTTAGCAAAAGTTTGTTTTTGTCATCATATATTCCAGAAAAGGTTGAAGTTGCTGGAAAAAATCTTTTTCTATTATCTGTAAGTACTTTTCTTGGTATATTTACATTAGCATTCTTCTATGTCAGAAGCAGGTCTCAGCGATCATTAAACATTAAAGCGGAACTGCACAATTTATTGCATGAATCAAGAGATGAAATTTGCAATTTACAAAGCCGAATATCCCAGTATCCAGATAACTTAGATCCTATCCATATCAGCTCTGAAAAAAATAGTCTGGTTCAATTTTCTAATAAAATATGCGAAATTATAGCTAAATATTTCGCGGAGCTGGTTAGGGATAAGACTGTAGGGGCTGCTATAAGAATGAGTGCCTTTAACCCAAATAACCAAAACAACGCAGTTTCTTACGTCACTATAGGCCGTGCTAATCTAAGCCCAGGAAGAAAAGACACTAGTGAACCAATCCCTAAATCTGAAGGAATTGTGAAGTTCTTTATGGAAAAAAATATAGAAGGTGCCCTATATTATCACGACCTTGAGAAGGCGGCCGTCAAAGGTTTATATAAGAGAACCAAGAACGATGACGATTATCCAGAGGACATTAAAACATTGATAGTTGCACCAATTTCGGCTTGGAATGGTGAGAAAAAAGACTTAGTCGGTCTTCTTTTTATTACATCAAAAACAAGCAAAATAATGCATCCCCGGCATGTTGATTTAATAAATTTTACAGCCGATTGTTTATCTGTAATATATACATGCATTTTCTTCAAATTGGGCAAGCTTGGCTTTACTACCGATAAACTCGTTAAATAGTGACCAATAATGACTACTCTTCAAAAAATCCAAAATTTCTTTTTAGAGAACCCGAAGAATCTAGGTGCCGTGCGCTACGATGCAGATGAAATTATTAAGACAATGTCTAATAATACTAATATTCCACCTAAAACAAAGTTATCATGCTCAGAGTTTGAAAAAATAGTAGGTAACGTTATTTATTCGAATGGAAATCACAATAAATAGCCCGTAGCCCGTAGGCTGGGTTAAGCAAAAGCGAAACCCAGCCAGGTAGGGTACGCACCGCGTACCTTATGGCTGTTGCCATCGGAACGGTCTTCATTGGTACGCATTGCGTACCCTACTTGGCTTATTCAAGAGAATACGAAGCATTTCACGGCGTTTCATTCGTGGGTTAATAAAAGTGCATCCGATGCGCGAGCAATAGCGATGCGCATCGATTACGACCAAGACGATTCAATTAAGCTGTTAGCAGATTAGATTAGCCGTTTGCCGTCTATAATACGGAAGACCACGATAAATTTAGGAGACAAGATGCAGCAAACACAGCTTTTACCGGTAAACGACCTTGCTATTGATTTGCAAAACTTTCGCACCGTTCCACAGAAAAACGAAGTCGAAGCAATCAACGCTATGATTTCTATTAGCCCCGATTATTTTTGGGGCCTAATGGAAAGTTTGCTTGACGATGGTTATCTTCCAACCGAAAACATCATTGTTCTCGAAGACCCCACAAACGGCTATCAGGTAAAAGAGGGAAACCGGCGCGTTGCATCCCTGAAAATAATATTGGGTTTAGTTGCTGTAACCGATTTGGATCTACCCGCGAAAGTCGCCGAGCGTATCGGGCAAATTTCCGCGGATTGGGTTAATTCGAATACTCAAATTCCTTGCACGATCTTTCAATTATCCGATGCGGCCGTCGTCGATAAGATTGTTACTCTCACGCATGGCAAGGGCCAAAAGGCGGGTAGAGACGCTTGGGAAGCGGTCGCTCGCGCAAGGCATAACAAGATCGTGAATGGCGTACCGGAACCTGGTTTAGATCTGTTGGAAAAATATTTAGCGCATGGAACCAATCTTTCGGATGATCAGAAGCTACGCTGGGCCGGCAAATACCATCTGACTGTTCTTGACGAAGCCATCAAAAAAATAGCCCAACGCCTAGGGGCGAGTTCAAGTGTCGAACTGGCAAAGCTATACCCCAAGATTTCTCATAAGAAACCACTTGACGAAATTCTTTATGCCATCGGCATGGAGTCGCTGACTTTCCCGGCAATTAGAGAGTCAACGGATTTTGCATTAAGGTTTGGCGTTCCGCCCATACCTCCTCCCCCAACCGGACAAAATCCCACTGCAACTTCCTCAGGTGGAACAAGTGGAACTGGAGGGACACCAAATTCTGGAACCAGTTCGGGAACACAAACGGCAACAAATCCTACGGCCAATGCGGTTAACACCGGATGGCAGACTAATCCTAGCCCAACCACCCTGGGCAGTAGCACAACGACTACGGGGCGCAAACCATTAGCTGCGGCCACCAATAACGAGCAATCAGTAAGAAAAGCTTTACGCTCGCTAAAGCTCTATGGCACAAACCGGGACAAAGTTGTGACGCTACGCAATGAAATTCTGAAATTAAAATTGAAGGATAACCCCATTGCCTTCTGTTTTCTGCTTCGCAGCATGTTCGAGATTTCGGCAAAAGCTTATTGCCAAGATCATGCTTCTGAGCAGAATGCTCCAAAGTATTTAAAAAATGACGGTAGCGATCGGATGCTTGCTGATATTCTTCGAGACATTGTTAGTCATTTAACCCAAAACAAAACAGACAAACAAATGGTAAAATTACTGCATGGACCACTTACTGAAATTCAACGCCAAGACGGTATTTTGTCTATTACTTCAATGAATCATTTAGTCCACAATCCTAAATTTACGATCTTACCGGGCGATATTCCTACCTTGTTTTCGAATATTGTTCCGTTACTGGATCAAATGAATAAATAAGCGCATATTATCGATGGCTCAGAATCGCACACCGCTCCGCTATCCGGGAGGAAAACAAAAGCTGACTCCATTTATTTTGGAGATCATCTTGGCAAATGGTTTGGAAGGCGGCCATTATGTCGAGCCGTACGCGGGCGGGGCCGGTGTTGCGATGGAACTGTTGGTTGACGGGTACGTTGACCATGTACACTTAAACGATTCGTCCTATCACATATATTCCTTCTGGCAATCGGTGTTAACACAGACTGAGGCGTTTTGTTCAAAAATATCCCGGTCGCTTGTCAACGTTGAAGAATGGCTTGGCCATCGTGAAATTCTTCGCCATCCAGATGAACACAGTCTTCTCGAAGTTGGTTTTGCAACATTTTATTTAAACCGTACCAATCGATCCGGCATTCTTAACGCGGGTGTTATTGGCGGGTTTAATCAAAATGGCAAGTGGAAAATCGATGCTCGCTTCCCAATGAATGACCTGATTAGAAGGGTTGAGCTTATTGGATCGTTACGAGACCGCATTACTTTGTGCAACTTGGACGCAGAACAGTTTTTTTTGACTCACTTTCCAACACTTCCCAATAATAGTTTAGTTTATTGCGACCCTCCTTATTTCGAAAAGGGAAGTCGGCTATATCTGAATCATTATAAACAAGATGACCATGAGCGAATTTCTGAACTGATTCAGGGTTTAGATAACATTAAGTGGATAGTATCTTATGACGGTGCAGAGGAGATATTAGCGTATTACGCGGATCGCCGAAAGTTTCTTTATGACCTTCAGTATAATGCATCTAAAGTCTATAAAGGGAGCGAGGTTTTTATATTCTCAGATGAACTAGTTATTCCACGTATATCATCTGTTCCGTATATATCCAACGCTCTTAAATTAAACTCGAATATATTGCATTCTGGTTTGCCTAGATGATTCGAAAATGATCACTGGGTTAGGGCTGTAGGATGTGGTGAGGAACGACGCAGGGCCGTAGGATGTGCTGAACAGCGTGAAGCGCATCGTTCGCGATTGGTGAGGTTCGTAAACTCACCACACCCTACGCTTACTTTTAGTTGGACATTTGCCATTGGCGCTCGTTTGTTTCGTCTGACGGGTTTTGGCCGAACTAACACCACCAGCTAAGCATTTGAGCATCAGGCCCGTGCGAATGCCGAAGCATATTCGCACGAACAATGTCCCCTCATTCCCCGAATACGCTCAACTATTCCAGGCTACACCAGCTAACGTTTTGCCAATTTCTCCGCCTCAACCTCGAGCAAGACCATCGCCACATACGCTCAAAGGCACTTGATCCAGATAACTTGAACAAGGCCGTAAGGCAGTAAGGCGGAACGCATCGCGGTTCTGCCGTATGGTGACAATTGGATTGGCGGATCGCCTAACGGCATCAGCCCTACGGT
>NZ_JANIBK010000033.1 GCF_024505165.1 Methylomonas rivi
ACGGGTGGCTAGCGCCACCCGTCCTTAGCATGCCTAATAAATGCTAGGTAGCGACAAAGCTAACTTATGCAGCCGCAGCGTCTACCAATTCACGGATTTCACGGGCGGCCTCCGCTGGAGAAGGCGCGCCGTAAATAGCCGCACCGACAACGATGATGTTGGCGCCCGCATTAACGGTCTGTTCAATAGTGGCGGGCTTGATACCGCCGGCAACAGAAACCCGAACATTCAAACCTAAAGAAGCGACTTCGTTCAAGTCGGTGAATGGGGTTTGACCTGCAGCTTGCGCGTCCAAACCGGTGTGAACACCCATGATTTGCGCGCCCAATTTAGCGGATTCGCGTGCACACTCGGCTTTGTTAGGCACGTTGATCAGGTCAACTTGAACCTCGGCTGCGTGTTTTTTCGCGGCCTTGATTACGCCACCGATAGTTGCCAAGCCGGATACGCCCAATACGGTGCAGATGTCGGCGCCGGCGGCGTAGAAAGCACCTGCTTCGTATTCGCCGGCATCCATGGTTTTCAGGTCAACCAACAACAATTTGTCCGGATAACGGTTTCTCAGTTCTTTTACCAGGTTAACACCGTTGTATTTGATGCAAGGGGTACCGATTTCAAAAATATCAACATAAGGCGCTACTTGATCCGCCAACGCTACGGTTTGGTCGAAATCCAAAGAGTCTAACGCCATTTGAATTAATGGTCTTGCCATGGGATGTGCTCCGATTGTTACAGTTATAGTTATAAGAACCGCTCATCAGCATATTGGTACGCCCGCCAAAAGGCCGCATAGTGTACTGTCGTTGATGAGCAATAAAAAAGCTGGCAGCAACTCTAAATCAGAATTGGGCACCCTGTCAATTGAAAGCCTGCCATTTACTTGTTAATTTTCGTATTTTATCGATTTTTTATCCTTCATTACCCAAACCCGCCCAAGGTTTGAATAATCCATCGATAGTCACGCCATACATATCCAAGATCCGTCCCACGCCTTCATCCACCATCGCTTTGACGGAGTCGGATTTATTGTAAAACGCCGGCATGGGCGGGAAAATAATACCACCCATCTCGGTCACTGCGGCCATATTTCGAATATGCGCCAAATTCAACGGCGTTTCCCGCGGCACCAGCACGGTTTTACGCCGCTCCTTTAAAGCCACATCCGCCGAGCGGGAAATCAGGTTATCGCCGAAACCGTGCGCAATCGCCGCCAAGGTTTTCATGGAGCAGGGCGCCACCACGACGCCTTCGGTTTTAAAGGAACCGCTGGCTATGCAGGAAGCAATATCGTTGATGCCGTGCGCCACATCCGCCAACCGGTACAGCGCGGCCCGATCCATATCCAGTTCGTATTTCAAATTTACCAGGCCGGCAGCGGAAATCACCAGATGCGTCTCCCACTCGGGCAAACCCTTTAGGATTTGCAGCATGCGCACGCCGTAAATGGCGCCGGTCGCCCCGGTCATGGCTATGACCAGCCGCTTTTTATTTGTCATAAATTTCTAATTATCCAGCCAAAAGGACAGCCATTTCATCGGCGGCGGCCACCAATGCATCTATCATTTCCTCGCCCTTGGCGACATGTCCCGCATTAGGCAGCACCCTAAAACCGGCTTTCGGCAGCGCTTGATGCAAGCGCCACCCCGCTTCCAACGGGCAGGTTAAATCATTTTGGCCGTGGATAATGATAGTAGGAATATCCTGCAACAGCACGCAATTTTGCAGAACTTGATTCTCGGCAACGAAATAATTATTCCGCGCGTAATGCAGTTCCATCCGCACCTGCTTGACCGCCTGAATATCCGGCGGCGCGTCGACAAGTGCAAATTCCGCCCCCAATGCCACCTGACCGCCCCAATATTGCCAGTGCAACGCCGCCCGTTCGGCAGCCGCGGAGTCGCTGCCGAACGCGGCCTCGCACAGCCTTGCCAGTACTTCATCGCCGGATACCGCCCCCACGGCATCCAGCATATCCTGCCAGCGTTGCGGATAAATACGATTGGCTCCGTCCCGCAGAAACCAATGCATATCCGTCTGGCGCGCCAGAAACACCCCGCGCAAAACCATCCCCAGGACGTGTCGGGGAAATTGCTGCGCATACAGCAATGCCAACGTCGCTCCCCAGGAACCACCGAACAGCAGCCACCGCTCGATGCGCAGCCTGATTCTGACGCGCTCCATGTCTTCTATTAGGTTTTGCGTGGTATTTCCTTCCAACTCGCCAAAAGGCAACGACCGCCCGCACCCGCGCTGATCCAGCAAAATAATGCAATAAAGATCGGGATTGAAAAAACGCCGGTGGTCCGGCTTGGTGCCTGAGCACGGCCCGCCGTGCAGGAAAATCACAGGAATGCCTACAGGATTACCCGATTGCTCGACGTACACTTGATGCATGCTGCCGGTTTCCAGAAAAAACGTGTGAAATGGAAAAATTTCCGGGTAAAGCACCTTCAAATCTCACCACCCAACAAGCGTTCCAATAGCAAATCCTCAAGGTTCCGACGCGCATCCAGCACCGCTAACACACGCACATCATTTTCATTAATTTTGTAGACGATTCGCCAATGGGAAATCAGCAACTCCCTAAACTGGAACACCCCTTGAGCCTGTAATTCCGGCACCATTCGCCCTCTTTCCGCCAGCAGTTCCAGCTGAAACGCCTTGGCTTTAATCTCACCCAGCAGCGAAGCGGCGGCACTGGGGCTGCGACTTTTTAGGTATATCACCAGCTGTCGCAGATCGTTTCGAGCAGTTTTAGTCCACTGAACCCGACGCAATTGGGTCATTACTCAGCCAGCAACTCATCCATTTCGCGAAACACATCCTGCTGTTCCAGCAGATCGCCATTACGAATATCCTCTTCGCTTTGCGCCAGCAACTTCAGCAAACTCAAGGCATTGCGCATATTCTCATAGCTTTCGGCATCTTGCAAAACCCCTCGCGGCTCACCGTTCTGAGTAATGACAATAGGCCGATGGGTTTGATTTATTTGTTGCAAAAGTTCCGCAGAATGAGCCTTTAAATAACTCACCGGCTTAATATCAGTTACTAGATTCATTGAAAACTCGCATATCACCAAATTTAGTACCGAGTATAGCACCACTAATGAATCGCAGACATAAAAAAAGGGAAGGCTTTCGCCTTCCCTTTTCGCCCGACTTAAGTAAGTAACAAATTAGAATTTGAAACCTACGTAACCGCCGGCAGTGAAACCATTGTTAGGTGTACCGTCGATTTTGCTAGTCATGTAGTGGTAGCGAGTATCCGCACCGATTACGATGCCTCTGAACAAGTCGTATTCAGCACCGGCACCGAAATTCATGCCGGCGTTCAACACGGAAACCGCATTGGAAGGCACACCCAGAATGTTAACATCCAGACCGACCGGAATCAGCCACGGACGGAATTTGCTGCCGTGCATGAATTTGATTTTTGGCGAGGCGTTGATTCTCAGGCGGGCATCAGTCGATGTGCCATTGTGTCCGTTAAGCGCTATTGTTTGGCTGTTGGATGTTTGCAGGGCGGTCAAAGTACCATTGGTTAAAGTATTGGCACCGGTACCGTATTCAGCATATTCGAAACCAAATTCAATCATGAACGAAGTATCGTCCATCAAACCGAATAAGTCGTTGTTGACATTGAAGTCGAACGCGCCACCAAAATAGTAACCGTCGGCGTTGGTATTATTGGAAAGTAAACCACCGTCGGTTAAAACAGAATTAGAGTTCGCGCGCGCGTGATCGAGCTTGCTCCAACCACCACGCACCGCAACCAAGTTATCTTTGGAAGTAGAAGCCGCGGGCGCGGATTTCATGGAAGCCATCCAGTGATCCAGCTCTTGCACTTTGGCCGATTCGGTTGAAGTTTGCGCGGAAGCCGATTTAACCCGGCCTAATTCCGCTTGCATGGCAGCCATTTGATCGGCCATTTGTTGCATTTGCAATTCCAGGGCCTCGGCTTTTCTGGCCGCCGCATCGGCAACGCGTTCGGCTTTATTGTCCGCCGCTTGAGCAGGCGCAACCATGGCCATGGATAATGTCGCTGCGGCGATGCCCAGCGCTAATTGGGTTTTATTTAAAGTCATTGCTGTCCCCCCAAGGGTTTATTGTTGTTAGCCAGTCTGCTTTTTGCTTAATTGCAACACAGGATTTTTCTACGTAGGCAATAATAGCAGCTGTTTCGCATCCTTACAAGTTTTAGTCTTATTTTTTTTATCGAAAAAAGTTAATATATATCAATATAATACAAATTTAGCGTAAAGTGATTTCACTAAATGTTAAAAAAAAACAACATTTAGTTTAAAATTTGCACAAGCAAAATACGCCGATCTCTGCCGCACCAAAACAACGCAAAACCCGGCCGCGATAACCGATTTTGAGCAGACATTCCGGCTGGTAAACGGCAAATATCGACTTTTCGTGTTAAGTTGTTTCCACCCAAACAGTCCGTTTTCACATGACCCACGACACAGACATTCTGATCATAGGCGGCGGCATCAGCGGTTTATTAACCGCCCGCGAATTACAATTGGTGGGCCGCAACATCACCGTTATCGACAAATCGAACCTTGGACAGGAAGCCTCCTGGGCCGGCGGCGGCATCTTGCTGCCCATTTACCCCTGGCGGCAGGCCGGCGCGATTTCCGATCTGGTTGTCGCCAGCCTGCAAAGTTATCCCGGCCTGAGCCGGGAATTGCTCGACACCACCGGCATCGACCCGGAATGGACCCCTTGCGGCATGCTGATCTGCAAAAACCCGGACTACGATTTAGCCATACAATGGTGCAATACCCGCCATATTTCTTATCAAGATCCACCGGCCGCATTACTGGAACACATCGATACCCTCTGCGACCGGCCTTTATGGCTGCCCGGTATTGCGCAGGCGCGCAATCCTCGCTTGCTAAAATCGTTAAAAGCCTATTTACTGCAAAACGGTGTGCGTTTTATCGAAAACACCGGAATCACCGGCGTTGAAATTGAGAATAGGCGCTTACAAACGATCCATACCTTTGAACAAAGCTTTAGCCCGAACCAAGCCATCATCTGCGCGGGCGCCTGGAGCGCGGATTTCTTAAACCGCTGGCTGCCGCAAGCTTCGATAAGCTTGCAGATCCAACCGGTACGCGGACAAATGCTGCTGTTTGACGCCCAACCCGACACGCTGAAACACATGATTTTGGACGGCGACCATTATTTGATTCCGCGCCGCGACGGCAAGATTTTGGCCGGCAGCACCGTGGAACAAGCCGGGTTTACCAAAATCACCACCGCGGAAGCCGGAGAACAACTATACAACTTTGCCATAGGCCTAATGCCGGAACTGAAAAAACACCCGGTCTGCGCGCATTGGGCAGGCTTACGGCCCGGCACCCCAAAAGGCATACCCTATATCGGTTTTCACCCCGATGTAGACAACCTCAGCGTCAACGCCGGCCATTTTCGCAACGGCTTGGTCATGGGGCCGGCATCCGCCCGCTTGTTGGCCGATCTGATTCTACAAAGACAGCCCAGCCTCGACCCCGCGCCTTACGCCTTGAACCGCGGCTAGTTTTGTTTACTTCCGAACCGCCATATCGGGTTACACTTTTCGCTAACCCGACCTATACATTCTAAAAAACACCATGAATCTTTATCCTTTATTACGCCGCGTATTATTTAGCCTGGATCCGGAAACCGCCCATCATGTCACGTTGAAATTATTGAAACTGACCGAACAAGCCGGCCTATCAAGCTTGAGCAGGGCGCAATCGACCGATAAACCGGTCACGGTGATGGGACTGGAATTTAAAAATCCGCTCGGTTTGGCCGCCGGCCTGGATAAAAACGGCGATTACATCGACGCATTAGCCGCGCTGGGCTTCGGTTTTATCGAGATAGGCACGGTAACGCCGCGGCCGCAACCCGGCAATCCCAAACCGCGCCTGTTCCGGTTGCCGGAACACCAAGCCATCATCAACCGGATGGGTTTTAATAATTTCGGTATCGATCATTTATTGCAACAGGTCGCCCAATGCCGGTATCGCGGCATATTGGGAATCAATATCGGCAAAAACGCCGACACGCCGATAGAACAAGCCACCGAAGATTATTTGATCGGTTTGCGCAAAAGCTATTTGCCGGCCAGCTATATCACCATCAATATTTCCTCGCCCAACACCAAAAATTTGCGCCAATTGCAACAGGGCGACGAAATCAAGCAGTTGTTGGCTGCATTGAAACAGGAACAACTCAAATTACAGGCCGAGCATGGCAAATACACCCCGCTGGCGGTCAAGATTGCCCCCGATTTAACCGACGAGGACATCCGGCGTATTGCGGATTTGCTGCTGGAATTTGGCATCGACGGTGTCATCGCCACCAATACCACCATCGCCCGCGACAAAGTGCAAGGCCACCCTCTTTGCAATGAAACCGGCGGCCTCAGCGGCGCACCGGTCAAAGACAGCTCGACAGCCGTCGTCAAAGGTTTGGCGGCGGCGTTAAACGGCAAATTGCCGATTATTGCGGCGGGGGGTATCTTGAGCGGCAGCGATGCGCGGGAAAAAATCCAAGCCGGCGCCAGCTTGGTACAGGTTTACAGCGGCCTGATTTATAAGGGTCCGCAACTGCTGGAAGATATTTTACAAAACCTTTAAGGCTCGGCCTGTTTCCAACCCTTTTGCAATAAGCCGCTCTGATAGTATTTGAGCAAATCGATTCCGCACTCATCAGGGCGCAACACCGTGGAAATCTTTAACGGCTGACCAGCGAAATTCGAACCGGCTAAGGCCAAATCCACCACGAACTCCAGGCAAGGCTGTTTTTGCGAGTCGCGCAACATCAAAATCTTCGGCTTGAGTTTTGCTTTTGGGTTAACCTCGATCACCATGGCTATTTCGCCGCTATTCAGTTCCACCAAACTTCCGGCCGGGTAAATCCCCAGACATTCGATAAATTTCATGGTCAGCCCTGGATCGAGGTGGCCGTCGGAAGAAGACTCGGTAAGAACTTTAATTGAATCGAGATGCGACCTGCCTTTTTTATAGACCCTATCACTACTGACCGCATCATACATATCGGCAATAGCCACGATACGCGTATACGGAGTAATTTGCTCGGCCTTTAATTGCCGAGGATACCCCTTGCCGTCCAGGCGCTCGTGATGGGTAAACGCCACGTCCACCGCGCCCGGATACATGCCATGAGTTGCCAGCAAAATTTTCCAACCCTTGGCGGCATGCGTTTGCATCACGGCTAACTCTTCCGGCGTCAGACGCCCCGGTTTGTTTAAGACTTCTAGCGGCACTTGCATCTTGCCCATGTCATGCATCATCCCGCACAAACCGACATGATTCAGCTCCTCGACCGGCAGATTAATTTGCCGTCCCAACGCAATCGAGAAAATGCACACATTCATACTATGCTGTGCCGTATATTCGTCGCGATTTTTCAGTTGCGTCATCAACATCAGCGCATCGGGCGCGTTCAACACGCTATCGACACAGTAGGCCACGGCTTTTTTGGCGGCCAAGGCATTGATGGGGCGACCGAATTTAACCTCTTCCATGAAGCTTTTGACCAAGCCGCTGGTTTTTTGGTAGATGACTTCGGCCTTGCTAATTTCCCGCCGAAAAGACGAGCTCTTGGCGGGCGGCTGGACCTTTTCCAGAAAGTCGGGCGTGTAGCCCGTGCTACGGGCCACATATTGCGGTACCTTGGTCTGTTTTGTAGTGTCGACAAAAACAAAATCGCACTGTTTTTGTACCGCATCGATATCGGCTTGGTTTTTTAATTCAAAGCCCTGAAATCGGAAATTGGTTTCCAGCCAAGGCCTATCCAATTTGGACACAAACATGCCGATTTTCAGATCCTTGACCTCGATCCGAACTTCTTCGAGCGAATCTATCAATAAGTCGTTGATCTTGTTTTGCATGGTTGCGCGTGTCCGCTGCTAGCCTCAAACCGTCCGATTAGACTTCAATCCAACAAAAAATTTCAATGACTTGAAAATGCGCTCGATTTATTCGCCCGCTATCGCCATCTGCTCCAATAAAATGGATCCCACCCGAATATTGCCGCGCAAATCCACATCGTTGCCTATCGCCACGATATTACGCAACATGGATTTCAGGTTGCCGGCGATGGTAATCTCCTGCACCGGATATTGAATCATGCCGTTTTCCACCCAAAAGCCGGAGGCTCCGCGCGAATAGTCGCCGGTCACCCGATTGACGCCCTGTCCCATCAATTCGGTAACCAGCAAACCGGTGCCCAACAAGTTCAACATGCCGGCAAAATCCTGTTCGCCCGGCTCGACAATCAAGTTATGCACCCCGCCGGCATTACCGGTGGTTTGCATGCCCAATTTACGGGCGGAATAGGTGCTGAGTATGTAGCTGCGCAAAATGCCGTCGCTGACGATATCCCGCGCCCTTGTCGCCACCCCTTCGGCATCGTAGCTGGCGCTGCCCATGCCGCCGACCAACAACGGTTGTTCGTGTATGCGCACGAAGTCCGGCAAAATTTGGCTATCCAGACTATCCAGCAAAAACGACGATTTGCGGTACAAACTGCTGCCGCTGATGGCTCCCAGCAAAGAACCGATCAAACCGGAGGCCATTTCCGGCGCAAACAGCACCGGACATTGCCGGGTACTGAGACTGCGGGCATTCAGCCGGGCCACGGTGCGTTGCGCGGCTTTTTCGCCGACGAAGCGCGCGGTTTCCAGCAAGGCCGGATTCCGCGCCACGCTGTACCAATAATCGCGCTGCATGCTGTCGCCGCTGCCGGCCAACACCGAACAGCTGATGGAATGGCGGCTGGATTGATAACCCTGCAAAAACCCCAATGAATTGCCGAATACCCGAGTGCCTTGGTGGCTGTTGACGGTGGCGCCCTCGGAGTTGCTGATGGCTTTGTCGAAATGGCGGGCGGCATTTTCGCATTCGACGGCCAGCGTAATGGCCGTTTCGGCATTGATGTCCCACGGATGATTTAAGTCCAAATCGGGAAACTCGGTCGCCAACAACGCCGGGTCCGGCAAGCCGGCGTATTCGTCCTCACTGGCATAACGGGCGATGCTGCAAGCCGCCTTGACGGTTTCTTTCAAGGAGTCCGCCGATACGTCGTTGGTGCTGGCCGAGCCTTTTTGCCGGCCGAAATACACCGTCACGCCTATACCTTGATCGCAGTGATATTCTATGGTTTCCACATCCCCCAAGCGGGCCGATACCGATAAACCGTTGTCGACGCTGAAAGCCGCCTCCGCGGCAGTGGCTCCTTGCTGTTTCGCCTCGTCCAGCAATTGCTGAACCACATGTTTTAAACGCTGGATTTCATCCTGATTTTGCACAATTTTTCTCTTAAACTCGATTACAGACTGGTACCGCCAACGGTCATGCCGTCGATTTTCAGGGTCGGCTGGCCGACACCGACTGGCACGCTCTGTCCTTCTTTGCCGCAGGTGCCGACGCCGCTGTCCAGCTGCATGTCGTTACCGACCATGGAGACTTTGGTCAACACGTCCGGGCCGTTGCCGATCAGGGTGGCCCCCTTGACGGGCCGGGTGATTTTGCCGTTTTCGATCAAATAGGCTTCGCTGGCGGAAAACACGAATTTTCCGGAAGTGATGTCCACTTGGCCGCCGCCGAAATTGCGGGCGTACAGGCCTTTTTTGACCGAGAGGATAATTTCCTCGGGATCGCTTTGGCCCGGCAACATATAGGTGTTGGTCATGCGCGGCATCGGCAAATGCGCGTAAGACTCGCGGCGGCCGTTGCCGGTGGGCTTGACGCCCATCAGACGGGCATTCAGTTTGTCCTGCATATAGCCTTTCAAAATGCCGTTTTCGATCAGCACGGTATTTTCGGTGGGCGTGCCTTCGTCGTCTATGCTCAAGGAGCCGCGCCGGCCCGGCAGGGTGCCGTCGTCGACCACCGTGCATAGATCGGACGCCACCCGCTCGCCGACCCGACCGCTAAATGCCGAGGTGCCTTTACGGTTGAAGTCGCCTTCCAGGCCGTGGCCGATGGCTTCGTGCAATAAAATACCCGGCCAGCCCGGCCCCAGCACCACCGTCATATTGCCGGCCGGCGCTTCTTCGGCTTGCAGATTGACTTGCGCCTGCCGCACCGCTTCGCGGGCAAAATCCATGGCCCGGTCGCCTTCCAGGAAGTAACTGTAATCGCTGCGTCCGCCGCCGCCCATGCTGCCTTGTTCGCGGCGGCCGTTTTCCACCATAATCACGCTGACATTCATGCGCACCAACGGCCGCACATCGGCTATCAACGAACCGTCCTGATTGGCGACCAGCACATTGTCGTAAGCCGCCACCAAGCTGACCATGACTTCCTCAATGCGGCTGTCCAGTTTGCGGGTTTCCGCATCCACCCGCTTCAACAGGTCGATTTTGTCCTGATCGGCCAAGGAACTCAACGGGTTCAGCGGCCGGTAAAGCTGCGGCCAGCTATCGGCGGTTTGAATCCTATGTTGGGCCTGCTGGCCTTGCCTGACGATGGCTTTGACGTTGTTGGCGGCTTCCAGCAGAATCGGCAATTCGATGCGGTCGCTATAGGCAAAGCCGGTTTTGTCGCCGCTGACCACCCGCACGCCGGCGCCATGTTCGATGGAATGCGTGCCTTCCTTGACGATACCGCCCTCCAAGGACCAGGATTCGAAATGGCTGGATTGAAAGTAAATATCGGCCGCATCGACGGGTACGCTGAGCAATGTCGACATGACCCGGTCGACATCCCGAGGCAGCAGACTGTTGGCGGCAAGAATGGATTGTTTGACTTGTTCGGTTAAAGGCATGATGGCTCTAAAAATGAGTTAAACGGGGACGGCTTACATCACAAAAAACGAAGCCAGATAGGCAACGCCCAGCGCAGTGGCAACCAAGGCCACTTTGTAAGGTAAGGTCAATGTAAGCCAATAGAGTTCCCATTCGGTTTTCCGGCGCACCCAGATTTCCAGTAAGCGCCGCTTAAAATACCGGTAAAGGCGCGGCAAGGCTTTCCATAATTGATAAAAAACCAAGCCTCCGATCAGCAGCAAAATATAAAACGTGGCAATTTGGCTGGCATGATGCTCGGTATGAAACAGATGCTCTATCAGGTGTTCGATACCCAGCTCGAACCACTCGAACGACTCAAATAACAATTCGAAGAAAAAATGCGCGATTTCAGTCAACAGCTCCAATGTCAGGTCATAAAAGACCAATGACAAGGTCAGCAACGCTACAAAAATCAAATCAAAATGTTTTTTAATCATGCCCCTGTCCGCGACATCCCGATTTAAACCGTTTCAGGTACCAACCATTCCGCTTTCCAAGTCCCCTGCCCATCCGTCAACACCCGGTTCAACCACGGCAATACGATCTCGGCTTGCGTTTGCAATTGCCAGGGCGGATTGATGAACAGCATACCAGAACCGGTCATGCCTCGCAGCGCGCCGTCCGCAGCCACACAATGCTCTATGCGTAATTGCTTGGGGATGCCGGTCGCCTGCAGGCGTTGCAACATTCTTTCCGTGACATTGCGGTCTATGATGGGATACCACAAAGCATAAACGCCGGTGGCGAAATGCTTATACGCGCCTTGCAAAGCCTCCACCACCCGGTTGTAATCGGATTTCACTTCGTAACTGGGATCGATCAGGACCAAACCGCGTTTTTGAATCGGCGGCAGTTTCTTGCTCAGCCGTTCCAGACCGTCTTCCTTGGCCACGCTGACTTGTTTATCGCCGGCGAATAATTGCTGCAGACTTTCGTAGTCGCTGCCGTGCAACTCCGACAATTGCAATCTATCGTGAGACCGGACCAAGCGCCGCACCAATTGCGGCGAGCCGGGATAACGCACCAGTTGTTTGCCGGTATTCTCGGCCCGTACCGCCGCCAGATAGTCCCTGATTTCCTCGGGTGGTTGCGCGGCTGCCCAGATGCGGCCTATGCCTTGTTGGTATTCTCCGGTTTTTTGGGCGAATTCCGATTTAAACGAATATTTGCCGGCGCCGGCGTGGGTGTCGATATATACAAACGGCTTGTCTTTTTGTTTTAAGGCGTTGATCGCCAATGTCAGCAGACTGTGCTTTAACACGTCCGCAAAATTGCCGGCGTGGAAGCCGTGGCGATAACTCAACATAGTGATATTCCGTTTTTCGTTGGCAAGATCAGGCCCATTTCGATCTGAACATAAAATAAACCGCCCCCAGCAGGCAGACCCCAGCCCACAGGTAGTCCAATTTTAAAGGCTCTTTCAGGTAATACACCGAAAACGGCACAAACACGCTGAGCGCAATCGCTTCCTGCATGATTTTCAATTGGCCGACATTCAAGGCGGTGTGGCCGATACGATTGGCCGGCACCTGCAATAGATACTCAAAAAAAGCCAGTCCCCAGCTCAATAAGGCCGCCAGCATCCAGTGCTTGTGATTGAGTTCTTTCAAATGGGCATACCAGGCGAAGGTCATGAATACGTTACTGCAAATCAGCAAGCTAATCGAAATTAAAACCGGCGACATAAATGGGTTAAGAGGGGAGAAGTGTGTATTGTTGTTTAAAGCTATTGACAGCTTGGCTGCGTAGTTTTTGAATAGCCGCGCCGATTTGCGCACCCCGCAAATTGTCTTGTAAAACCTGCCGGGTGTCGACCGCTAACGCGGTTTGCGCGGCTTTTTTAATGTATTCGGCCTGAGGATATTCGGCCTCCTCGAACCCCGTGCGGCCGCGCGCATCGGCTTCGCAGGCCGCTAAAAAATCCTGTAACTGCTCTGCGGATTTGAAGGCGCCCACGGCTTGCAGCATGTCGACCAAGGTATCGCCGCGCAATTCGTATGCCCGGTGGCAATGCGTGTGGTACTCCATCACCTGCGCGCACAGCGTTTTATAGGCTTTCGGCACCCGCAGGCGCCGGCAAAAACCCTCCAGTACCGGCAAACCCTTGCGTTCGTGGCCGTGGTGGCTGGGCCATTTTTGCGGATCGGTCAAGGCTTTACCCAAATCGTGCAGCAAGGCAGCCAAGCGAACCTCGGGCTTGTTAGACAACTTGGCGGCCAGCGCAAGCGACATCAGGCTATGCACCCCCGTGTCGATTTCCGGGTGATATTTGGCGGGTTGCGGCACACCGAATAGCGCCTGAATCTCCGGAAAGATCGCCGCCAAGGCACTGCAGTCTTTTAAGGTTTGAAAAAAGGCGGCGGGCGTGGTTTCTGATAAGGCTTTATTCAACTCGGCCCAGACCCGTTCGGCAACCAAGTGGTCTGCTTCGCCGCTATTCACCATGGCCTGCATGAGTTGCCGGGTTTCTGCCGCCACTTTAAAGCCCAAATGGGCGTAACGGGCGGCGAAACGAGCCACGCGCAGAATGCGCACCGGATCTTCGCTAAAGGCGGGGGAGACGTGCCGTAGAATCCGGTTTTGCAAATCCCGCTGTCCTTGAAACGGATCGACCAGTACGCCGTCTTCGCCTATCGCCATCGCGTTAATGGTCAGATCTCGGCGCAGCAAGTCCTCTTCCAGGGTTACCCGCGGATTGGCATCCACGTCAAAACCTTTATATCCCGGCGCGGTTTTGCGCTCGGTACGGGCCAATGCGTATTCTTCGTGGGTTTGCGGGTGCAGAAACACCGGAAAATCCTTTCCGACCGGCTTATAGCCTTGTTCCAGCATGATCTCGGGGGTTGCCCCCACTACCAGCCAATCGCGTTCCGATACCGGGTAATCCAGTAAACGATCCCGTACCGCACCGCCGACTAGATAAATTTTCATTAAACCTGACTCGCCTGTTTGATGGATTTAAGCGCACAGTATAAATGAGTCGGTATCATAGTGCTTTGCTTATTCGGACGCCGCGGCCATTATGATAGAGATTTTTTTAGCCAGTCTATTGCTGGGTTCGCTGGCAGGCCTCAGCGCCGGTTTATTCGGCATTGGCGGCGGCGTATTGGTGGTGCCTTTTTTGAGCTGGCTGTTCAGGGCCCACCAGTTCGAAACCGAGCAAATCATGTTGATGGCGGTCGCCACGGCCTTGGCTTCCGCTTTATTCACCTCCGCGGCTTCGGTACGCACCCATTTCAGGCTGGGCAATATCGTCTGGCCCAGGGTTTTGCGCTTGGCGCCTACCCTGTTCGCGGGCGCCGCCGGCGGCGCCGCGCTGGCCGAATACATTAGCGCCGGCGTGCTTCGCAACCTGTTTATCGCTTATCTTCTATACACCAGCTTTCAGATGGCGCGGCCGAAAAAAACCGCGCCCACGCCCGGCAAATTGCCCGGCGGTTTCGATTACCCCATGGGGCTATTCATTGGCGGCCTATCGGCTATTTTAGGCATAGGCGGCGGCTCCATGAACGTACCCTACTTGGCACACGCCGGCTTGCCGATGAAAAATGCAGTCGCCACTTCGTCCGCTTGCGCCTTACCGATCGCTTTTTCCGCGGCCGCCAGCTATATTCTGCTGGGTTGGCAAAACCTTTCCCTGCCGCCGGACAGCATCGGTTATGTCTATCTGCCGGCTTTTTGGGGTATAACCGTGACAGGCGTTTTCACCGCGCCGATAGGCGCCAGACTGGCCCACCGCCTGCCCGCCCGGCAACTTAAACGCTACTTTGCGGCCGTTTTGCTGTTGATTGCCTTAAAAATGCTTGGTTAACCGGGGAACTTCCACGCTTGCGGCGGCTCTGACAGTTGCGGTACCACCCTTGATTGCCTTGTTGCACGAAAAAAAACTTCATCGTATACTTCGGCGCAGCTTTCTTGATCAAGCTAGCTCACAACAACAAAACCTCTGGAGGGTATTACAAATGAAATGGGAAACACCTGCTTATAACGACATGCGTTTTGGTTTTGAAGTAACCATGTACATTTACAACCGTTAATCCTGACGGTTGACCATGAAAAAGGGGCATTTTCCTGCCCCTTTTTTTTGCCCGCGGTTTTTTAATCCCGTATCATTGTTCACACTTACCCAATCAAAACAACTATGAAGATCAGAGTTCTCGGCGCCGGCGCCGGCGGCGGCTTCCCGCAATGGAACTGCAATTGCGACAACTGCAAGGGACTGCGTAGCGGCCAACTCAACGGCAAGGCCCGTACCCAATCGTCGATCGCGATCAGCACCGACAACCGCAACTGGCTGCTGTTCAACGCCTCGCCGGACATTCGCGCCCAACTGGAAGCCTTTCCGGCCATCCAGCCCAAGCAAGGCATCCGCGACACCGGCATCAAGGCCGTGCTGTTGATAGACAGCCAGATCGACCATACAACAGGCATGCTGATGCTGCGCGAAGGCAAACCGTTAAACGTGTATTGCACCGAAATGGTCAGACAAGACCTGACCACGGGCTTCCCGCTGTTCAACATGCTGAAGGACTATTGCACGGTCAACCATCATGCTATTGCCTGCGACGAGACGCCGTTCGAGATTCCCGGCATAGACGACATTCGCCTGTATGCTCACGCCTTAAAAAGCAAGGCGCCGCCCTATTCGCCGCACCGCCACGACCCGCACGACGGCGACAACATCGGCGTGATTGTCGAACAAATTTCCACCGGTAAAAAACTGTATTATTCCCCCGGCCTGGGCGAAATCGAGCCGCATGTATTCAAAGCCATGCAAAGCGTCGACTGCCTGATGGTGGACGGCACCTTCTGGACCGACGACGAAATGGTCGTCCGCGGCATCAGCCACAAACATGCGCGCGAAATCGGCCACTTGCCGCAATCCGGCTCCGGCGGCATGATAGAAGTGCTGAACGGCGTGCCGAACGCCCGCAAGATTTTGATACATATCAACAACACCAACCCGATTCTCGACGAAGATTCGCCGGAGCGTAAAACCCTGGACGCCAACGGCATCGAAGTGGCTTACGACGGTTTGGAAATCGACTTATAACAAAGGTGTTACATGACTGCTGATAATCAACCCTGGGGCCGCGAAGAATTCGAAGCTAAATTGCGCGGCATGGAAAAGTATTACCACATTCATCATCCGATGCACACGCTGATGAATGAAGGCAAGCTGAACAAACAGCAATTGCAAGGCTGGGTCGCCAACCGCTTTTATTACCAGGTCATGATTCCGATCAAGGACGCCAATATCATGGCCAATTGCCCGGATCGGGAAACCCGCGCCAAATGGGTACAACGCATATTGGACCACGACGGCCACCCCGGCGACCCCGGCGGCATCGAAGCCTGGATACAATTGGGCATGGCGGTAGGCCTGACCCGCGAGGAAATTACATCCCTGGAACACGTGCTGCCCGGCGTGCGTTTCGCGGTGGATGCTTATGTCAATTTCGCCCGCCGCGCCGAATGGCACGAAGCCGCCAGTTCATCGCTGACGGAACTATTCGCCCCCAAAATCCATCAACAGCGTCTGGACAACTGGCCCGATGTCTACCCCTGGGTAGAACAAGAGGGTTACACTTATTTTCGCAAACGTTTGACCGAAGCCCGCCGCGATGTCGAGCACGGGCTGGAACTGACGCTGGACTGGTACAAAACCCGCGAACAGCAGGAACGCATGGTGCAAATTCTGAAATTCAAACTGGATGTGTTGTGGAGCATGGCCGACGCGATGTATCTGGCTTATGTCGCCGACATGCCGCCCTATTTCAATATCGAACAATAACGATGCAAACCGCCGCGCAAATTTGTTTGAGTGCCGAAGAGTTTCTGGCTTGGGAAGAAACCCAGGTCGAGAAACACGAGTTTGTGGCGGGCGAAGTGTTTGCGATGACAGGCGCTCGGCAGGATCACGCCATCGCCAGCCTGAACCTTGCCTTGGCCTTGAAACAACGCCTGCGCGGCACGCCTTGTCGAACCTATATTGCCGATATGAAGTTACACGTAGAAGCGGCCGATGCGTTTTTCTACCCGGATGTAATGGTGTCCTGCCACCCGGAGGACAGATTAGCCGAACACTATCTGTCACATCCTACGCTTGTTGTCGAAGTCTTGTCCGACTCGACGGCCGACTATGACCGCGGCGGTAAATTCGTCGCCTATCGCAAACTGGACTCTCTTCAGGAATACCTGATCGTCGACGTCGACAACCGGCGAGTAGAGTGCTTCAGACGCACCAACGACAGCGATTGGCTGTTGCACGATTACGTCGGCGAAGTCGATTGCGAATTAACCAGCCTGAGCTTAAACCTGCCAATGGCGGAAATTTTTGAAGATATTGCAGCGGCTTAATCAAGCACCTGCGCAACTAACGGAATCCCATGACCATCAACCATGATCAACCGATCAGCTTCTCCCCTCTGCACAGACTTCAGTGGGAAGAAGCCCAGCAAAAATACGTGATACTCTACCCCGAAGGCATGGTCGAGTTAAATCAAAGCTCGGCGGAAATCCTCAAACTCTGCGATGGCTCGCGCGCGCTGCCGCAAATCGTGGCCGAATTGGAAGAAAAATTTGCGACCGCCGGCCTGACCAACGACATTACCAACTTTCTAAACGTGGCTTTGCAAAATGGCTGGATCAGACAAGCTTAATATCACCCCGCCGCGCTGGCTGCTGGCCGAGCTGAGCTACAAATGCCCGCTGCAATGCCCGTATTGCTCCAATCCGCTGGATTACGCCAAATACCCTGACGAACTCGGCACCGACGACTGGAAACGGGTTTTAAGCGAAGCCCGCAAAATGGGCGCGGTACAATTGGGCTTTTCCGGCGGAGAACCCTTGACTCGCCAGGATTTGTCGGAACTGGTGCGCCACGCCCGCGAACTGGGCTATTACTCCAATCTGATCACCTCCGGCTACGGACTGACCGAAGAAAAAATCGTCGAACTGAAACAAGCCGGGCTCGACCATATCCAGGTCAGTATCCAGGCCAGCACCCAGGAACTCAACGACCATATCGCCGGCACCGCCACCTACCAACACAAGCAGGACGTGGCAAAACTGGTGAAAAAGCACGGCTACCCGATGGTGCTGTGCGTGGTGATCCACCGCGAAAATATTCACCAAATGCCGCAAATTCTGGAAATGGCGGAAAACCTGGGCGCCGATTACCTGGAACTGGCCAATACCCAGTATTACGGCTGGGCGCATTTGAACCGCGACGCCCTGCTGCCGACCAGGGAACAATTCGAGGAAGCGGAAAAAATCGCCCAGGCCTATAAGGAAAAAGTCGCCGGCAAGATGAAGATTTATTACGTGGTGCCTGACTTCTACGAAGACCGCCCCAAAGCCTGCATGAACGGCTGGGGCACGACGTTCCTGACCATCGCGCCGGACGGCACCGCTTTACCCTGCCACTCCGCCCGGGAACTGCCCGGACTGGATTGCCCGAATGTGAAAGATTTCAGCATCGCGGAAATCTGGAACGAATCCAAAACCTTTAATTTCTTCCGTGGCACCGAATGGATGCAGGAACCCTGCCGCAGCTGCGACGAAAAACACAAGGACTTCGGCGGCTGCCGCTGCCAGGCATTTTTGTTCAACGGCGACATGTACAGCACCGACCCTGTCTGCGGCAAATCTCCCGAACGCTACCGGATCGACGCGGCCATTGACTCGGCCCGCCAACTGGCGCTCTCCGGCGAGGAAAAACCGTTAGTGTTTCGTAACAGCAAAAACTCCAAACAGCTATACTGAACCGGGCGTGCGCGGGCTGAAACCGCCGCCGACTCGCTTAAAACGCAAAACGTACCCCGGCGTTAAAGGCATGGCGGCTTTCGTTCTGCAAGCTTAATACCGTCTCGTACTGGATAAAGGCCGAGCCGCCATTGGGCAAAGTTGCCGATAACGAACTTCTTAAATTCAAATAATCGCGATCCGGCTTCCCGGAGCGCACCGAGAAGGTATTACCCGAAAGGTCGTCGACAAAATGAGCCAGTATTCGCCGCGCATCCTTTTGGTACTCGTGTTCCCATTCCAGATTGATCTGCGGATTGAGTACGCCAAACGGCGTACTCAAGGCATAATTAATGATGCCCCCCAAACCGCTGGTCACCGATACGATGCTTTGTTCGCCAATCGCCAGATTCAAGCCGTCCGCGCCCTGTTCGCGGTAAGCGTCGATGCCTACCCGGCTATATTCGCCGCGGCCGCGCAAACCGAATGTCCAGCCTTGCCAGGGATAATCGTAACCCAGCGTGGAACTATAGCGCTGCTGCATGCCTTGCGCCCGGGCATTCGCCTGTTCGTTGACCGGGCCGAACGCATCGACATACGCAATTTTGCGTGCGCTTTTGTAAGTATTAAAGGTAGCGTTGGCGATAAAATCGACAAAGGCATTGTCGCCGATCGTGTAGGATCCGAATCCGGATACGGTATAGGCATCGATATCCAATTGGCTGGCGTTGGTATCCAGTTCCGACCCGGTATAACCGTATCCGCCGGACATCCCCAACAATAATTTCCGGGTCAGCCAATAATCGGCACCCACGCTCGCGCCGTAAGTCTTGGCGCGATAACCGGGATCCAGCGGGGTATTGACCCGCTCGCCGGTTTCGAACTGACCGTTTACGAACAAGCCCAAGCGTTCAAACAAATCGCCATCGCCGGCCGCGCCGCCTTCGGCCCGATAAGGCGCAAGACCGGCCAATGCCGCATTGGGCAGGGCCTGCCCATCTACATTCAGCGACAAACCTTTCAAACTGATGCCGGTAGCGCCGCCGCGCAGTTCGACCAGGCGCTGATTGATATTGTTAACCTGTATCCGCGATAAACGGCTACCGCTCAGTGCTTGGGTAACGGTTTCTTCATGCGATAAATTTTGTAATGCCTGATTGACTTTTTCCAGCCCGCCGGGTTGGTTCAATAACAAGGCGATACCCTCGGCGCGTTCCAGCAAAGCCGGCGAAGCGGACTCGGTTGTTAAAATATTCTGCACTACTTCGATCAGGGTGGTATCCAGAGGATCGGGCGCGGCATCGCTCAAAGCGGCGTCGGCCACGACGATGGTTACCGTAGCGTTTGCCTGCCCGCCACTGACGCTGCTGACGGTATAGCTGAAACTATCCGTACCGACAAAGCCGGCCGCCGGCGTGTAGACAAAACCGCCCCGGTCGGACGTTACGCTGCCGTGCGAAGCGCTACCGATGCTATCCAACTGCGCCACATTGACATCGTTTGCCAGAAAATTCAGGGTCACCGGCTGATCCTTTAGCGTGCTGTAACTATCGTTATTTGCCACCGGTAACGGATTATCGATAGTCAAGTTGGTGCTGAAACTAGGAAACTGGCTGTTAAAAGTCCCCCCGGAAGCCATGGTTTGCCCGCCGTAGATGATGGACATATTGCTGAATTCCTGCCCGCTGATACTGATGTTCAACGGCGTGGCATAAGGCAGCAAGAAACTTTCCGAGAAAGTGCCGGGGCTTTCAAAAACGCCGTAATCGCCGTAGCTTGCGGAAAACACCGTCTGTTGCGTGTTGGCATTGACGATGCTGATGGAGCCGAAAGCGGCGGCATCGAAGGTATCGTCGTAAATAAACACTTCGGCGAGCTGCCCGCCCGCCTCGAAGGTCAAGCCCCGGAGTTGCAGCGAATAAAATTCCGCCGAGATTTGCGAAGCTGTCGGCAACGCTTCGGCGAGCCCCAACACGGAGAACAGCCCCAGATAACAGATCGACAATGCGGATGGCGCGGTACGAAGAGAGGCGACTATCGGGTTTTCAGCCATCGTATGTTTGTTGTTGCGGTTGGAGCTATCGAAGCGATCAAGGCTAATCCGCCTCGGGGATCATGTAAAGTTTAGTAGTATAGCCGCGCTTTTCGCGCGGCCGGTTCCCGGCACGCCTGCGCCACCTGGAAATTGCTTCCAGGTGGCGCAGGCTTCATGAGCGTTAAGCGCATGTTCGAAGCCTATTAAAAGCCTGCAATACCCCATAACCGCACGCCCCGCCGCTGGCGATAGCCGATCAAGGGCATGATGCCAAGGGTAAAGAGTTCATTCGCTTGCGCCTCGGTCAGCACGACTTCCGTTCCCGGCTGTAACACCGGCTCGCCTTCCTCCTCATAACTAAAGGCGGGAATGTCGCTAAAAAACAAGGCTTCGGCGCTGTACTCTTGTGATGCTCTGATCAGCCCGCGCGCCAGTAGCATGGATGCGCAGCCCCACAACAGTTCCTCCGTCCGCGGTATCGCCGAGCATTCCTCAAATTCAAGCACATCGATAGGGTCGCGTTTTTGTCCATACGGCAGCCGCAGCAAATAACGCGGATAAGCCAATAGCAGCCTCTGCGCGCTAAAATTTGAACGTCCCTCGGCTTCGGCGCTCAGTGTCCGTTGAATAAAGCCCTGATCCGCATCGCCTAAAAAACGGCCGCCGCACTGTTGCGCCAAACGGCCGCAATACGACAACAATTCACGGTCTTCGCCGCTTTCGGAGCAGCGGAAATGCCCAATTAATACGACTTCCCGCTCGCCGTCCCCTTTTTGAACATGCTGTACTATTTTTTGAGCCAACGTCGGGCCGCCGCTTTTCTGTTCGGCCATTAACTCGGCCCGGCTAATATCCAGCAGATAAAAATCGTGCCCGTCGGCAAGCTCCTCGTTCAGCAGTATTTGAGTGGCCCGCCATAGCGCTTCCAGACTTTGAAAATCCGGGTTGTGTAAAACCGCACACAAGATTTGACCGATAGCCGCATCGATCACATCAAGCCAATGCCGGTACTGCGGCTCGGTGTTTTTGGTAACAAAAGGCGTTACCATTTGTTTGAGCAGACGCTCGACCGTATCCGGTTCATCGTAGGTCTTCTCAGGTTTCTTTCCCAAAAGCCGCTCCAGCAACTCATCCTGGCTTTCCGTTACCGCCTCCGGCTCGACAGCCGCCTGTGCCGACGGAAAAAAAGCCTGAATTTTCGCGGCGGCTTGCGCGGCCGTGACCGGATTGCTCAGTTGCTGTTTTAATACCCGCAAATCCGCAATGAGTTTAACTTTATCCAACCAGGTATCCGGATGAAAATCCTCCACCGATTCAAAACGCAACTGCAAATGGGTATCGAGTCGGAGGACGGGCGCCATTTCGGCCATGACCCGATCGAAGCTATCGTTATCGATAGCGCGGATTTTACGTTGCTCCCATGGCGTATCGCCGGCCCCGGAAAATCCGCCCAAGATATAAAACCGGTAGGCTTGTACTTGTTGGCGGCTTTGCGCGGCGCCGGACTTGTTAAAGTCCATGGTAAAGTCGATTCTGCCGGACATCGCACCTCCTCTTGATTTTAGTTTTTATAAACAGTAACAGAGCCCGCACCCGGCAACAAGCATTGCAAACGATTTTGTAGGCGGGAGAGCCAAGCCGTCCGTGTCCGGCTTATCCGTTAATGATAAAATCCGCCTTTATTTAATTGACAGGTCCTCGCAGCCCATGAACGCTCCCGCCGCACTGTACGAATCCTCCCTTCCGCACCTGAAACTGCTCGGCCGCGGCAAAGTCCGCGACATGTACGAAATAGACGACAAGCACTTATTGATCGTCACCACCGATCGCATGTCGGCGTTTGACGTCATCATGTCCGAAGCGATTCCCGGCAAGGGCCAGGTGTTGACGCAAGTCTCCAATTTCTGGTTTGAAAAAATGCGCGGCATCATCCCCAATCACTTGGCGGACGACTTGAGCCTGGACCAAGTCGTTCCCGACCCGGCGTTGAGACAGCCCTTAGAAGGCCGTGCCATTGTCGTGAAACGCTTAAAACCCCTGCCGATCGAAGCCATCGTCCGCGGTTATCTGATAGGGTCTGGCTGGAAAGATTATCTGGCTTGCGGCGCGGTATGCGGTATCGAATTGCCCGCCGGCCTGCAACAAGCGCAACAACTGCCCGAACCCATTTATACCCCATCCAGCAAAGCCGAAATGGGCGTTCACGACGAAAACATCAGTTTTGCCGATACTGTTGCCTTAGTCGGCCAAGAGCTTGCCGAACAAGTCCGCGATGTCAGCATCAAGCTGTATACCACGGCAGCCGCTTATGCACGCGAGCGCGGCATCATCATCGCCGACACCAAATTCGAATTCGGCCTGGACAACAGCGGCAAATTATATCTGATCGACGAAGCGTTGACCCCGGACTCCTCCCGATTCTGGCCGGTCGAACAGTACCAAGTCGGCATCAGCCCGCCCAGCTTCGATAAGCAATACTTGCGCGATTATCTGGAAACCCTGGATTGGAACAAAACCGCGCCCGGCCCCAGACTGCCCCCGCTGGTCGTGCAAAAATGCGCGGAAAAATATCAGGAAGCCAAGCAAAAACTGACCGGCAAATAGGTTCTTTACCGGACCGGATAAAAAAGGCCGCATCGCTTGTAACCGATGCGGCCTTTTTATATTTATTGCGCCGACAATTTAGGCGTCGGTATCCAATTCTTCGGCGGCCAGTTTTTTACCCGGCAAATAGTTGGGCGCCACACTGATTAAAATGGTCAGGAAAGTGGCCAGATACGGTACGGCTTGCACGGCCAGTACGGCAACCCACAACTGCCCGCTGGTGTTGTCGAATTGCGGCTCCATCCGCATCGCCACGATGCCGGCGACTAACAAGCTCAACAACAGAATTTCCTGCCAGATCACCAACAAGCCGGCAATCAGCGGCCCCTGGGCTTCGTATTTCGGCGTGCGCATAAAGGGCTTGCCCGAGGTAAACAAGCCCTGCAAGGTGCCGCGCGCCACGGTATGGGTCAAGGACAACCCGGCCAAAGCAGCGCCCAAGGCTTGCAGCGTGGAACAGGCCACCCGAGCCTTATACAGCCACAGGCCTCGTCCCACTTTAAACACGAACAAACCGATGGTCGGCAACAAGAACGCGTTGATCGGCAATTCGCTATGCAGCGGATTAAGCACCAGCAGGGTGGTCAAAATCAAACTGGCGCCGGTAAACAACAGCGCCAAGGCATCGGAAAACCAGGGCAGCCAACCGGCCACGAAGTAATAACGTTGCGCGGACGTCAGCGATGACTTTTTGTTGGGCAAAAAATGCCGCCAATGCTTTTTGATGATTTGCATGGCGCCGTATACCCAGCGGAAACGTTGCGTCATATAGCCGGAGAAGGTATCCGGCATCAAGCCGCGACCGAACGATTCCTTGCAATAGACCGAATCGTAGCCGGCTTCGTAGAGGCGCAATCCCAGTTCGCTATCCTCGCAAATACACCACTCGCCCCAAGCGCCGACCTTATCGAAGGCCGATTTGCGCACCATGGTCATGGTGCCGTGCTGGATGATGGCGTTGTATTCATTGCGCTGCACCATGCCGATATTGAAGAAGCCCGCGTATTCCCAATAACACATGTCCTTGAAAGTGCTTTGGTGGGCGTCGCGGTAATCCTGCGGCGATTGCACGAAGCCGACGTTTTCCCGGTCGAAATACGGCACCATGGATTTCAGCCAGTCCGGCGACAGGATGTAGTCGCTATCGATAACGGCGATAATTTCGGCGTCTTCGGCGGTGTTTTCCAACGCATAGTTAATCGCGCCGGCCTTGAAGCCCGGCCAGTTATCCAGATGGAAGAACCTGAATTTAGCGCCCAAGCGGTCGCAATCCGCCCGCACGGGTTGCCAAACCGCCGGGTCCTTGGTGTTGTTATCCATGACCAGCACTTCAAAGTTCGGGTAATCCACTTTGGCCAAGGCATTCAGGGTCTTGCGCACCATTTCCGGCGGTTCGTTATGAATCGGCAGATGGATGGAGACTTTAGGGTATTTGAAATCCGCGTGCGGCTGCAGCGGCGTAAACGTGCGCCGCCCCTTGCGGTGCCACAACACTTCCGCCAGTTCCAGGCTTTCCGTCAACAACACCAGAATCGCCATGGCCTGCATCATTAACAGAATGCTCCAGAACACCACGGAAAAACTGGTTTGATACTGGGCCGCTGCGATAGAAGCCGACCAGAATAATACCGAGGCCGCCAAGTTGGCCACGATGCCGAACAACAATTTACCCGGCAACTTCAAACTCTTGCGGGTAAACAAAAAGGCCGCCATCAAGATAACGCTGAGTACCGCGGCGCCACTGGCGAAGTTGCGCCACATCGGGTTGGCGACCACCTCGCCTTCCATCGGGAATTTCGGCTGGCGATCGGCATTGAATAAGCCCCAATACGCACCGGCCGTGCCTTCGAGTTCGATTTTCCAGGGCTGGTCGAACGCCTCGATAACATAGTAAATAATGTTTTCAGCCGTCGCCCTATTCAGGAAAGCCCGTAAAAACTTGGCTTCGTTGATTAGCGATGCGCTTGCGCTTTTTTGCGGCGGTCCGTCGGAAGGCCAACCCGCCTCGGTTATGACGATGGGTTTATTCGGATACAGTTGTTGCAACTCGTAAAACCGTTTGAACACATAGTCGACCGCGGCATCGCCTTCGGCACCGCTCGGCAGGTCGACAGGCACGCCCTCCCAATAAGGCAGCACGTGAACGCCGATATAATCCACTTCGGCCACCAGCGCGGGATTAGCGACCCAAATATCCCAGGTCTCGGAGGTGCTCACCGGCTTCCAGGTGCGTTTTTTGACTTCCCTTATGTAGTCGATCAATTGATTGGCTTTCTCGGCAACCTTGAGTTTGACTTCGGCTTCGATTTTGTCGTTGATTTCCTGTTCGCTAAGTCGACCGCCGAATTCCGAGCGGATTTGCTCGGCAATAGGGCCGGCAAGCTTGGAACGCGCCCGCAACAAGGATTCGTTGCCCACCAAGGTGCGAACTATGGTTTTAGGATACTGGTTGCTTAAATTGATCAGGCTTTCGATATCGCGGCGATTTTTTTCTTCGATGGTCTGTTTGTCTGCCTCGGTGGTATTGTCGTCGAACAAATCTATCCAGGCGCCCATCGCTAAGTTAATACCGGTTTTAGCGGCCAACTCGGGCACAACTTCCATGCCCTCGATAGAGGTATAGGTTCTGATGGAATGCACCTTGTCGGCTAACAGTTCCAGGTCTGCCTGCACTTGTTCGCGAGTCGGGTAATTTTTCTTCTCGGGACTAAAATCGCGCCGGGTGCCGTTGTAAGTGACGCCCATCATGGTGCTGTTCCAAGACGGCAGTTGCAACGGGTTATTGATATAAGTCCAGACGGCGAAGTTACCGACAACCAGAACTATTAAAGTAAATAAGGTAGCTATTTTGGCTTTCATTTCGAGCGGAAAACTCCAAATCTAAAAAAGGGGGGATCGGTAAACGTTATATTTTAGGGTGCGCTGGGTACTACAATCGGCATGCATGTTTTAGCGGTTACAGTAGTGTAGTCCGGTTTTGGCCGGCATACCGGATTACGCCCGACATCCGCCCAAAAAAAACCCTGCAAAACCCGGCCTAAGTCAAGCATCCATCAAACCGGGCAAACGCCCATTATTCTGACTCGCTCTGCTTAGGCCAAGCTTAATGCAGGGCCGCGGGAATGTTTTATTTCAGGGACAGGGTTTCCGCGCGTCCTATCGTTTCGATATTCAGTTTATCTTCTTTCAACAGCCAGCCAATCGCGCGCTGGACTTCATTTTTGCCCAGACCGGTTTCCGTTGTGATTTTAGAGACACTGGCATCACCATTTTCATTCAGATAGTGCCAAATTTTACCAGCCGCATCACCAATTACATCTCTCATTTCAACACCTCACATTTCAACAAAAAAACCATCTTTGGCCTTGCCGGCTCATTCATGCGAACTTTATTGTACCGAAAACGCTTAGCGGTCGTCGGGTAGTACGATATTCAACTCCAGGGTTTCCTGATTGCCATCCTGTTCGAAGTTAACCGTAATGGCATCCTGGCCGACGTTGACATATTTACGAATGACCGCAAGCAACTCCTGCTGCAATTGTGGCAAGTACGAAGGCTGGTTGCGCGAGGAGCGTTCATGGGCAACCAGAATTTGTAAGCGCTCTTTTGCCAGCGAGGCACTGCTCGGTTTCGATGATCTGAAATAATCCAAGAGACTCATTACTTTCTCCCTAGCAGCTTGCTAAACAAGCCTTTTTTCTCTTCCTCAATAAAACGATGGGGTTTGTCTTCCCCTAAATACCGGGCCACGATGTCCTGATAGGCTTGACCGGCATCGCTTTGTTCGTCGAGGATGACAGGCGTGCCTGAATTTGAAGCATTCAATACCGATTTGGACTCCGGAATCACGCCCAACAAATGCAGCGATAGAATTTCCTGAACATCGTCCACGCTCAGCATTTCGCCCAGTTTGACGCGGTCGGGCGAATACCGCGACAGCAACAAGTATTCCTTGATGGGGTCCTCTCCTCTTTCCGCCCGGCGCGACTTGCTGGACAAAATCCCCAACATGCGGTCGGAATCGCGCACCGAAGAGACTTCGGGGTTGGTCACCACGAACGCATCGTCGGCAAAGTACATGGCCAGGGTCGCGCCGCGCTCGATACCCGCCGGCGAATCGCAGACGATGTATTTGAATTCTTTTGCCAGTTCCTCGAGAATTTTGCCGACGCCTTCCGTGGTCAAGGCATCTTTGTCCCGGGTTTGCGAAGCCGGCAGGATATAAAGCTGATCGCAGCGTTTGTCCCTGATCAAGGCTTGGTTCAGGGTCGCTTCGTTATTGATGACGTTGACCAAATCATAAACCACCCGGCGTTCGCAGCCCATGATCAAATCCAGGTTGCGCAATCCCACATCAAAATCGATAACCGCGGTTTTATGGCCTCTTTTTGCCAGGCCCATTGCGATAGCCGCACTGGTTGTGGTCTTACCCACACCACCTTTTCCTGACGTTACGACGATAATTCTGGCCAATGTTATTCCTCCGAGGAAAGCTTAAATATCTTTAATAATTAGGGTCTGGTTATCCAGACTGATTTGAACGGGTTTGTGCGCCGTTTCCGGACTTAAATCATCGCTGAGCTGATAAATACCGGCTATCGAAATCAATTCCGCCTGCAGATCGGAGCAAAAAATCCGGCTATTGATATCCCCCAATACCCCCGCCAGGGCCCGTCCGCGCAGGGAACCGTACACATGAATATTACCTTCGGCCATGATCTCGGCGCCGGCGCTCACGGTAGCGGTGACTATCAAATCGCCTTTGGCGTAAACCCGCTGCCCGGAGCGCACCGGCTGGGTGATTAATTTGTTTTCGAGGGTTTGCTCAGGCTGCTTGGTTGCTTCCGCTTCCGGCACCGCCAGGGTTTTCGCGGCCGGTTTATTCGTCATGGGCGTATTGCTGCCGTGCATGGAATGAACCGGCAGATTCATCTCCAGGGCCGCATGATTTTGCTTTTCGTTGCCGCCGCGGATGCCGATGGGCATAAACGCCAAATCGCGCACCCGTTTAACCAGCGCTTGCAAATCGATATCCAGGCCCTGGCTATTCAATTTTTGCAAATCGATCAGCAAGGGCGAATGCCTGAAAAACTCCGGCGCCTGGGCGATTTTTTCTTGTAATTGTTGTTCGATATGCAGTTCATCGTTACTCGCCAACAGCAATACCGGCACCGTCAATGAGGTGCTTTTAAACTCTAAAGCTGCTTTTTGCAACGTGGGGGAACTGGTCGACATAGAGTTTTCAAAGGGAATCAGCTATTTGTAAGGGAAATACTATCATTATCCGCCGGAAAAAGCATAGCGCGACTTAGAGCAGGAACAGGGTTGCCAAACCCAGGAATGCCATAAACCCCACCACATCGGTTACCGTGGTCAACAATACCCCGCCCGCCAAGGCCGGATCGATGCCCAGCCGGTCCAACACCACCGGAATGGTCACTCCCGACAATGCCGCGCACACCAGATTTATCAGCATGGCCGACCCCAGCAGCAAGCCGAGATGCATGTCATGAAACCAGAAGCCGGCCACGCCGGCCACCACGACCGCCCAGACCAGACCGTTCACCAAACCGACCGACACTTCCTTAAGCAACAGGCTCATGGTATTGCCGGAGGATACTTGCTGCAGCGCCAGACCGCGGATTACCAAGGTCAGCGTTTGACTGCCGGCGATACCGCCCATGCTGGCAACGATGGGCATCAATACCGCCAACGCCACGATCTGCTGAATGGTATCTTCGAATAAATCGATCACCCACGCCGCTAAAAAGGCGGTCAGCAAATTGATGCCCAGCCAGACGGCGCGGCGCTTGGCGCTGGTGACCACCGGCGCGAACATGTCGTGCTCCTCGGTCAAGCCGGCCATGCCCATCAGCGAGTGGTCCGCTTCTTCCCGAATCGCGCCGACGATATCGTCTATGGCGATGCGGCCGATGACCTTGCCGTCATCCGCCACTACCGGCATAGCCAATAATTTGCGCTGCTCGAACAGCCTCACCACATCGCGGCTGGGCATGCTGTATATAACGGCAATGCCGCGGTTATCCATCACGTCGGCCACCTTGCTGTGCGGGTCGCTTGCCAGAAACTGGCTTAAAGGCAAAACCCCCTGAAACTGTTCGGTGCGGTCGACCACAATTAAGCTTTCGGTGCCCGCCGGAATTTTACCGCGCTTCCTTAGATAACGGGCCACCACATCCAAAGTCACATCGGAACGCACCGTCAGCACATCCCGGGACATCAAGCCGCCGGCGGTATGCTCGCCGTAACGCAGGTCTTTTTCGAAGCGGCTGCGGTTTTGCGCGCCAATGGTCTCAATAACTTGCGACAGCAAAGGTTCGGGCAGCACATGCAACAGGTCGACCATGTTGTCCGACCCCATATTTTCGCAAGCGGCGATCAGGTCCTTGCGGTCGGTGATTTTCAGCAGGCCGCTACCCACTTCGACATTGACCTCGATCAGAATCTCCCCCATCACGCTGGGCGGAATCACCTCCCAAATTTTGGCGCGTTGTTCCGGCCCCAGGGATTCGAGAATATGCGCCGTTTCGGCGGGATATAAAGAATGCACCAGATTTCTGATTTCAATCTGGGAGCCTTTTTCCAGGATCTTGCTGACTCTGTCCAGCAGCTGTTTATTATTTTCTATCGGCAATGATGACATAATGGAAACGATTATTTTTAGGGACCACGCTTTCGACTAGCGCAGCTCGCGATGCCTGACGATCACATTCGGAATCTTGTCTTTAAAATATTGGCTAAGCGCTTCGACCAAAAAAACCGAACGGTGCTGCCCGCCGGTACAGCCAATGGCAATGGTCAGATAGCTGCGGTTATCGGACTCGAAACGGGGCGCCCAGCGTTCGATAAACCGGCTGATGTCCTGCAAAAATTCCTGGACTATGGTTTCGCTTTGCAAAAAATCGATAACCGGCTGGTCTTTGCCGTTATGTCCGCGCAATTCCGCTACCCAATAGGGATTGGGCAAACTGCGGGCATCGAATACAAAATCCGCGTCCAACGGAATACCGTATTTAAACCCGAAGGACTGAAATAAAATCGACAAACTGCCCTTGCCCTTTTCGCCCAGGCAGTTTTTCAGCAACCCCCTTAACTGGTGATACAAGGTATAGCTGGTATCGATCGTAATATCGGCATGAACGGCGAACGGCCGCAACACTTCCTGCTCGATTTCCAAGGCTTCCCGCAAGGGCCTGTCGGGCGTGGTGAGCGGGTGCCGGCGGCGGGTTTCGCTATAGCGCTTGAGGATGATATTTTCCTCGGCATGCATATACACCACTTCGCATTCGATACCTTTATCCCGAATAAATTTCAGATTATTGGGAAAATCCGCCAAGTTTTCGGTTTGATTGCGAGCATCGATGCCGATGGCGGTTTTTTGATAGGTTTGCCTATCTTCCAGCATCACATGGTCAATAAAATCCTGCAGCAAGACGACCGGTAAATTATCGATGCAGTAATATCCGCAATCTTCCAGCGTATCCAGAGCGATGCTTTTTCCGGAGCCTGACAAGCCGCTGATAATGACCAATTTCATAAACTATTAACAGGGCGAAGCCCAGCTTCGCCCTGCCCTGGTGGCTTAGTAATTAACGATGGTTTTGTAATTTTTCTTTGTGTTTGACAATCTGTCTGTCCAATTTGTCGACCATGTTATCGATAGCGACATACATATCTTCTTGCGTATCGTCGGCATACAGCTTTGCGCCGCTGATTTGCACGGTAGCCTCCGCTTTTTGTTCCAGTTTTTCGACGGTCAAGATGACGTGAACATCGACCACATTATCGAAATGGCGTTTTAATTTGCTGATTTTGTCTTCCACATGGGCTCTTAATGCCTCGGTGACTTCTACGTGATGACCTGTGATACTGACTTGCATGGAAATACTCCTGTTTATAAAAAATGTGCTTCCCGTTAGATTAAATTAGCCTTTTCCGCTGGCTGGTGGAAGGAATCGACATGGCTTCGCGGTATTTGGCAATGGTACGGCGCGCCACATTGATGCCCTTCTCGTTCAATAAGTCGGATATTTTACTATCGCTTAAGGGTTTGGCCGGATTTTCATTCCCCACCAACTCTTTTATCAGTGCTCTGATCGCCGTGGCGGAACACTCCCCTCCTCCTTCCGTGCTGACATGGCTGGAGAAGAAGTATTTAAATTCGATCACCCCCTGCGGCGTGTGCATGTATTTTTGTGTGGTGACCCTGGAAATGGTGGATTCGTGCAGTTCCAATTCCTCGGCGATATCGCGCAACACCATGGCTTTCATGGCAATCGGACCGTGCTCGAAAAATTCGCCCTGCTTTTCCACGATACTTTTGGCCACCCGCAACAGCGTATCGTTGCGGCTGTGCAGGCTTTTGATAAACCAACGCGCTTCCTGCATGTGGTTTTTCATGCTGACATTGTCCTGGCTATTATCGGCCCGCTTGATCATGCCGGAATAGAACGGATTGATGCGCAGCTTGGGGGCGATATCGGGATTAAGCGTGACCTGCCATTGGTCCTTGACCTTGTGGACGAACACGTCGGGCACCACGTACTCCACGTCCATTTCCTGCAAACGCGCGCCGGGCTTGGGATCCAAACTGCGTATCAGAGCCAGAACCCCTTTCAATTGCTCTTCGTTGAAACCGACCCGTTTCATCAGCCGGGCCTGATCGCAACTGGCCAACAGTTCCAAATGCCGGGTAACGAAATCCAGCGTGTCGGCTTTATAAGGGGTAGCGTCGGGCAATTGCAGCACTTGCAACCGCAAGCAATCCGCCAAATCCAGCGCGCCGACACCGACCGGATCGAAATTCTGGATCATGTGCAATACGGCCTGCACCTCGTCCATTTCCAGATCGTCCAACTGCTCCAGCAACCCCTGGTAAATATCGTTCAAATCGGTGGCGACATAGCCGTCGTCGTTAATGGCGTCGATAATCCCCACCGCAATGGCGTAATCGCGCTCGGAGACATGGGTCAATTCCAATTGCCAGATCAAATGGTCTTGCAGGGTTTGGGTTTTGCCGCGAAAGGTTTCGAATTCGGCGCTATCGGACGAATCGTCTCCGGCCGGCAAGGCGCTTTCATAGACGTCATCCCAACTGACATCGACCGGCAGTTCGTCCGGCAGGTCCGTTTGCGAGCCCTCGCTGGTGACCTGATCGTTATTTTCGGTTTTCTTTTCCCTGTACTCCAGGGTCGGCAAATCGTCCTCTTCAACCTCCAGCATCATATTGGATTCCAACGCCTGTTGAATTTCCTGCTGCAGATCCAGGGTCGACATCTGCAACAGTTTAATCGCCTGCTGCAATTGCGGCGTCATCGTCAGGCTCTGACCAATTCTGAGCTGTAAAGATTGCTTCATAACTACCCGATCTCTATAAGCTAAATGTGTCGCCCAAATATACGCGGCGGACTTCCTCGTTTTCAACCAATTGCCGCGAGGCTCCCTCGGCAATCACCCCTCCTGCATTCAGGATGTAGGCCCGATCGCATATTTCAAGCGTTTCCCGAACCTTATGCTCGGTAATCAATATGCCGATGCCCCGGTCCTTCAATTGGGCAATAATTTTTTGCAACTCCAGCACCGAAATCGGATCGACGCCGGCAAACGGCTCGTCCAGCAGAATAAACTGCGGCTCCGACGCCAGCGCCCTGGCGATTTCCACCCGCCGGCGCTCCCCGCCCGACAGCCCCATGGACTGCTGGTTACGCAAATGGCTGATGCCGAACTCGCCCAGCAATTCATCGATCATCAACTCGATCTGGCCGTCGGTCAGGTCGGCGCGAATCTGCAAGACTGCCCGCAAGTTATCCGCCACGCTCAATTTACGGAACACCGAAGCTTCCTGGGCCAAATAGCCTATGCCCAGCCGGGCCCGCCTATGCATGGGATGGTGGGTAATACGCTGATCATCCAGATAAATTTCTCCGGCATCGGCCTTGACCAAGCCCACCAGCATATAAAAACTGGTGGTTTTACCGGCGCCGTTGGGCCCCAGCAAACCGACCACCTCGCTGGTGTCAACCTGCAGGCTGACCCCGTTAACAACGTTGCGCCGGTTATAACTTTTGAATAATTGTTCCGCCCTTAAACGCGCCATATCACTGAGCCGGTTTTGCTTTGGGTTTGATCACGGAATGGACGCGCTTGCCGTCCGCGCGGGGCTCGCCGGCCTTCAGCAGAGAGTTTTTAGTATCATACTCGATATGGTCGCTGGATTGTTTGGCATCCCCCTGCCAGACCGAGGCATTTTGCATAAAGATCAGCAAATTTTTGTCGGGATAAAATTCGTTGACCAAACCTTCCCCGTACATTTTTTCCTTGCCCACGGCGGGTAACTGTTCGAATTTCGAAGGCTTCCCGGTCGCCACCAACTTGATAATGTCGCCGTCTTTCATATAAACCACCAGTTTATCGGCGTCGATTCTAATGCTACCCTGCTTGGCCACCACATTACCGGTATACGTGCTGACTTCCGCCTTTTCGTCGTAAACCGCGTTATCCGAATCGATATACACGGGCTGCTCGGCGTCCGTTTCCAAACCGAATGCCAGACGCGCGGACAGCAACAGCCCCAAGCCGATAAACTTACTTAATTTCATAACGCCCTTTAACCTTGGACAATAATTTCAAGTGAATAGGACTCACAAAGGTTACTTCCATACCGGTGCCCGATGTTCGATTGGGTGGGCTAACGATATCCGCCCAAGCCGTTGTTTCCGCAAAATGGGTTGACAATTTAACCCGTAAATCCGACGTATCGATTGTCAAGGCCGAAGAGCCCCGCTCTGCCGCGCGATCGATAACCGCCTTGCCGTTCAGTTGCAGATTGTCCCCGTCGGCCGCCATGACGCCGCTATCGGATCGAATCACCCACGGCGCGGCATTAGGGTTATGCAAAACCATCACCGGCCGCTCCAGATGGGTGGATCCGTCCGCTTTATAATGGCGCATGCTTGCCGCCGTCAATTCGCTCTTGGGCAAGCCATCCGGCCCCATTTCTTGTTTGTAATAGCCCGAACTGAAAAAATCGGGGCTATTTTCCGCCACTTTAATTTCGATGGCGCGCTGTTCGTATAACTGCTGCAACCACCACGTCAGCAACGCCGCCGCGGCCACATAAATAAACAGTTGGTATTTATCCCAAAAATTCATAAATAGTTCTGCAACATCGCCTCAAAAGTGCCCTGCACCTGCATGATCAGGTCGCACACCTCGCGCACCGCCCCCAATCCGCCCGGCGCCAACGTGCACCAGTCCGCGCGCTGCTTGACGGCAAAATTCGCATCGGCAACCGCCACCGCGAAGCCGGCTTGCAGCATAATCGGCAAATCCAGTACATCGTCGCCAACGTGGGCGGCCTGCTCGGGACGCAAATTCAGGTTTTGCAGAATCTCGGCAAAGGCCGCCCGCTTGTTTTCGTGGCCCTGGTAGACTAAATCGACCCCCAGGCTTTGCATGCGCAAGGCCACGGAGTTGGATTTTCGGCCGGAAATCACCGCTACCTCGACGCCGGATTGGCGCAACAATTTAATGCCATGGCCGTCGCGGGCATGAAAGCATTTATATTCCCTGCCGTTGTCGTCGAAAAACAAACGCCCGTCGGTCAACACCCCGTCGACATCCAATATCAATAACTTTAGCAGCTTGATTTTATCTTGTTGCGCCCGCGATATATTCAGCATGCCTTCTCCTCAAACAATACCGGCCCGCAGCAAATCGTGCATATTTAACGCACCCTCCAGACGCCGGTTTTCGTCGACGACCAACAGGGCATTGATCTTTTTGGCTTCCATAATTTGCATGGCTTCCGCGGCCAATATGCCGCTCGTAATCACCGTCCCCGGGCACGTCATGACACTGGCAACCCGGGTAACGTGTACGTCCAGATTTTTCTCCAGCATGCGCCGCAAATCGCCGTCGGTGAAGATGCCCGCCACGCGCTGGCTTTGATCGACCACCGCCGTCATCCCCAGTTTCTTTTCCGTCATTTCCAGCAAGGCTTTACTGACCGTCACCGAATCGGCAACCATCGGCACTTCGGCGCCGCGGTGCATAATGTCGCTAACTTGCAATAACAAGCGCCTGCCCAGACTGCCGCCCGGATGGGACAAGGCAAAATCGTCACGGGTAAATCCCTTGCTTTGCAGCAGCGAAACCGCCAGGGCATCGCCCATCACCAAGGCCGCCGTGGTGCTGGCCGTGGGAGCCAGTCCCAACGGACAGGCCTCCTGCTCGACAGCCACATTAAGGTGTACGCTTGCGAACTTGGCCAAAGCCGATCCGGTATTGCCGGTCATGGCAATCAGCGGTACGCCCAGCCGCTTAATGATAGGCAAAATCGTCAAAATTTCTTCGGTTTCGCCGGAATTCGACAGCGCCAACACCACATCCTGCCGGGTAATCATACCCAGATCGCCGTGGCTGGCCTCGCCCGGGTGCACAAAAAAAGCCGGGGTTCCGGTACTGGCCAACGTGGCGGCGATTTTGCCGGCGATATGCCCGGATTTCCCCATGCCGGTGACGACGACGCGGCCCTTGCAAGCCAATAATAAACGGCAGGCGCGGATAAATTGCTCGTCAATGCGTTCGGCCAGCTTGGCAACGGCCTTGGTTTCGGTTTGTATGACCGCAATCGCCAATGCTTGAATATCCTCATCGCGCGCCAAACTGATGCTCCCGTCTAAATGTTAAAAAAGGAACCATTATTGCATGTTATTGCCGACCTTTTCATCTCGAGTCATTGACTTATTCTTAACGACTCATACAAAATAGTCATCCTAAATTCAAAAAAAATCTTGAAACCTCGGCAAATGCCTATAAGCGCAAGCTCAACAAATCATATAGTTACCGTCGAAAACCTTAGTTTTTCCCGCGGAACGCGAAAAATTTTCGACGATATCAGTCTGAATATTCCGCGCGGCAAAGTCACCGCCATCATGGGCCCCAGCGGCACCGGCAAAACCACTTTGCTCAAATTAATCGGCGGCCAACTGTATCCGCATGCCGGCCACGTTCGCGTGGACGGTCAAAACGTACATAAACTGAAGACCAAGGACTTGTATGGTTTGCGCAAACGCATGGGCATGCTGTTCCAAAGCGGCGCGCTGCTGACCGACATGAATGTCTACGACAATGTGGCTTTTCCATTGAGGGAACACACGCATCTGCCGGAATCCATGATCCGCAGCCTGGTGCTGATGAAATTGCAGGCCGTCGGCTTGCGCGGCGCCCGCCATTTGATGCCGAACGAACTGTCCGGCGGCATGGCCCGGCGGGTGGCGCTGGC